>NZ_FOBJ01000013.1:0-255251 GCF_900109805.1 Variovorax sp. YR750
CCGCTGTCGCTGGTGTAGGTGCCGTACACGCCCAGGTACTGGCTGCGCAGGTCGTTGCGGCCCACGCCCAGGTTCTGGATGCCGCTGGCAAAGCCTCGCACGCTGGAGTCGCCGTCGAGCTGGCCGACGTAGACGCCCGCGCGCCAGTTGGGCATGGCCAGCAGGTCGGTGCCGGCCTGGAAGCCGGTGAGACGGCCCTTGCTCGACGGCGATACCGCGCCGCCCTGCTGGATGTCGATGTCGGTGGAGAGCACGCGGGCCCAGGCGCGGCGATCGGAGCCGGTCGGGGTGGTCGCTGCGCCCTTCACGTCGTCGTCGCCCACGCGCTTGCGCAGGTCACCCAGCATCGCGAGGTTGCCTTGGCGCAGCTGGCCGGGGAGCGCGGAATAGAGCGAGGCTTCGGCGCGATAGGTGATCACGGGCGTGGAGGGCGTGGGAGCCGCGGGCGGCACGGTGGTGCTCGAGCGCAGGTACCAGTTCTCGCCCGCACCGCTGGCATCGGCGGCGTACAGGCGGTACTCGTAGGCGCCGGCATCCACATGGCCGTTGGCCAGGCTGAACGCGTCCTTGGTAGTCTGGGCCGTCGTGGTGGCGCCGTTCTTCGCGGTGACCACCTCGATGCCGTTGCCGCTGGTGAGCGCGCCCAGGCCGCCGAGGTTGGTGATCTGCACCGTCGTCCTGCCGCTGGCGGAGGCGGTGGCGCCGTCGAGCACCAGGCGGTCCGATGGACCCGTGCCGTTGAGCACGGCGCCTAGCCTGAGCACGCCGTTGTTGCCGACGTATGCGCCTGTCACCGTGAGCGTGGTGCCCGCAGTCGCGCCCACGAGCGAGACGGTGCCGCTGTTGGCCAGCGAAGCGACTGTCTGGTTGAACCCCGCGAGGTCCAGCGTGGCGCCCGAGGCCACGCTGTGTGCGGAAGCCGCGCTGAAAGTGTTGGCGGCGCCCGCCTTGAGTGTGCCCTGCGCGACGTTGGTGGCGCCGGTGTAGTCGTTTGCGCCGGACAGCGTCAGCGTGCCCGTGCCTTCCTTCGTGATGAAGCCGCCACCGCTGATGGCCCCGCTCAGGGTCGCGTTGAACGCGCCGGTGTCGATGACCGGATCGGTGCTGCCCGTGAGCCGGATCGCGTTGGCGATCGTCAGCCCGTCTGCGCTGAAGCCCAGGGTGGTGTCGTCGTCCATCGACAGCGTGCCGGTGCCCAGCGCCTGGCTGTTGCCGAGGTTCAGGCGCCCCTGGCGCAGCGCGGTGCCGCCGCTGTAGGTGCTGGCGCCCGAGAGCGTCAGCGTGCCGGTGCCTTGCTTGACCAGCGAGCCGCCGGTGCCGGTCAGGCTGCCGCCGAAGGTCTGCGACGTGTTGTCGGTCAGGGTGAGGGAGTTGGCGCCGAGCGCCACCACGCTGCCCGCCACGCCCGACAGATGCGCCACCGACTGGCTGATGCCGGTCGACAGATCGAACACCGCGCTGGCGCCTGTCAGCGAGACACCCGTCGCCCCGGCCAGCGTGCCTGCGCCGGCCAGCTGCAGCGTGCCGTTGCCGACGATGGTCTCGCCCGTGTAGGTGTTCGCGCTCGTCAGCGTCAGGGTGCCGGCACCGGTCTTCGTCAGGCCGCCCGTACCGCTGATGCCGCTCGCCAGCGTCACGTTGTTGCCGTTGGTGTCGAAGGTGCCGCCGTTTGCGCCCAGCGCGTTCAACCGGCCGGAGATGTCCGTGGTGTTCGCCGCGGCCCATTGCAGGCCACCGCCGTTCAGGGTGATGTTGCCGGTGCCGAGGTTGGCGCCGTTGCTGAAGTTGATCAGGCCGGCATTGACGAGCGTGCCGCCCGAATAGGTGTTCGCGCCGGACAGGACGGTGATGCCGCTGCCGTTCTGCGCCACCGTGCCGGTGCCGGCGATGGCCGTGCCGAAGGTGTAGCTGGCGTCGGACTGGTTGAAGTTGATCCTGCCCGCGTTGTTGATGCTGCCGGCCAGCCCGGTGACGACGCCGGAGGTCGTGCCGTTGGCCGTCGCGTTGCCGATGTTGAGCGTGCCGCCTCCGTTGATGGTGAAGGCGGCGCCTGTCAGGTTCAGCGTGCTGCCGCCACCGAGATTGAGCACGCCCGCACCACCCGCACCGCCGTCGCCGGAGCAGCCGCAGTTGCCGCCCGTGCCGCCCAGACCGCCGATGTAGAGCTGCGTGCCAACCGTGATGGTCGCGCCACCGGTGGCCGTGAGAGTTCCGCTGCCGCCCGTGCCGCCGTTGCCGCCGCGCGTGGAGCCGGCGCCCCCGGAACCCCCTCCGCCACCGGCGCCGCCGATCAGCAGCGTGTTGGTGACGTTCAGGGTCGTCGCGTTGAGATCGAGCACACCCGCGCCCCCGTCCCCTCCGCGGATGCCGCCCAGGTTGGCCCCGTCCCCGCCACCGGCGCCGCCCCCGATCCCGACGTATTCATAGGTTGGCAGGAGGCTGCTGCCACTGGCCGGGCTCGCGAGGGTCTGCGTCGGAGCGGGAACGAAGCCGGCGCCGCCATAGCCCCCCAGGTAGAAGTCCTGCCCGCCATTGCCGCCGCTGATGCTTCCGTTGCCGCCGTCACCGCCGCCCACGCCGCCGGTACCGACGAGGAGCACGTCGGCCGCATGCGCAAACGGCGCGGCGAGGCCCAACGACAGCGCCAGCACCGCACTCGCCGTAGCACGGCCCCCATCCACGGCAGCGCCCTTGACGGCGGACACCGCCAGTTCCGAGACAGCCTGCCAGACGCCCAGCCGCCGGTTCCACACGACCCTGAAAGTGCGATTCATCCTGTTGATCCCGTATTGTTTTGGTGCATTCGGCTGCATGGCCGCAGCCGCGTCTCGCGGAATACCGCTCGGCGGAGGTACTGCCCGCGATGGCAATACCTGCTTTCCGGAGACATGGAGGAGGCACTGTAAGATTTGCAACAGGACGATTCAATTACCCGAAAGAGTAGTCATGAACACCGACCCGATCCTTCTGCAGGAGATCGTTCGCCTCTACGAGGCCGAGCCCGATCTGCTGACGCTGCCTCCCCTCCTCTTCGAAGGCGTTGTCCGCCTGACGGACTCCGACGTGGTCGGCTGGACGGAGGTGCACCACCGCAGCGGCGAGCTGCGCGCATTGCTGTCGGTGGAAGACGACCCGGCCCGCCGCGCGACTGCTTTCCAGGCCTATGCGCGCCACGCGGGCAGCCACCCTTTCTGGCAGAAGGACCCGGCCTTCTACGGCGAGCGCGCGGTGCGCGAGTCGGACGTCTTCACCGACGAGGAATTCATGGCGCTGCCCATGGCCCGCGAGGTGTTCCTGCCGTCGAACGCCCACCGCATCATGGGCGTGCTGATGCTGCACGGCGAGTACTCGCTGGACCTGAGCGCGCACCGCGTCGTCGGGCGGCCGGCCTACAGCGATGCGGAGCGCGACCGGCTCCAGGTCTACCGGGGGCATGTGCTGCGGGCCTACCGCCAGGCCCAGCAGCGCACCGTCGACAAGCTCCCCGCGGCCGACCGCCTGCGCTACGCCTTTCCGGAACTGACGCAACGCCAGGTCGAGGTTGCCGTGTGGATTGCCCAGGGCAACTCGAACGAGGCCATCGCCACCGCCATGAGCGTCAGCCTGGACACCGTCAAGGCGCACCTGAAGGCGATCTTCAGCAAGATCGGCACCGACAGCCGGCTCGCCCTGGCCAAGCTGGTTCATACCGTGCCTCCGTTCTCGCAGATGCCGCCCTTGTGGAGGCTGCCGCTGGAAACCTGGAAGACGCATACAGGGCCCGGCACCGGCGAAGCGCTCGCCGCCGCGCGGTAGGCGGGCAGGCGCCCTCAACGACATCCCGTCGCCACCTGGCAACGATGCCATCGCGCATCGCGATGGATGCTGCCCAAAAACAAGGGGAAAATAGCGACCTCATCGCAAAACGCGATGACTCCCCGCAACCCCATGAGCACGTCCGAACGCAACTTCGCCCGCCGCATCGACCTCACGTCGCTGCAGTTGTTCGTGGCCGTCTGCGAACTGGGCAGCATCGGGCGCGCGGCGGAGCGCGAATTCATCGCGGCCTCGGCCATCAGCAAGCGGCTGTCGGACCTCGAGGCCACGCTCGGCACCACCCTGCTCTACCGCCATGCGCGCGGCGTCGACCTCACGCCCGCCGGGGAAAGCCTGCTGCACCACGCGCGCTCGGTGCTCTACAGCCTCGAGAAGATGCAGGGCGAGCTCAGCGAATACGCCGACGGCGTGCGCGGCCACGTGCGGGTGCACGCCAACATCTCGGCGATCGTGCAGTTCCTGCCGGAAGACCTGGGCGTGTTCACGCGCGCCCACGAGGCCATCAAGATCGATCTTGAAGAACACCTGAGCAGCGAAGTGATCCGCGCGGTGCAGGAAGGCGCGGCCGACCTCGGCGTGTGCCACGTGGCCGGCGGTGCGGGCGAACTGCAGAGCCTCTCGTACCGGCACGACCGGCTCGCCCTGATCGTGCCCACGGGGCACGCGCTGGCGGCGCAGGGCAGCATCGACTTCGTCGATTCGCTCGACTTCGACCACGTCGGCCTGCACACCAACAGCTCCATCTACGTCGCGATGCACGAGGCCGCGCTGGACGCGGGCCGCAGCATCAAGCTGCGCATCCACGTGACGGGCCTGGACGCCATGTGCCGCATGATCGAGAACGGCCTGGGCATCGGCGTGATGCCGCAGCGCGCCTTCGAGCTCATGCGCAACGGCATCGGCCACGGCCTCGCGAGCGTCGCGCTCAACGACGCCTGGGCCGCGCGCGAGATCAGGCTGGTGGCGCGCGACTTCTCCACCCTGCCCGTGGCGGCGCGCTCGCTGGTGAATCACCTGCACGCGGCCGCGGATGCCGGCGAACAGCTCGCGGCCTAGGCCGCAACGACAGACAATTCCATTTCCCCACGAAAGACAGAGACCGACATGGCACGCACGCTCTACGACAAGATCTGGGACGAACACGTCGTCCACACCGAGGAAGACGGCACCGCGATCCTCTACATCGACCGCCACCTGGTACACGAAGTGACCAGCCCGCAGGCATTCGAAGGCCTGCGCGAGGCCGGCCGCAAGCTGTGGCGCATCAGCTCGGTGGTGGCCACCGCCGACCACAACACGCCCACCACCGGCTGGGAGCGCGGCTACGAAGGCATCGCCGACCCGACCAGCAAGGAACAGGTCACCACGCTCGACCACAACATCGCCGAATTCGGCGCCGCCGCGTTCTTCCCCTTCCTGAGCAAGCGCCAGGGCATCGTGCACGTGATCGGCCCCGAGTCGGGCGCGACGCTGCCGGGCATGACTGTCGTGTGCGGCGACTCGCACACCTCCACGCACGGCGCGTTCGGCGCGCTCGCGCACGGCATCGGCACCAGCGAGGTCGAGCACGTGATGGCCACGCAGACGCTGCTGGGCAAGAAGGCCAAGAACATGCTCGTGAAGGTCGAGGGCAAGCTGCCGCTGGGCTGCACGGCCAAGGACATCGTGCTGGCCATCATCGGCAAGATCGGCACGGCCGGCGGCACGGGCTACACCATCGAGTTCGCGGGCTCGGCCATTCGCGACCTGAGCATGGAAGGCCGCATGACGGTCTGCAACATGGCCATCGAGGCCGGCGCGCGCGCCGGGCTGGTGGCGGTCGACGAGAAGACCATCAGCTACGTGAAGGGCCGCCCGCTCGCGCCCACCGGCGTGGAATGGGACCAGGCCGTGACCTACTGGCGCACGCTGCAGTCCGATGCGGGCGCGAAGTTCGACGCCGTGGTCGAACTCGACGCGACGCAGATCCAGCCGCAGGTGACCTGGGGCACCTCGCCCGAGATGGTGGTAGAGATCAACGGCCGCGTGCCCGATCCCGACAAGGAAAAGGACGCCAACAAGCGCGGCGCCATCGAGCGCGCGCTGGTCTACATGGGCCTGGAGCCCAACAAGGCCATGAACGACATCTTCATCGACAAGGTGTTCATCGGCTCGTGCACCAACAGCCGCATCGAGGACATGCGCGAAGCCGCCGCCGTGGTGAAGAAGCTCGGCCAGAAGGTCGCGAAGAACGTGAAGCTCGCGATGGTCGTGCCCGGCTCGGGCGTGGTGAAGGAACAGGCCGAGCGCGAAGGGCTCGACCAGATCTTCAAGGCCGCGGGCTTCGAATGGCGCGAGCCCGGCTGCTCGATGTGCCTGGCGATGAACGCCGACCGCCTGGAACCCGGCGAGCGCTGCGCATCGACCAGCAACCGCAACTTCGAAGGCCGCCAGGGCGCCGGTGGCCGCACCCACCTCGTGAGCCCGGCCATGGCCGCGGCCGCCGCGGTGCACGGCCATTTCGTCGACGTGCGCACCTTCGCCTGAACAGAAGAAAAGAGATCCCCATGAAGCAATTCACCGTGCACAAGGGCCTCGTGGCCCCGATGGACCGCGAGAACGTCGACACCGACGCGATCATCCCGAAGCAGTTCCTCAAGTCGATCAAGAAGACCGGCTTCGGCGTGAACCTGTTCGACGAGTGGCGCTACCTCGACCCGGGCCTGCCCGGCCAGGACCCGGCCAGCCGCAAGCCGAACCCCGACTTCGTGCTGAACCAGCCGCGCTACGCGGGTGCATCGATCCTGCTGGCGCGCCAGAACTTCGGCTGCGGCTCGTCGCGCGAGCATGCGCCGTGGGCGCTCGACCAGTACGGCTTCCGCGCGATCATCGCGCCGAGCTACGCCGACATCTTCTTCAACAACAGCTTCAAGAACGGCCTGCTGCCGATCGTGCTGCCCGCGGCGCAGGTGGCCCAGCTGTTCGACGAGACCTTCGCCTTCCCGGGCTACACGCTGACCATCGACCTGGAGCGCCAGGTGGTCGTGAAGCCCGACGGCCAGGAATTCGCGTTCGACGTGCAGGCCTTCCGCAAGTACTGCCTGCTCAACGGCCTGGACGACATCGGCCTCACGCTGCGCCACAAGGACAAGATCAAGGCCTTCGAGGCCGAGCGCCTGGCTCAGAAGCCGTGGCTCGCGCATACGATGATCTCCTGATCGATCGCGCGCATATCCGTTTTCAAGAAACCTCAGACCAACTTATGAAAATCGCAGTTCTCCCGGGTGACGGCATCGGCACCGAAATCGTGGCGGAAGCCGTCAAGGTGCTCGACGTGCTCGACCTGAAGTTCGAGACGGAATCGGCGCTGGTCGGCGGCGCGGCCTACGAGGCGCACGGCCATCCGCTGCCGGAATCCACGCTCAAGCTCGCCAAGGAAGCGGACGCGGTGCTCTTCGGCGCCGTCGGCGACTGGAAGTACGACAAGCTCGACCGCCCTCTGCGGCCCGAGCAGGCCATCCTGGGGCTGCGCAAGAACCTGGGCCTGTTCGCCAACTTCCGCCCGGCCATCTGCTACGAGGAGCTGGTGGGTGCCTCGAGCCTCAAGCCCGAGCTGATCGCGGGCCTGGACATCCTGATCATCCGCGAGCTGACCGGCGACATCTATTTCGGCCAGCCGCGCGGCCGCCGCACCGCTGTCGACGGGCACTTCCCCGGTGCCGAAGAAGCGTTCGACACGATGCGCTACTCGCGCCCCGAGATCGAGCGCATCGCCCGCGTCGCCTTCGAGGCCGCCCGCAAGCGCAGCAAGCGCGTGACCAGCGTGGACAAGAACAACGTGCTGGAAACCTCGCAGCTGTGGAAAGACGTGATGCTCGACATCGCGAAGGAATATCCGGACGTCGAACTCGACCACATGCTGGTCGACAACGCGGCCATGCAGCTCGTGAAGGCACCCAAGAAGTTCGACGTGGTGGTCACCGGCAACATGTTCGGCGACATCCTCTCGGACGAGGCCGCGATGCTCACCGGCTCCATCGGCATGCTGCCCTCGGCATCGCTCAATTCGAGCAACCAGGGCCTGTACGAGCCCAGCCACGGCAGCGCGCCCGACATTGCCGGCAAAGGGGTTGCCAATCCTTTGGCTACAATCCTGTCCGCTGCCATGATGCTCCGTTTCTCACTCAACCAGCCCGAAGCTGCCGACCGTATCGAGTCGGCGGTCAAGAACGTGCTCGCCTCCGGGCTGCGCACGGGCGATATCTGGTCTGAAGGTACCAAGCGCGTCGGCACCCGCGAGATGGGCGACGCGGTCGTTGCAGCAATCACCAAAAAGACGATTACCGGCTAACCGCAGCCCGCTTCGTCACGCCCCTCCCCGGCTCGACGAGTCGGGCGCAAAAAAGACAACTTTTCTTTTTTTCATAAGGGCAAACTGAAATGGCGAACGCATCTCAACCTCTGGTCGGCCTCGTTGGCTGGCGCGGCATGGTCGGCTCGGTCCTGATGGACCGCATGCAGGCCGAAGGCGACTTCGGTCTCATCGAGCCGGTCTTCTTCTCGACCTCCAACGCCGGCGGCAAGGCCCCGGCCATGGCCAAGAACGAAACCGCGCTGAAGGATGCGAACGACATCGAGGCGCTGAAGAAGTGCGACATCGTCATCACCTGCCAGGGCGGCGACTACACCAGCGAGGTGTTCCCCAAGCTGCGCGCCGCCGGCTGGAACGGGCACTGGATCGACGCCGCCTCCACCCTGCGCATGAAGGACGACGCGATCATCGTGCTCGACCCCGTCAACCTGCCGGTGATCGAGAACGCGCTCGCCAAGGGCGGCAAGAACTGGATCGGCGGCAACTGCACCGTGAGCTGCATGCTCATGGGCGTCGGCGCCCTCTACAAGGCCGGCCTGGTCGAGTGGATGACCAGCATGACCTACCAGGCTGCCTCGGGCGGCGGCGCGCAGCACATGCGCGAGCTGCTGACCCAGTTCGGCACCCTCAACGCCGAAGTGCGTGCCCTGCTGGACGACCCGAAGTCGGCCATCCTCGAGATCGACCGCAAGGTGCTGCACAAGCAGCAGACCCTCAGCGCCGCCGAGACGGCCAACTTCGGCGCACCGCTGGGCGGTTCGCTGATCCCCTGGATCGACAAGGACCTGGGCGACGGCATGTCCAAGGAAGAGTGGAAGGGCGGCGCCGAGACCAACAAGATCCTCGGCCAGGGCGCGGGCTTCGGCACCGCCGCCGTGCCGGTCGACGGCTTCTGCGTACGCATCGGCGCGATGCGCTGCCACAGCCAGGCCCTGACCTTCAAGCTCAAGAAGGACGTGCCGGTGGCCGACATCGAGGCGATGATCGCCGCCGACAACCCCTGGGCCAAGGTCGTGCCGAACACGCGCGAAGCCACGGTGAAGGACCTGACGCCGGTGGCCGTCACGGGCACCATGGACATCCCGGTCGGTCGCATCCGCAAGCTGGCGATGGGGCCGGAGTACGTGGGCGCCTTCACCATCGGCGACCAGCTGCTGTGGGGTGCCGCGGAACCGCTGCGCCGCATGCTGCGCATCCTGCTCGAAGCCTGATGCGGGTTGCTCAGGCCCTTTTGAAACACGAATTGTTGCCATCTGGCAACAGAAGATGTGTGCGTAAGTATGCGCGCACTGGGTAGAACAAGCGCATTGCCTTGTCAGTGCCCAGTGATGATGCTAACGTCCTCTTACAAATTCCGGGCCTGAGCCGCCCCCTATCAGCATGACAAGACATCTGTTGCCTGCGGCCAGCCCATCGGCCGCTCGCCCGCCTCTTCCGTCGAACGGTTGGCGCCTTTCCATTCTCGGCGCGGCGGCAGCCGTGGCCCTGGGCCTCGCGAGCACCGATGCCAGCGCCTTCACGCTGGGCCAGCTGAAGGTGCAGTCGGCCCTCGGCGAACCCTTGCGGGCCGAGATCGATGTGACCGAGATGGCCGCCAACGAAGCGGAAGGCCTGAAGATCAACATCGCCACGGCCGAGGCTTTCAGGAACGCGGGTGTCCCGTACAACTCGGCGCTCAGCGACGTCAAGGCGACGCTGCAGCGCCGCGCCGGCGGCCAGTACGTGGTGCGCCTGAGCGGCAACCGCCCGCTGAACGATCCGTTCATCGACCTGCTGCTCGAAGCCAACGGCGCCTCCGGCCGCATCGTGCGCGACTACACGGTGCTGCTCGATCCGCCGGCCACGCGCCAGGCGGCGACCAGCACGCCGGCCGCCCCCATTTCCCCCCAGATCGCGACTCCGGTCGAACGCACGGCCCCCGCGGCCCGCGCTCGCCGCGAACGCGCCCCCGTGGTGGCCGCGCCTGCGGCTGCAGCCCCGGCACCGGCACCTTCCCCGGCACCCGCAGCTGCGGCACCCGCCCCTGTCACCGCTGCAGCCCCCGCTCGCAGTGCTGGCGGCGGCGAACAGGTCACGGTGCAGCGCGGTGATACCGCCGGCAAGATCGCGGCCACCTACAAGCCGGCCGACGTGTCGCTCGACCAGATGCTGGTCGCGCTGCTCATGGCCAACCCCGACGCCTTCGTCGGCGGCAACGTCAACCGCATGCGTGCCGGTGCGGTGCTCGATCTGCCGAGCTCCGCCGAGGCATCCGCCGTTCCGCCGGCCGAAGCCCGCCGCACGATCACCGCGCAAAGCCGCGACTTCGGCTCTTACCGCCAGCGTCTGGCCGACAACGCTCCGACCTCGAACGTCGCAGCAGCGGGCCGCAAGGCCTCGGGCAAGGTGCAGGCCAACGTCGAAGACCGCAATGCAGCGGCCAGCTCGCCCGACAAGCTCACGATCTCCCAAGGCAATGCGGCCACCCGCGCCGCCGACGAGAAGGTCGCGCAGAACCGCCAGGCGCAGGACAGCAGCAACCGCGTCGCGGAACTGTCGAAGAACATCAGCGAGCTGAACAAGCTCAAGACGGCAACGGGCACCGGCTCTTCCGCGGCCGCACCCGCCGCTGCACCGGCTCCGGCAACGCCGGGCATCCCGGTTCCGGCCCCCAACACCAGCGCGACGGTCGCGCCTCCGGCCGCGAGCCCCGCACCGGCTCCCGCGCCTGCAGCAGCTGCTCCGGTCGCCGCACCAGCACCAGCACCCGCTGCTGCGGCGGCACCTGCAGCGGCTCCCGCCGCTCCGGCTGCAGCCGCGCCCAGCACCCCGCCGACACCCGAAGCCACCCAGGCAGCTCCCGCTGCCGCGGCCACCCCTGCAGCCGATGCGCAAGCCGCGCCTGCCGGCACGCCGCCGGTGGCTGCAGACGCCACTGCTGCTCCCGCAGCTGCGGCAGCGAGCGCCGCAGCTGCCGCCGCGCCGAAGCCCGCCGTGAAGAAGGCAGCTCCGCCGCCCCCGCCGCCGGAGCCCACCTTCCTCGAAGAGCTGATGGACAACCCGCTGATGCTGGCGGGTGCCGCGCTGATCGCGCTGCTGGTCGGCTTCCTGCTGTACCGCGTGCTGGGCCGCCGTCGCGAGGAAATGAGCGAAAGCGTGTTCCTCGAAAGCCGCATCCCGAAGGATTCGTTCTTCGGCGCCAGCGGTGGCGAATCGGTGGACACCAAGCACCGCGGCGACTCCACCGTCTCGTCGCTGTCGTACTCGCCGAGCCAGCTCGACGCGGGCGATGTCGACCCGGTTGCCGAGGCCGACGTGTACCTGGCCTACGGCCGCGACCTGCAGGCAGAGGAAATCCTGCGCGAGGCGCTGCGCCTGAACCCCGATCGCACCGCCATCCACCTCAAGCTGCTCGAGATCCACGCCAAGCGCCGCGACGTGCGTGCCTACGAAAGCCTCGCCACCGAAGTGCACAAGCTGACCGGCGGCCTGGGTTCCGACTGGAATCGCGTGGTCGACATGGGCAAGGACCTCGATCCGGGCAACCCGCTGTACGAATCGGGCTCGCCCCGCAGCGGCGGTAGCGGTGGCGCCAGCGCCGCCGAAACGGCTGCCTTCGCCGGTGCCCTGGCGGCGGCCGCCAAGCCGGCAACGCCTGCTCCGGTGGTGGCGCCTCCGGTGGCCGTGGCACCGCCCGCCTTCGTGCCCTCGGTCGCACCGCTGGACTTCGACCTCGACTTGACCACCCCGCCGGCGCCCGCCCCGGCACCGGCGCCTGCCCCGCAGCACGCGCCCGTCGGCGCCAGCCTGCCGAAGTCGGCCTACGCGCCTGCTCCGACGACGGCACGCCCGGCCGCCCCGCTGTCGAACGGCCACGCCCATGCGACGCCCGTCGACCTCGAGAACGACTTCGACACCGCCCCCGGCGCCCTGTCGGCCGACACGCTCCCCGGCTCGCTGAGCCTGAGCGATCCGGAGCACAACACCCGCCCCGCCATGCTGCGCAACGCGCTGCCGGCCGACTCGGGCTTCATCGAGTTCGACATGAGCGCGCTGGCCGGCCTGCCGGCAGCCCGTCCGGCCGAAACCGCCAAGCCGGCGGCAACGGCTGCCGCGCAGAACGACGAAGGCGACGACAGCCCGCACGCCGTCAAGCTCTCGCTGGCCCGCGAACTGCAGGCCATCGGCGACGTCGAAGGCGCCCGCTCGCTGGTCGAGGAAGTCGAGGCCGAAAGCGCCGGCGATCTCAAGTCGCAAGCCCGTCAACTCCTTGCGGAACTGCGCTGAGCGAGCGTTGCCGCTTTTCCCGGGCTTTCTGAATTCGTGAGGCTGGCGCTAGGCATCCGGTACAACGGCCAGGCGTACGACGGCTGGCAGAGCCAGCCCTCCGGCCGCACGGTTCAGGACAAGCTCGAGGCGGCCCTCTCGAAGTTCGCCGACCAGCCCATCCGCACGCTGTGCGCCGGCCGCACCGACGCAGGCGTGCATGCGCTGATGCAGGTGGTGCACTTCGACACCGCCGTCAAGCGCGAGCCCTTCTCCTGGATGCGTGGCACCAACCGCTTCCTGCCCGATGACATCGCGGTGCAGTGGGCGCACCCGGTGCTCGACGAATTCCACTGCCGCGCCAGCGCCCTGGCGCGTCGCTACGTCTACGTGCTCTCGCAGTCGCCCGTGCGGCCCAGCCTCGATTCGGGCAGGGTCGGCTGGTCGATGCACCCGCTCGACGGCGATGCGATGCGCGCGGCGGCCGCGCTGCTCATCGGCCAGCACGACTTCAGCTCGTTCCGCGCCTCTGCCTGCCAGGCACGCTCGCCGGTCAAGGACCTGCGTCGCATCGAGATTACGCGCGTGGGCAGCGGCGAGCGCTGCCGCTGGCATTTCGAATTCGAGGCCGACGCCTTCCTGCACCACATGATCCGCAACCTGATGGGCTGCCTGGTGCGCATCGGCCGCGGCGACGAGCGGCCCGAATGGATCTCCGAAGTGCTCGAGGCGCGCAGCCGCAAGATTGCCGCGCCCACCTTCTCCGCCGACGGCCTGTATTTCATGGGCCCGTTGTACGACGCCAAGTGGGGTCTGCCGGACGAAGCCACGCTGCAGACCGGCGGGGCTCCGTATGATGGCCCGCCATGAGCGCGCCTCCCCTGCCCCGCACCCGCATCAAGATCTGCGGCCTGACCCGTGAAGCCGATGTCGACGCGGCAATCGAAGCGGGAGCCGACGCGATCGGCTTCGTCCTGTATCCGAAGAGCCCCCGTGCGGTGACGGCCGACCGTGCGGCCGCACTGGCCTCGCGCCTGCCGCCGTTCATCACGCCGGTCCTGCTGTTCGTGAACGAGGATGCTCCCAAAGTCATAGCATCGCTCGCCCAGGTGAAGGGCTCCATCGCGCAGTTCCACGGCGAAGAGACGCCGCAGCAGTGCGAGGAAGCCACCGGCCCGGGCCGCTTCCGCTACATGCGCGCCGCCCGCATTCCGCTGGGGGATGCCGGGGCCGGCTTCGACCTCGTAAAATACGCGTCCGATTACTCCCACGCCCAGGCCATCCTGCTCGACGCGCATGTCGACGGTTATGGCGGTGGCGGCAAGGCATTCGATTGGTCACTTCTTCCACCCGCCGTCGACGCTCACCTCGTCTTGAGTGGTGGGCTCACACCTGCAAACGTGGGCGATGGCATTCGCATCCTGCGGACGTGCTGCAAGACGCTGTCCGTTGATGTGAGCTCGGGCGTCGAAATCGACGGTCCCGGGAACAAGGGCCTCAAGGACGCCGGAAAGATCCGGCAATTCGTCGCAGCAGTCAGGGCTGCCGACGCGTCCTTCTCCAGTTAGCCGCCGCAGCCGATCGTTTGTCGGGCTGCGGCCCACCGATCGAGAACCATGCAAAGCCAATTCCAGGACTACCAGCAACCCGATGCCACCGGCCACTTCGGCAACTACGGCGGCACCTTCGCGAGCGAGACGCTCACCCACGCGATCAACGAACTGCGCGATGCATACGCCAAGTTCAAGGACGATCCGGCGTTCCTCGCGGAATTCCACTACGAGCTCAAGCACTTCGTCGGCCGTCCCTCGCCGATCTATCACGCGGCGCGCACCAGCCGCGAAATGGGCGGCGCGCAGATCTACCTGAAGCGCGAAGACCTGAACCACACCGGCGCCCACAAGATCAACAACGTGATCGGCCAGGCGATGCTCGCGCGGCGCATGGGCAAGCCCCGCGTCATCGCCGAGACCGGCGCCGGCCAGCACGGCGTGGCTACCGCCACCATCTGCGCGCGCTACGGCCTCGAGTGCGTGGTCTACATGGGCAGCCAGGACGTGAAGCGCCAGAGCCCCAACGTCTACCGCATGAACCTGCTCGGCGCGACCGTGGTGCCCGTCGAGTCCGGCAGCAAGACGCTGAAGGACGCGCTCAACGAAGCGATGCGCGACTGGGTCACGAACGTCGAGAACACCTTCTACATCATCGGCACCGTCGCCGGCCCGCACCCCTACCCGACCATGGTGCGCGACTTCCAGAGCGTGATCGGCACCGAGTGCATCGAGCAGATGCCGGCCATGCTCGCGGCCGACGGCATCACAGGCGAAGCCGAGGGCAAGCAGCCCGACGTGGTGATCGCCTGCGTGGGCGGTGGCAGCAACGCCATGGGCATCTTCCACCCCTACATCCCGTTCGCGGGCACGCGCCTGATCGGCGTCGAGGCGGCAGGCGAAGGGCTCGACAGCGGCAAGCACTCGGCTTCCATCCTGCGCGGCAGCCCCGGCGTGTTGCACGGCAACCGCACCTACCTGCTGCAGAACGAGGACGGCCAGATCACCGAAACCCACAGCATCAGCGCGGGCCTCGACTACCCCGGCGTGGGCCCCGAGCACGCGTACCTGGCCGACATCGGCCGCGCCGAGTACGTCGGCATCACCGACACCGAGGCGCTGGACGCCTTCCACTACCTGTGCCGCACGGAGGGCATCATTCCCGCGCTCGAATCCAGCCACGCCGTGGCCCACGCGCTGAAGCTCGCGAAGACCATGCGCCCCGACCAGTCGATCCTGGTGAACCTCTCGGGCCGCGGCGACAAGGACATCGGCACCGTCGCCGACCTGTCGGGCGTCGACTTCTACGACCGCCCCTCGATGCGCGGCCTGAGCGTGAAGGGAGGCAAGTGATGAGCCGCATTGCCGCCACTTTCGAGGCCCTGAAGAAGGAAGGCCGCCGCGCCCTCATTCCGTACGTGACCGCGGGCTTCCCCTTCGCCGACATCACGCCCGATCTCATGCATGGCATGGTCGAGGCCGGCGCCGACGTGATCGAGCTGGGTGTGCCCTTCTCCGACCCCATGGCCGACGGCCCCGTGATCCAGAAGGCCGGCGAGGCCGCGCTGGCGCTTGGCGTGGGCATGAAGCAGGTGCTCGCCATCGTCGCCGCCTTCCGCAAGGCCGACACGACCACGCCGGTGGTGCTGATGGGCTACGCCAACCCGGTCGAGCGCTACGACCTCGTGCACGGCAAGAAGTCCTTCATCCGCGATGCGGCCGCGGCCGGCGTCGACGGCCTGCTGGTGGTCGACTACCCGCCGGAAGAGTGCGAGGACTTCGCCGCCGAACTCAAGGCCGCCGGCATCGACCTGATCTTCCTGCTGGCCCCCACCAGCACCGACGAGCGCATGGCGCAGGTCGCGCGCATCGCCAGCGGCTACGTCTACTACGTGTCGCTCAAGGGCGTGACGGGCGCCGGTCACCTCGATACCGAGGCCGTCGGCCGGATGATCCCGCGCATCCGCGAGCACGTGAGCATTCCGGTGGGCGTGGGCTTCGGCATCCGCGACGCGCGCACGGCGCAGGCCATTGGGTCGGCCGCCGATGCGGTCGTGATCGGCACGAAGATCATTCAACTCATCGAAGACCAGCCCCGCGAAAAAGTCGTGCCGGCGGTGCGCGAATTCCTCGCGGGCATCCGCGAGGCGCTCGACGCCCTGCCCGCCGCGACGGCCAAGAACGCGGCTGGTCGATAATCACCGCCAACACAAGGAGCCCCCATGAGCTGGCTTGAAAAACTGCTACCCGCCAAGATCGCCCAAACCGACCCGTCCGAGCGCCGCCAGGTGCCCGAGGGCCTGTGGATCAAGTGCCCCGCCTGCGAGACCGTTCTGTACAAGACCGACCTCGAGCACAACCAGAACGTCTGCCCCAGCTGCAGCCATCACCACCGCATCGGCGCCCGCGCGCGGCTCGATGCGTTCCTCGACGCCGAGGGCCGCTACGAAGTCGGCCAGGAAGTGCTGCCGGTCGACGCCCTGAAATTCAAGGACAGCCGCAAGTACCCCGAGCGCCTGAAGGAAGCCCTGGAAAACACCGGCGAGACCGACGCGCTGGTCGTCATGGGCGGCTCGGTGCACAGCATCAGCGTGGTCGTGGCCTGCTTCGAGTTCGAGTTCATGGGCGGCTCCATGGGCAGCGTGGTCGGCGAGCGCTTCGTGCGCGGCGTCGAGACCGCCATCGAGCAGAAGGTGCCGTTCATCTGCTTCACCGCCACCGGCGGCGCGCGCATGCAGGAAGGCCTGCTCTCGCTGATGCAGATGGCCAAGACGAACGCCGCGCTCACGCGCCTGGCGAAGAAGGGTCTGCCCTACATCAGCGTGCTGACCGACCCGACCATGGGCGGCGTGTCGGCCGGCTTCGCCTTCGTGGGCGACGTGGTGATCGCCGAGCCCAAGGCGCTGATCGGCTTCGCCGGCCCGCGCGTGATCGAATCGACCGTGCGCGTGACGCTGCCCGAAGGCTTCCAGCGCGCCGAGTTCCTGCAGACCAAGGGCGCCATCGACTTCATCAGCGACCGCCGCGAACTGCGCAAGACGATCGCCAACACGCTGGCGATGCTGCTGCGCCAGCCGGCCGATGCTGTGAGCTGAAGAACGAACGGCAATCAAGGCAAAAGGGCCCGGGTGCGATGCATCCGGGCCCTTTTGTTTGGGGTTCAGGAACTCAGAAGGTCAGCTGATAAGCAAACACCAGCAGGTTGCCCAGCACGATCGCGATCACCTGCAGCACCACGATCGCAGCCAGGGGCGAGAGATCGACCCCGCCGATCAGCGGAATGAAGCGGCGGAACGGTCGCACCAGCGGCTCGGCCAGGCGGGAGATCAGGTCGAGCAGCATCGGCGACGCACCCGGAATCCACGACAGCACCGCATAGACCACCAGCAGCGCGGTCAGCCCCGAGATGGCCAGCTGCATCAATCCCACCAGCGACACCAGCGGCAGGGTCGCGATGCGCCCCAGGTTGCCGACCAGCAGCCACAGCAGCAGGAACTTCAGCATCACCAGCAGCCATGCCGCGATCAGGCTGGCCAGGTCCCAGCGCTTCACCGCGGGCACGATGCGCCGCAGCGGCAGCACGATCCAGTCGGTGATGGCGAACACGAAGCGCCCGAGCGGGTTGCCGAAGGGCACCCGGTGGTACTGCATGTACAGGCGCAGCAGGCAGGCGCCGCCGAGCAGACCGACGATCACGTCGAGAAGAAACGAGGGAATCTGGTAGAGCATGAGGCGCGGCCGTGAGGGGAATGCGATGATAGCCACGCAAGGCTTTTCGATGACGACACAACCCCTTTTGCATTCACTGCCATTGTTCCCGCTCGGTACGGTGCTCTTTCCCGGCGGCCTTCTTCCATTGCGCATCTTCGAGGTTCGCTATCTCGACATGATCGGCAAGTGCCGCAAGGCCGACGCCCCCTTCGGCGTGGTGAGCCTCACCAGCGGCAGCGAAGTTCGCAAGGCCGGCGCCGACGCCGAGAGCTTCGCCGCCATCGGCACGCTGGCCACGATCCGCGAGTTCGAGTCGCCGCAAAGCGGCCTGCTGCAGATCGAGTGCATCGGCACGCAGCGTTTTCGCGTTCGCAGCAACGAGCTGCAGAAACACGGCCTCTGGGTTGCCGAGGTCGAGGCCGTGAACGACGACGTCGCGCTCGAGATTCCCGACGACCTGCGGCACACGTCCACCGCGTTGCAGCGCCTGGTCGGCACCCTCGAGGAGCGGCGCCGCGCGCAAGGCGGATCGGTGCGGCTGCCCATCGCCGAGCCCTACCGCTTCGACGATTGCGGCTGGGTGGCCAACCGCTGGTGCGAACTGGTGCCGATGCAGCTCGAGCTGCGGCAGCGCCTGATGGAGCTCGACAGCCCGCTGATGCGACTGGAGCTGGTCAGCGATCTGCTCGCACGCACCGGCATCACTGAATAGATCGCTATCCTTTTTGTAGCTCATCCCGCAGGATTGACGGGCGCTGGGGGCGGGTTTTATTCGAACCCGATCGGCTAAAATGCCAGCCCCGCGCACGCTCCCGGTTGCGCGCCACCCGCCTCCCATGTCCGATCAAAAGAACTCCCCGCCTCCCCCGCCCCCCGTCGACGAAAACCAGCTCATCGCCGAACGTCGCGAAAAACTCAAGCTGCTGCGCACGGCACAGGCCGAGGGCAAGGGCGTCGCGTTCCCCAACGATTTCAAGCCAGGCCACCGCGCCGCCGCACTCGTCGAGGCGCACAGCGCCACCGAGTCCGAAGCGCTCGAAGCGCAGGCTGTCGAAGTCAGCGTGGCCGGCCGCATGATGCTCAAGCGCGTGATGGGCAAGGCCAGCTTCGCCACCCTGCAGGACGCCACCAGCCGCATCCAGCTCTACGTGACGCGCGACGCTGTCGGCGAGGAAACGTATGCCGAGTTCAAGCGCTGGGACCTGGGCGACATCCTCGGTGCGGAAGGCACGCTGATGAAGACCAAGACCGGCGAGCTGTCGGTCAAGGTCACGAAGCTGCGCCTGCTCACCAAGAGCCTGCGTCCGCTGCCCGACAAGTTCCACGGCATGGCCGACCAGGAGCAGAAGTACCGCCAGCGCTATGTCGACCTGATCACCGACGAGACAGCGCGAGTGCGCTTCACCGCACGCAGCAAGGCCGTGAGCGCCCTGCGCGAGTTCATGGTGGGCAACGGCTTCCTCGAAGTCGAAACGCCCATGCTCCACCCGATTCCGGGCGGCGCGAACGCCAAGCCCTTCAAGACGCACCACAACGCGCTCGACCAGGAGATGTTCCTGCGCATCGCGCCCGAGCTGTACCTCAAGCGCCTGATCGTCGGCGGCTTCGAGCGCGTGTTCGAGATCAACCGGAGCTACCGCAACGAGGGCATCTCGGTGCGGCACAACCCCGAGTTCACGATGATGGAGTTCTACGCGGCCTACTGGAACTACCGCGACCTGATGGACTTCACCGAGACGCTGATCCGCACCATCGCCGACAAGGCCGTGGGCACGCAGCAGCTCACCTACCAGGGCAAGCCGGTCGACCTGACGCAGCCCTTCGAGCGTCTGACGATCCGCGAAGCGATCCTGAAGTACACCGACGCGGGCGACGGTGTCGACGACGGCGCCTGGCTCATCAACGCCCTGCGCAAGATCGGCCTGAGCGAAGAGAAGGACAAGCTCTCGCAGCGCAGCCTCGCCAGCCTGCAGGTGATGTACTTCGAGGAAACCGTCGAAGAGAAGCTCTGGCAGCCGACCTTCATCATGGAGCACCCGACCGAGATCTCGCCGCTGGCGCGCGCCAACGACGAGCGCCCCGAGGTCACCGAGCGCTTCGAGCTGTACATCACCGGCCGCGAGTTCGGCAACGGCTTCAGCGAGCTGAACGACGCCGAGGACCAGGCCGCGCGCTTCAACGCGCAGGTGGCCGCCAAGGACAGCGGCGACGACGAGGCCATGTACTACGACCACGACTTCGTGCGCGCCCTCGAATACGGCATGCCGCCCACCGGCGGCTGCGGCATCGGCATCGACCGGCTGATGATGCTGCTGACCGATTCGCCGAGCATCCGCGACGTGATCCTGTTCCCGGCGCTGCGCAGGGAATCTTGATCGTGAAGGCACCGTCGTCGTTGCCGACGATCGGCATCGACTTCGGCACCTCCAACTCCGCCGTCGCCTGCCGGGTCGACGGCGAAGCACGCCTGCTGCCCATCGAGGGCGCGGCTACCACCCTGCCCACCGCGATCTTCTTCAACGCCGAAGACCGCACGACGCACTTCGGCCGCGACGCCATCGGCCAGTACCTCTCGGGCACCGAAGGCCGCCTGATGCGCTCGCTCAAGAGCCTGCTCGGCAGCGCGCTGATGCAGGAGAAAACGGCCATCCACGACGGCCTCGTGAGCTTCGAGGACATCATCGCCCGCTTCCTGCGCGAGCTGGCCGTGCGCGCCAGCCGCGAGCTGGGCCAGATGCCCGAACGCGTGGTGATCGGCCGCCCGGTGCATTTCGTGGACGACGACCCCAAGCGCGACGAGCGTGCCGAGGAAAGCCTGCGCGTCGCAGCGCGCGCCGCGGGCTTTCGCGAGATTGCGTTCCAGCTCGAACCCATCGCGGCCGCCTTCGACTACGAACAGCGCGTTGCCAAGGAGTCGATCGTGCTCATCGTCGACATCGGCGGCGGCACCTCCGACTTCACCGTCGTGCGCGTCGGCCCCGAGCGTGCCGCGCGAGAGGATCGCAGCGACGACGTGCTGGCCACCAGCGGCGTGCACATCGGCGGTACCGACTTCGACCAGCGCCTGAACCTCGAGCGCGTGATGCCGCAATTCGGCTTCCGCCACCACGGCCCGCAGGGGCGCGAGGTGCCCAGCAAGGTGTTCTTCGAACTGTCTTCGTGGCACCTGATCAACTGGCTCTACGCCGCCAAGGCAGTGAGGCAGGCGAAGGAACTGCGCACCAGCTACAGCGACACGCGGCTGCACGACCGGCTGATGGCCGTGCTCGAGGAACGCCACGGCCACCGCATCGCGAGCGCGGTAGAAACGGCCAAGATCGACGTGTCACTGAACGACGCGCCGACGGCCATCGACCTCGGCTGCGCCGAGCGCGGCCTGACGGTTTCGCTCTCCCCCGCCGACATGGCAGAGCAGCTGGCCTCCCCGCTGGAAAACGTGATCGCATGCGCGCACGCCTGCGTCAAGCGCGCGGGCCTGCGCAGCGGCGACCTCGACGCGATCTACCTCACCGGCGGTTCTTCCGCGCTGCGGCCGTTCCAGCACGCATTGCGCAGGAGCTTCGCGGGCGTGAACCTGGTCGAGGGCGACCTGTTCGGTGGCGTGGCCACGGGGCTGGCCTGCGCGGCCAGCACGCAGGTCGGGGCCTGACGGTGAAATACCTGGCGGGCTATCCGGCGCCCCTGCTGGAACAGGTCCGACAGCTGATCGCCGGGGACAAGCTCGGCGCCCTGCTCGGCCAGCGCTACCCGGAGGGCGTGCACGACATCCAGACCGACCGGGCGCTCTACGGGTACGTGACCGAGCTCAAGAGCGAGTTCATGCGCAAGGCCGAGCCGCTGTCGAAGGTAATGTTCGACAACAAGCTGCACGTGATCCGCAATGCCCTGGGCACGCACACCACGGTGTCGCGCGTGCAGGGCGGCAAGCTCAAGGCCAAGCGCGAAATCCGGGTGGCGAGCCTGTTCAAGGAGGTGCCGCTGGCGTGGCTGAGGATGATTGTTGTGCACGAGTTGGCACATATGAAGGAACGTGAGCACGACAAGGCGTTCTATGCACTGTGCATGCATATGGAGCCGGACTATCATCGCCTCGAGTTCGATCTCCGACTGTATCTGGAGCACTTGGGCATGGGCGGGAAGCGCTTGTGGGCGAATGCAGCAACTGCCTCCGCACCCGGCGAGGAATGACTTTGCGCAGCGGGTGTTCCGGCATGTTCCCCTTGCTTCAGCCGCAACGCCAATCCAACGCAGCCACGTTCCATGTCACATCCCCAACAAAGGTTCTTCGTCGCCGGCGTGAAGCAGTTCCTGCCGTCCTATTTCAGTGCGCGGGCGGTGATCGAGATCGGCAGCCTCAACCTCAACGGCTCGGTCCGTGAGTTCTTCCAGGACTGCAACTACCTGGGACTCGATGTAGGGGAAGGCCCGGACGTCGATCTCGTCTGCCACGGTGAAAACTATGGCGGCGCCGCGAACGGCACGGATGTCGTGATCTCGTGCGAGGCGATGGAGCACAACCCCCAGTGGAAGAAGACCTGGCTCAACATGCTGCGGCTGGTGAAGGAAGACGGCCTCGTCGTCATGACCTGCGCGACCCCGGGCCGGCGCCAGCACGGCACCGTGGAGTTCAACCCCTCCGATTCGCCGCTGACCATCGACAAGAGCCAGAACTACTACCGGAATCTCGCTGCCTCCGACTTCACGGACCTGCTCCAGCACGACGCCTGGTTCTCTGTGTGGGGATTCTTCGAAGACCGCAGCAGCCACGACCTTTACTTCTTCGGCGTGGGCAAGGAGGCTGGCGAAGAAACCCGCGCGCAGGCACTGCAGCTGCATGCCGCGTTGAAGGACCATTACCACAAGGTCAACGTGCTGGGCCACTACTGAACCGGACGGGCACCGCCCTATGACGACACTGCCCCGGCTCAATTTCACGTCGCTGTCCTCGCACGAGACCTGCGGCGACATCGTCGAGGCCTTCAGGTTGGCGGCAGAACGCCTCGGCTACCCGACCCGCTTCACCCACTGCTACATCGAGCCCGGGGAAATCAACATCCTGTTCTTTTTCTGGGATGTCCCGTGGGAGCACATCGAACAGCATCACCCTGATTGCATCGTCGTCAACTTCGAGCCGATGGTGCATGGCACACATGCATGGAACGATCGCTACCTCGACGTTCTCAAGCGCTGCTACCTCTGGGAATACAGCAAGACGAATTTCCAGCGGCATCGCCAGCTCGGCTATCGCAACGCGGACTATGTCGCGCTCGGCTGGGAGCCTGAAGCCGCGGCAATCCTGCCGCTGGAGGACATCCTTCCCGACGAGCAGCAGGACATCGACATCGTCTTCTTCGGCTCGCTGACGCGCCGGCGCATCGACATCCTCGAGGGCCTGATGGCGCGCGGACTGCGGGTCGAGGTCAACCGGGGCCGGGCCTGGACGCTGGAGGAACGCAACGGTTTCATGCGCCGCGCGAAGATCGTGCTCAATCTCCACAACTGGGAAGAATCACGCATCGTCGAAGTGCCACGGCTGTCGATCCTGTTGAGGCACCGCAAGGCCGTGGTCTGCGAGCTCTACCCCGACAGCGAGATCGAAGCCTCGATCCGCAAGGCGGTGGTTGGCGCGCCCTACGAAAAGCTCATCGAGACGATCGAGCAGTTGCTTGCCGATGCGCCTCGCCGCGCGAGGCTCGAACGTGAAGGCCTGGATGTGTTCGTCCGCGCCTTCGCGCCTCCGCTGGTAGGGCCAGCCATCGAGCGCTTCCTGAGCTGGCGCGCGCAACAACCCGACCGCTTCGTGCCCGCGCCGACACTGCCACGCGTCACCGTCTGCCTGTTGGCCGGAGATTCGCCGCAGAGCCTGGAGCAGAGCCTCCAGGCCTGGGCAGCCCAGAGCGCTGTGGCAATCCACCTCGTGCTGGTCGCCGAAGCTGGCGTCGATGGTCTTGAAGCCATGCTGGCGAGATCAGGCCTCGCCAGTTCCCGCCTGCTCTCGCTTCCTTTCGCATGCGACCGCTCCACCGCTCGCAACCTTGCATTGGCGCAGGCGCAGGGCGACTACATCGTCTTCGCCGACGTCGGCGACGTTCCCGCAGCGGAGCGCCTGCAGCGCCAGGCCGCCCTGCTCGAGGCTTGCTCCGACGTCGACATCGTCGGCAGCTGGTGCGAGACGCACGAAGGCCCGTTCGAGTTCTCCGAGCGGCATCAGGACATCCTCGTGGAGTTCTTCGGCTCGCGCCCGCTGCTGCTGTCGGCCTGCATGGTGCGTCGCAGTTTCCTGGAACGCAGCGGCGTGCGCCACGACCCCGAGTTCACGGTGCACGACGACTTCCACATGCTGTGCAAGAGTGCAGCCGCCGGTGCGCGCTTTGCCGTGATTCCCGAGCTTCTTCACAAGCCGGTCGCGCCGGCCACCATCGTCGACACGGCCCGCGCGGCAACCCTGGCCTCGCGGGCGCGCGCGCTGGTACTGGCCTACCTGCTGCCCCAATCGAGCGTCGAGCATGTGCAGGAGATCGCCAGGCTGTACGACCTGTACTGGCCACCGGTTCTCGACTTCGCCGAAAGACTGCTGCTGATCCTCGCGCGCGCAAGCTTCAGACCCTCCGCCGCGTCGGAGCTGCAACTGGTCGAGCATGAAACGCTGACACGCGCGCTGCGGCACGAAGCCTTGCGGCTGCTCCGGATCTTCTTCAATGCAGGCCTGGCGGACAAGGCATGGCTGGAGCGCCAGTTCACGGTGCCCGAGATCGCCCAGTTCCTCGCTCCCGCGTCCGGCGAGTTGCCGGTGCGGGTCTTCAGGCTGGAGCCGGCTGCGGCCAGCTAGCGCAGGCGCTGCGAGAGCGCATCCATCGAGGCCATGTAGGCCGAACGGTAAGGCTCGTCGAGATTGATGAAGTGCACCAGCAGAGTCTCGTCGGAGGCCAGGTGCGGCGGCGTGTTGATGCTCAGGTTGTCGACGACGGCACGCTCGTCCACCAGCCCTGCTCCGGACAGCACCTCATTGGTGTAGTACTGATCGCCCTGGCTGCTGTAGACCGCCGACTTGTCGTCGACCTCGCCGATGCGCTGCCAGATACGTGCCAGCAGTTCGGCGTTGCCCTCGGTGTTCAGGAAACCCATCACACCCGAATTGAAGGCCCAGCCGCCCACATCCTTCGCAAGCAGCAGTTCGCGCCCTTCGAGCAAGGCGTCGATCCGGCGACTCTGGTTGAGGAAAAGCACGTCGGCGTCGATCCAGATCACCCACTTGTGGTGCGCGATGTGCTGCTGCAGAAGCCAGCTGCGCACCCACGACCCACCGATGCCGGTGTCGATCGCCTCGGGAATGGCGCGGTACACGTGGTACGCGTAGCCGTGCCTGTCGCAGTAGCGCTTCACGTTGTGCTCGGACACTCGCGCGTAGCTGCCGACGTGATGCGTGTAGAGCGTGACGAAAGCTATGTCGGCGCCGGCGTTGTAGCTCGACATCGGCTCTTCCGACAACGCCGGATAGGCTGCGGGCTGCAACACGGGCTGGCCGTGGATCAGCGCATTGTTGACCTGCGCCACGAGCAGGTCCTGCAGGGTCTGGTCGTGAAGCAGCGCATCGCGCCACCCGCCTTCCGGCGCCACGATGGGCTGCGGCCCGAGATTGACGACGAAGACGCGCGCCAGGAACCACTGCGGAATGCGCCACGAGACATTGACATAGATGTCACCGGCCATCGCGTTGCATCCAAGCAGGCCGGCCGGGCGCAACCGGGCGGCTTCATCGATGGCGCGGCTCACCAGTGCGACGACATTGCCCGCATCGTCCATCAGTCCGAGCAGCATGGCCCGATTGGCGGGCGTATTGCGCAGCACCATCATGTTGGTCATTGCCGGACCGGGCCGATCGCCGCTGGGCGGGCCCTCGACGAAAAGCGAGTCCCGGCCTTGCATCAGCGCTTCGATGGCAACCGCGTGGAACACCACCGAATCGCCATCGAGGAACAGAAGCCAGTCGTTCTCGGGCAGCTCGCGCAGATGGCGAAGAATCTGCCCGTATTTCGTACTGTCACGCAACGCCGGGTGGCGAATGCGGTCGGCCTCGATCCATTGGTGCGGATAGCCGAACAGGCGGCAATAGTGCGCGTGATTGCGCAACACGGCCTCGTCCTTGCGCGGGAAGAAACTGAGGCACAGCGGCATGCGCGTCTATTCCGTCAGGCCATCGCGCGACAGGGTGCGCCTGGCGCCGCTGTACCGGGTCGAGCCTGCAAGAGCGTCCCATGACGACGGTGCGGCCGTATCGGGAAGCAAGGCCCGACGGCGCGTTTCGCTGTCCGGATTGCCAACCCAGCGCCCCGCATCCCTGGCCGCAGCGAAGCCCTGCAGCAATTCATCGAGCGGCGCGCCTTCGCCGATGCTCTGATTGCACAGCAGCGCCATGTCGCACCCGGCCTCCAGCGCCGCCAGCGCCGCATCGGTAAAACTGAGCAGCTCGCCATCGATGTAGCGCCCCGCTTCCATGCTCAGGTCGTCGCTGAACACTGCCCCATCGAAACCGAAGCGCTTTCGCAGGATCTCGCCGAGCCACTTCGACGAAAACCCCGCCGGCCGCTTGTCGACCTTCGGGTAGATCACGTGCGCCGGCATCACGGCCGCGAGCGAGCCCGACAGCCAGTCGTACGGCTTCGCATCGTCGGCCAGGATGGCCTTGAGGCCGCGCTTGTCCACCGGGATCTCGACGTGCGAGTCGGCCTGCACGAAGCCGTGCCCCGGAAAGTGCTTGCCGCAGTTGCGCATGCCCATCTGCAACATGCCGTGCATCACGCTCTTGGCCAGCAGCGCGACCACGCGCGGGTCGCGGTGGAAGCTGCGGTTGCCGATCACGCTGCTGCCGCCGTAGTCGAGGTCGAGCACCGGCGCGAAGCTGAAGTCGACGCCGCAGGCGCGCAGTTCGCCTGCGAGCACCTGCCCCACGGCCGTGGCGGCCTGGGTGGCGCGCATGGCGTCGCGCATCCAGAGCTCGCCGAGCGCGCGCATCGACGGCAAATGGGTGAAGCCGTCGGTGCGAAAGCGCTGCACCCGCCCGCCCTCGTGGTCGACGCAGATCAGCATGTCGGGTCGGATCGACTTGATCTCGGCGTTGAGCGCGGTCATCTGCGCGCGGCTTTGCCAGTTGCGGGTGAAATGGATCACACCGCCGACGAGCGGGTCCGCGAGGCGGCGGCGGTCGGCGGCGGTGAGCTCGGTGCCCGCGACATCGACGATCAGCGGCGCATGAGGGCGGTCGGCAAGCCCGGCGGTCATATCTTCTCCACCACCACGAAGCTCGCGGCGTATTCGGTTTCGTCGGTCACGGTCACGTGGGCGGTGAGGCCCTGGGCCTCGAACCAGTCCTTCAGGCCGCCATGCAGCACGATGACGGGCTTGCCGCTGCGCAGGTTGGCGATCTCGCACAGGCGCCAGCTCATGGGCATGCGCATGCCCAGCCCGATGGCCTTGCTGAAGGCCTCCTTGGCGGAGAAGCGGGTCGCCAGGTAGCTCAGGCCGCGCTTCGGCCAGCGCGCGCTGCGGGCCTGCCAGACCTTGAATTCGGCGTCGCTCAGCACCTTGCGGGCAAAGCGCTCGCCCTGGCGCTCGAAGGTCGCGGCGATGCGACGCAGGTCGCAGATGTCGGTGCCAATGCCGTAGATCATGCGGCGCCGGCGTTCATTGTTGTTGCTGCTGTTGCTGCTGCTGGCGCGCCTCGGCGATGCAGCGCAGGTAGTCGCGCGTGGCAGCCGTGTAGCCGAGCTCGAGTGCGTCAGCGACGAAGGCATGGCCGATGGACACTTCCTGCACACCCGGCACGGCGCGCAGGAAGGCCGTGAGGTTGTCCCGGCTCAGGTCGTGCCCGGCATTGACGCCCAGGCCCGCCGCGATGGCGGCGCGCGCCGACTCGGCATAGCGTGCGAGCACTGCCTGCTCGTTCGGGGTGCCGCGAGAGGCCGCGTAGCCTTCGGTGTAGAGCTCGACCCGGTCGGCGCCCACGGCCTTGACGGCGGCCATCATCTCGGGAATCGGGTCCATGAACAGGCTGACGCGCACGCCCAGGGCCTTGGCTTCGGCGATCAGGGGGCGCAGACGCTCGGCGTCGTCGGGGAAGGTCCAGCCGTGGTCGCTGGTCGACTGGGTCTCGCTGTCGGGCACGAAGGTGGCCTGGTGCGGCTTCAGCGTGCGCACGAAGTCCATCAGGTTCTGGAAGGGATTGCCCTCGATGTTGAACTCGACGCCCGGCCAGTCCTTCGCGAGCAGTGCGGAAAGGTCGCTCACGTCGTGCGCGCGGATGTGGCGGGCATCCGGGCGCGGGTGCACCGTGATGCCGTGCGCGCCGGCCGCCAGGCAGGCCTGCGCGGCCTTCACCACGCTCGGAATGCCCAGGTGGCGCGTGTTGCGCACCAGGGCGACCTTGTTGAGGTTGACGGACAGCGAGGTGGCGGCGGTGGTGCCGGCTTGGCCCGGAGTGCTCATAGTGCTTGCAGGTCTCTCATCATTTGCCGCGTGCGCAGCGTGGACACGCCGCAATGGTAGTTGAGCAGTGCGCGCAGCTGGTTTCTCAGGGCACTGTTGCCGCCGGCGCTCATGGTGGCAATTTCACGCAATGTGGCAGTAAATGGGGCGCGGTCGTCCAGCACGGCCTGCAGGGCGAGCCAGTCGGCACCGGCCAGCGCGGCCTCGTCGTCACCGGCCTGGCGCAGGCCGGCCTCGGGCACGAGGCTGTAGCGCTCTTCGGCGGCAAGCGGTTCCAGCGTGAGAGTCTGGGCGTCGAGCGAGGGCAGCAGGCCGACTTCGCGCAGCAGCAGCAGTTCGAAGGCCCGCAGCGCGGCCGCCTGGGTCGCGGCCTGGGCGCCGGCGTGCTCGCTCGCGAGCACCTGGACGACCCCGGCGTAGGCGTCGAACAGCGCCTCATGGGCATCGTCCCGCGCCAGCAGGCGCAGCAGCAGCTCGTTGACGTAGTAGCCCGACAGCAGCGCCTCGCCGGTCGGCATGACGTGCCCGCCCATCCATTCGGCGCCCTTGAGCGTGCGGATCTCGGCGTCGCCGCCGTAGTTGACCTGCAGGGGCTGCAGCGGCAGCAGCACCGGCCGGAAGTTGGAGCTCGGCCGCTTCGCCCCCTTGGCCACGAGCGCGATGCGCCCGTGGTGGCGGGTGAAGACTTCGAGGATCAGGCTCGACTCGCTCCAGTCGTAGCGGTGGAGGACGTAAGCCGGCTCGTGCGAAACGCGGTGGGTGGCCATGTCAGAGCGCAATGAGGCATCGAGGGTTGAGGCCGGCAAAAACTGCGGGACCGGCTTTGCCTGGCCGCGGGCGTTGCCCCCGGCAAGGGGGTTGGCGGCTACGCGAAGCGAGCAAGCCTGGGGGTTTGCCTATTCATTCATAGCCGAACGAGCGGACGCGGGCTTCGTCGTCGGCCCAGCCCGAGCGCACCTTCACCCACAGCTCGAGGAACACCTTGGCGTCGGCCAGCTTCTCGAGCTCGACGCGGGTTTCCATGCCGATGCGCTTGATGCGCTCGCCCTTGTCGCCGATCACCATGGCCTTGTGGCCGTCGCGCTCGACCACGATGGTGGCGGCGATGCGCAGCAGGCGCTTCTGGCCCTTCTTCTGCGGCGGCTCCTCCTCGAACTTGTCGATGACGACGGTCGAGGTGTAGGGCAGCTCGTCGCCGGTGAGGCGGAACAGCTTCTCGCGCACCAGCTCGCCGGCGAGGAACTTCTCGCTGCGGTCGGTCAGCTCGTCCTCGTCGTAGAACCAGGGCTGTTCGGGCAGGTACTTCTCGCAGATGCCGAACAGGCGCTCGACGTCCTTCGGGTTCTTGGCCGACATCGGCACGTATTCGGCGAACTCGTGCTTCTCCTGCATGCTCTTGAGCCAGGGCGCGATGTCGCCGCGACGGTGCACGTTGTCCAGCTTGTTGGCCAGCAGCACCGTGGGAATGCCCTTGCCGAGCAGCTTGAGCACGCGCTCGTCGGCCTGCGTGAAGCTGCCGGCCTCGACCACGAACAGGATCAGGTCCACGTCGCCGACCGCGCCCTGCACGGTCTTGTTGAGCGACTTGTTCAGCGCGTTGGCATGCAGGGTCTGGAAGCCCGGCGTGTCGACGAACACGTACTGGGTGGCGCCCAGCGTGCGCATGCCGGTGATGCGGTGGCGCGTGGTCTGCGCCTTGCGCGAGGTGATGCTGATCTTCTGGCCGACCAGCGCGTTGAGCAGCGTCGACTTGCCCACGTTGGGCTTGCCGACGATGGCGATGAGACCGCAGTGCTGGGGACCAGCGGCGCCCTCGCCGCTTGCGGCGTCTTCGGGTTCCGCTACGGGATTGATAGCATCGTTCATTCTGATTTCACGCGGCGCCGCGTGCCTTGAGCCGGATCAACATGGCAGCGGCCGCCGCCTGCTCGCCGGCGCGGCGCGAGCCGCCGATGCCGCGTTCGCGAAAGCCCAGCTCGGGCACTTCGCACTCGACATCGAAAGTCTGCTTGTGTGCCGCGCCCAATGTGGCGGCCACGCGGTACACCGGCAGCTTCATTTTGTGACCCTGCAGCCATTCCTGCAATTCGGTCTTGGGGTCCTTGGCCGCGGCTTCCATGCGCGGGTTGATCTCGACCGACTCGTAGAGCCGGTGCACCAGCGCCTGGGCGGCGGCAAAGCCGGCATCCAGATACACCGCGCCGATCAACGCCTCGAGCGCGTCGGCCAGGATCGACGGCCGGTTCGGCCCTCCCGAACGCGCCTCGCCCTCGCCGAGCCGCAGCAGCGGCGACAGCGCCAGCCCCACCGCCAGGCGGTGCAGGGTGTCCTGCTTGACGAGATTGGCCCGCACGCGCGACAGGTCGCCCTCTGGCAGGGCCGACAGGCGCATGTACAGCAGGTGCGATACCGCCAGGTTCAGCACCGAGTCGCCGAGAAACTCGAGGCGCTCGTTGTGATCGGCCGAGAAGCTGCGGTGCGTGAGCGCGAGCTGCAGCAGCCGCGGATCGGAGAAGGTGTGCTGCAGGCGCGCCTGCAATGCGGCGAGGCTGCCGTCCACCTTTTTAGGCGCCGTGTTCAGCGGGATTCGCCCTTGTACTTGAGCGTCAGGTAGGCCGGGCCGAAGAGCGGAATCTCGCGCTCGTACGAGTACGACACGACCACCTTGTCGCCGACCTTCTTGATTTCGAGGTCCTTGCCGCTGACCGACTTGAAGTCGTCGATGGCCTGGGCGCGATCGAAGATGGCGCGCACCTCGGGCACGGTCGTGCCTTCCTTGGCCTTGTTGGCGGCCTTATCGATGGCCTGCCACTCGATCAGCGTCGGGATGACCTGCGCGATGACCACGCCCAGGCACCCGAGCACGGCCGCGACGAACACCAAGCCGATGAACGAAATGCCACGTTGCTGCGCAGCCCTGCTGCGAACGGACCGATGTGCTCTCATGCCCTCATACCCCTCGAACTATGCTTGCCGATGAATGCTTGTTTATTGAAACGGACCGATGCGTCCCAGGTCGCCGAAGTTCATCCAGACGAAGAAAGCCTTGCCCACGACGTTCTTGTCCGGCACGAAGCCCCAGAAACGCGAGTCGGCCGAATTATCGCGGTTGTCGCCCATCATGAAATAGCTGCCGGGGGGTACTTTGCAGACCACCCCTTCGGCCGTGTAGCGGCAGTTCTCGATGCCCGGGAAGTTGAAGCCGCCGGCGCCGGGAATGAACGACGGCGTGGTTTCGTCGTTGAGGATCTTGTGCTCCTTGTCGCCCAGCTTCTCGTCGTACTGCTTGAGCAGGCGCATCGACTCGCTGTCGAGGTAGTCGGCGGCCGGCGCCTTGGAAACCGGCTGGCCGTTGATCGTGAGCTTCTTGTTCAGGTAAGCCACCTCGTCGCCGGGAATGCCGACCACGCGCTTGATGTAGTCCATGCTCGGCTTGGGCGGGTAGCGGAACACCACCACGTCGCCGCGCGCCAGCGGCGTGCCTTCGGTGATCTTGGTGTTGACGACCGGCAGGCGCAGGCCGTAGGTGAACTTGTTGACCAGGATCAGGTCGCCGGTCAGCAGCGTGGGCATCATCGAGCCCGACGGGATCTTGAAAGGCTCGTAGAGGAACGAGCGCAGCAGGAACACCACCAGGATCACCGGGAACAGGCCGGCGGTCCAGTCGAGCCACCAGGGCTGCATCAGCAGGCGCTCGCTCGCCTTCGCGTCGGCCGTGTCGACCTGCTTGATGCCCTGCTCGGCCAGGCGCGCATTGCGGTCGATCAGCGAGGACTCCAGCTTTGCGGCCGCCTGCTCGCGACGGGGCAGGAAGTAGAAGCGCTCGGCCAGCCAGTAGATGCCGGTGACAACCGTGGCAACGAACAACAGCAAGGCGAAGTTGCCTTCGATCATGTTGAAGTACCAGGCGCCGACATAGGCGGCGAAGGCCGCGAGGACCAAGGAGGTGATGAATGCCATTTTTCGATCAGTCTTCGACTTGCAGAATGGCGAGGAAGGCCTCTTGCGGGACCTCGACGGAGCCGATCTGCTTCATTCTTTTCTTGCCCGCCTTCTGCTTCTCGAGCAGCTTCTTCTTGCGGGTGATGTCGCCGCCGTAGCACTTCGCCAGAACGTTCTTGCGAAGGGCCTTGATTGTCTCACGCGCAATGATGTTGACCCCGATGGCGGCCTGGATCGCCACGTCGAACATCTGCCGCGAAATGATCTCGCGCATCTTCGAAGCCACCGCCCGGCCGCGGTACTGCGACTGGGAACGGTGCACGATGATCGACAGCGCGTCGACCTTGTCGCCGTTGAGCAGGATGTCGACCTTCACCACGTCGGAGGCGCGGTACTCCTTGAACTCGTAGTCCATCGAGGCGTAGCCGCGGCTCACCGATTTGAGCTTGTCGAAGAAGTCGAGCACGATCTCGCCGAGCGGCATCTCGTAGGTCAGCATGACCTGGCGGCCGTGGTAGGCCATGTTCATCTGCACGCCGCGCTTCTGGTTGGCCAGCGTCATGACGGAGCCCACGTATTCCTGCGGCATGTACAGGTGCACGGTGACGATCGGCTCGCGGATTTCCGCCATCTTGCCCACGTCGGGCATCTTGGACGGGTTCTCGACCATGATCACTTCGCCGTCGTTCTTGACCACCTGGTAGACCACGCTCGGCGCGGTCGTGATCAGGTCCTGGTCGAACTCGCGCTCCAGGCGCTCCTGCACGATTTCCATGTGCAGCAGGCCGAGGAAGCCGCAGCGGAAGCCGAAGCCGAGCGCCTGGCTCACCTCGGGCTCGTAGTGCAGCGAGGAGTCGTTGAGCTTGAGCTTCTCCAGCGCGTCGCGCAGCGAGTCGTACTCGCTTGCTTCGGTCGGGTAGAGACCCGCGAACACCTGCGGCTGGATTTCCTTGAAGCCCGGCAGAGGCTCGCTGGCGGTGGCGGCCGCACCGCCGGTGCCAGCGCGGATCAGCGTGACAGTGTCGCCGACCTTCGCCGCCTGCAGCTCCTTGATGCCGGCGATGATGAAGCCCACCTCGCCCGCTTCGAGCGACTGGCGCGGCTCGGTGTGGGGCGTGAACACGCCGAGGTTGTCGGCGTTGTACGTTGCGCCCGAAGCCATCATCTTGATGCGCTCGCCCTTGGCGAGGCGGCCGTCGACCACGCGCACCAGCATGACGACGCCGACGTAGGCATCGAACCAGCTGTCGATGATCATCGCGCGCAGCGCTGCATCGGGATTGCCGCGCGGCGGAGGCACCTTGGCGACGATCGCCTCGAGGATCTCGTCGATGCCCATGCCGGTCTTCGCGGAACAGGGAATCGCATCGGACGCGTCGATGCCGATCACGTCCTCGATCTCCGCCTTCGCGTTGTCGGGGTCGGCCTGCGGCAGGTCCATCTTGTTGAGCACCGGCACCACTTCGACACCGAGATCGAGCGCGGTGTAGCAGTTGGCCACCGTCTGCGCTTCGACGCCTTGCGATGCATCGACGACGAGCAGCGCGCCTTCGCATGCCGACAACGAACGGCTCACTTCATACGAGAAGTCGACGTGGCCCGGCGTGTCGATCAGATTGAGGTTGTAGACCTGCCCATCGCGTGCCTTGTACTGCAGCGCGGCGGTCTGGGCCTTGATGGTTATCCCACGCTCTTTTTCGATGTCCATCGAGTCGAGAACCTGCGCTTCCATCTCGCGCTCCGCGAGGCCGCCGCAACGCTGGATCAAACGGTCTGCGAGCGTCGACTTGCCATGGTCGATGTGCGCAATGATCGAAAAATTTCTGATGTGATTCATCAACGGGAACGCTTAAGTACTTGAATTGGCTCGTACGCAGAGTGCTACAGGCAAGAAAAAAGGGCGCGTCTTCTGGAGACGCGCCCTGAACCAACAAGCAATGGCAACTGCAGTAGTTGGAGCTTCATTGTAGGCAAAAAGGGAAGCGCGTACATCCGGGAACAGGGTCCAAAGGGGTCGTTGCAGGTCCACAACATCAAAGATATGAACAGGTTATCAACAGGATCAGTGAAGCAGTTACTGAACAACTTGTGGGCGATCTGTGGAGCACCGGTGGACTGCTATCTGACATCTCGCATGGTGAAGGTCGGGCGACTCCTTATGCGCCGACCAGCCGCCGAGAGTGCCCTATTCTACCGAAATCCGTCCTTAGCCCTTCTAAAAGTTAGTGATCGCAAACAAAAACCGGCGTTTTCGAGGCCTATGATTTTTTTAGAGGCCGGCGTCGGAACGTCGTAAACACCTCAAAAAAACGGCCCCAAACCCGACTGCCGGGTGGGGCCACTTGACGCCAGGGCCGGATCAGCGTGTCTGCCGGATCAGCGCGTACTGCGCCCAATCGCCGCGGCGGAACAGGATGCTGAGCGACTTGCTCTTGTCGGACTTGGCAACGGCGGACTCGAATTCGCGCGCATTCGACACGTCGGTATTGCCGACCGCCATGATGATGTCGCCCTCGCGCAGACCCGCACGGGCCGCGGCTTCGCTGGCGGCATCGACCTTCACGCCGCCCTTCACCTTCAGCTCCTTCTTCTGTGCATCGGTGAGGTCGCTCACGGTCAGGCCCAGCGACTTGGCGGCGGCGGATGCCGGCGGCTTCTGCGCCTGCTCGTCGCGATCGCTCGCGCGCTTGCTTGGCTTGTCGGGCTCGATCTCTGCAATGGTCACGTTGAGATCGCGCGAGGCGCCACGGCGGAACACCGTGAGCGTGCTCTTGGTGCCCGGCTTGGTGTTGCCCACCAGACGCGGCAGGTCGCTCGGCTTCTCGATGGGCTTGCCGTCGAACTTGGTGATGACGTCGCCCGGCTCGACACCGGCCTTCTCGCCCGGCGAACCGGCCTCGACGCCTCGCACCAGCGCGCCCTGCGCCTTGCCCAGGCCGATGGCCTCGGCCACGTCCTTGGTGACCTGGTCGATCTGCACGCCGATGCGGCCACGCGAGACGCGGCCCGAGGTGCGCAGCTGGTCGCTCACGCGGATCGCTTCGTCGATCGGGATCGAGAACGAGATGCCCATGAAGCCACCCGAGCGCGAGTAGATCTGGCTGTTGATGCCGACCACCTCGCCGCGCATGTTGATCAGCGGGCCGCCCGAGTTGCCGGGATTGATGGCCACGTCCGTCTGAATGAACGGCAGGTATTCGCCTGTGTCACGCTGCTTGGCGCTCACGATGCCGGCAGTGACGGTGTTCTCGAGGCCGAAGGGAGAGCCGATGGCCATCACCCACTCGCCCACGCGCAGCTTGGAGATGTCGCCGACCTTCACCGCGGGCAGCCCGGTCGCTTCGATCTTGACGACGGCGACGTCGGTGCGCTTGTCGGCACCGACGATCTTTGCCTTGAACTCGCGCTTGTCCGGCAGCGTGACCAGCACCTCGGACGCGTCCTCGACCACGTGCGCGTTGGTCATCACGTAGCCGTCGGGCGTGAGGATGAAGCCGGAGCCGACGCCGCGCGGGCGCTCTTCCTCCTGAGGCTGCGGACGATTCTGGCGCGGCCCCTGCCGCGGCTGGCCCGGCAGGGGCTGGCCGAAGAAGCGGCGGAAGAACTCCTGCATTTCCTCGTCCATCTCGCCGTTGCCGCCGCGCTGCGCGACCTTCTCGACAGTACGGATGTTGACCACGGAAGGGCCGACCTGATCGACCAAATCGGTGAAGTCGGGCAGCGTGCGTGTCTGCGCGTGGACCGGCTCGACCGGAAGGAAAGTGGCGCCAGCCGTCAGGGCGAGCGCGAAAGCCAGCAGACCGGAACGAAGCTTGTGTCCCTCGACTTTGAAGATCATCGGTTTTCTTTCAAAAGAACAGAGCGGCTGAAAAACAAGTGCTATGAGTCTGCGCCGAGTGCTTGGTTCAGCGCAATCGGCGCCCGTGCGATCTGCCTGCCGGCGAATCAGCGCGTTCGCGCGAGGCTCTGGGCGAATGCATTGAGCGTCTGCTGCGGCACCTCGCCGACTGCCGTCAGCCACCAGTCGCTGGCCGGCTCGGGCAGGCGACGGCGGATGGCGTTGGTCGCGCCGATGGTCAGCACGCCATCACGCGGCGCGCGCGCCGGGTCGTAGCGTTCGATGAAGAGCGACACCGAAGCGAGTCCGTCGGAGAAGGTCCACTGGACCGTGCCCGCATCCTGCTTCGACTTGCCGCCGCCGTCGTCACCTGCCACAGGGCGACGGAAGAAGCTTCGAGGCTTGAATCCGGCCACGGGCGTGCGCAGGGTCCAGCCTTCGTCCTGCGCGTTGCTGCGCTCCAGCTCGAGCTTCTCGATGCGGTAGCCCGACGTGTTGGACATCATCTGGGCGAGCGCCTGCGCCTTCACCGGCGCGTCGAGTTGCAGCTCGGAAAACGCCGACTGCTCCACCACGCGGGAGTCGCTGTCGACGGTCTGCAGCTTCACCACCAGGCCGGAGCGGCGCTCGCTCCAGATCCGGTAGCCGAAGCGCAGCCCGTCATGAGGCACCAATTGCACTACGTCGGCATCGAAGCCGGCGACACGGTCCTTGCCGATCGCGCGCACGTCGTAGAAATCGCCGATGGACGAATCGGGCTTGTCCGGCAGGTTGGGGAAGAGATCGAGGTTCTCGCGCTTCTCGACCTTCACCACCTTGGCCTCCGGCAGGAAGGTCATGACGTTGCGGTTGCGCCGGAAGGTCGAACGCGGCGGCCCCGACAGAGCCTCGATGCGCTCGATCTGGTGCTCGCCATCGCGCACGTGCCAGATGCGCGCGCTCGACAGATCCCCGCCCGGCGCCGACACGACGAAGGTGCCCACGTAGTTGCGCTGCCGTGCGCCGGTGTGCATGCGCTGCAGCCACTCGGTCACGCTCATCGCCGGCGGCTCGTCCGTCTGCGCCGTTGCCGCGCTCTTCGCATTCGCAGTGCTCGAGCGGGTCTGCGCGGTGGCAGCCTGCGCCAGGCAGAAAGCGGCAAACACAAGCACGAAGGCGCGTGCGGAGATCGGCATCGGAACGGTCATTACGGGCGGCTACGGGTGCGCGCGCTCAGCGCGTCGGGCCCTCGAAAGTGGCATTGCGCAGGAAGCCGGAAGGCATTTGCGAGGCACCGCCAGCCTGCTGGTGCGCTTCGAGAAGTTGATCGAGACGGGGATCACGCAGCATCACCTGCGGGTTGCCGTTGCCCACGATCACGCGCGTCGGGGTCAGCGTATTGCTCGCCGCCTGCGGACCATTGACCGCAGCCGCAGCCAGCACCGAATTGACGGCCGGCTGCTGTTGCTGCTGGACGGAAGCCAACTGCGCACCGCCCTGTTGCACGGCCGAGCCATTGCCGACCAGAGTCCAGCTGATGGCGGCAACGGCCATCAGCGATGCTGCGCCCGCCACCAGCTTCCAGCGGAACACCGGCTCGTTCGCCGCTTCCGCCCTGCGCTGCACGGGCACCGCCACCGGCACTGCGACGGGCTCCGATACCGGAGTCACCATCACCGGCTCCGCTGCCAGCCGCTGCTGGAAGCGCGCCAGGAACGCGGAGGTGTCGCTGCACGGCGAATGGGAACCGGAACGCAGCACGTCGCCCACCACGTGGTAGGCCTGCCAGGTCGCACGCGATTCGCCTTCGGCGCAGACAGCGTCGATCGCCTGCGCGAACGCCTCACCCTGCAAATGACCATCCGCAAGTGCGGACACCTGTTCCCGAACCGTCATCGTCTGATTCATTTCATTCACCTGCTTACTTACCAACGCTTGCCGGACTGGTTGTCCAGCAACGGCTTGACCCTGGCCGAAATGGCCTCGCGCGCCCGGAAAATACGCGAACGCACCGTGCCGATGGGGCAATCCATGACCTCGGCAATCTCTTCGTAACTCATGCCCTCGATTTCGCGCAGCGTGACTGCCTGCCGCAGCTCGGCGGGAAGCGCTTCCATGGCTGCCTCGACGGCACCGGCGATTTCGTTCGCCGCCATGACCGATTCGGGGGTTTCGTCGCTGGTTGGTTCGTTTCCAGGACGGTAAGTTTCATCATCGTCCTCGGAAGAAGGCCTCAGGGCCGCCTCGGAGACAGTCGGATCGCGCTTCATGTCCACCAGCGCCTTCTTTGCGGTGTTGACGGCGATCCGGTAGAGCCAGGTATAGAACTGCGCCTCGCCGCGGAACTGGTGCAGGGCCCGGTACGCGCGAATGAAGGTTTCCTGCGCGATGTCCTCGATCAGGTCGACATCGCGCACCATCCGCCCGATCAGGCGTTCGATGCGGCGCTGGTACTTGATGACCAGCAGCTCGAACGCCTTCTGGTCCCCGGCGACCGTGCGCTGGACCAGCTGGAAGTCGACCTCGCCCGGACGCGGCGCCACGGCGGGCGCGTCGGTCAGGCCGGAATCCGGCGGCACGGGCGGGGAAGTGGTCATCGACGAAGGTTCAGGGCGCGTCGGCCGGAGCGGTCGCACGCCAGGTGTCGGCCGCGGGTGCCGCGGACGGGGGGCGCGAATATACCGCGCGGCGCAGGTCGCGCCAGCGCTCCGGCATGGCCCGCTGCTCGATCCAGATCCAGCGGCGGGCACGCCCCGGCTCGTTGAGCCGCACCAGCATCAGGGACTGGAAATCGAGCGCCACGAATATCTGGGCGGCATGTACGGCGCGAGTGGCGCGGCCACCCGTCAGCGACCAGTAGAGGCCGTCGAAATGCAGGACGCCCGCACCCTCCTGCCGCAGACCGAAGCCCGCAGCCACACCCGCGAAACCGACACTGAGAACCAGCAGCAGCTGGCGCCATCCGACGCTATCGAAGAGATAGCAGGATGCGCCCGCACAGATGGCCCCGAGGGCCCAGAGAACGACAAGAATCCGGGTCGCGCCACGCGAGCGCCCCACCGGGTAGGTCACCGACGGCGCGCTGTGCATGGCAGAGCAATGCTCAAGCGCGCTTGAACACCAGCGTACCGTTGGTGCCGCCGAAGCCGAAGTTGTTCTTGACCGCGACGTCGATCTTCAGATCGCGCGCCTCGTTGGCGCAGTAGTCGAGATCGCACTCCGGATCCTGGTTGAAGATGTTGATGGTCGGCGGGCTCTTCTGCTCGTGCAGCGCCATCACCGTGAACACCGATTCGATGCCGCCCGCGCCGCCCAGCAGGTGGCCGGTCATGGACTTGGTCGAATTGACGACGAGCTTCTTCGCGTGATCGCCGAACGCCAGCTTGACCGCATTGGTCTCGTTGACGTCGCCGATCTGCGTGGAAGTGCCGTGCGCGTTCAGGTATTGCACCTGGTCGGCGTTGACGCCTGCGTTCGACAGCGCCATGGCCATCGAACGGCGCGGGCCGTCGACGTCGGGCGCGGTCATGTGATACGCATCGCCCGTCAGGCCGAAGCCGGCGACTTCGGCGTAGATCTTGGCGCCGCGCGCCTTGGCGTGTTCGTACTCCTCGAGCACCAGCACGCCGGCACCCTCGCCCAGCACGAAGCCGTCGCGGTCCTTGTCCCACGGGCGCGAGGCCGTTGCGGGATCGTCGTTGCGGGTGCTGAGCGCACGGGGCGCGGTGAAGCCGCCGATGCCGAGCGGGGAAATGGTCGACTCGGCGCCGCCGGCGATCATCACGTCGGCGTCGCCGTATTCGATCATGCGCGCCGAGGTGCCGATGGCATGCAGGCCGGTGGTGCAGGCGGTCACGACCGCGATGTTCGGGCCCTTGAAGCCGTACTTGATCGAGACATGGCCCGAGATCATGTTGATGATCGATGCCGGCACGAAGAACGGCGACACGCGACGCGGGCCGCGGTTTATCAGTTCACCGTGCGTTTCCTCGATCATCGGCAGGCCGCCGATGCCGGAGCCGATGTTGCATCCGATGCGCACGGCCTCTTCATAGGAAAGCGCTTCGCCGGTCGGCAGTCCGCTGTCCTGCACCGCCTGGATGGCGGCGGCAAGCCCCAGATGAATGAAGCGGTCCATGTGACGCGCTTCCTTCTCCGAGATGTATTGGGTGATGTCGAAACCCTTGACCTCACCTGCGAACTTGCAGGCGAAGGCGCTTGCATCGAACGCGGTGATGTTCGCAATGCCCGACTTCCCGGCCAACAGGTTGGCCCAGGATTCGGTTACGGAGTTTCCGACAGGAGCGATGCAACCGAGTCCGGTAACGACGACGCGGCGTTTGGTCATGCCGGCAAACCTTTCTGGAAGCGCTGAACAGTTGCCTGTCGGCGCGTGCGGTTCAAGAAAAAGCCGCCGGCCGCAGTTGCAATCTTGTCAGCTGGCCTATCAGGCCTTTTGATTCTTGGTGGCGTAGTCGACGGCGTTTTGCACCGTGGTGATCTTCTCGGCATCTTCGTCGGGAATTTCGATGCCGAATTCGTCTTCGAGTGCCATCACGAGTTCGACCGTGTCGAGAGAGTCGGCGCCGAGGTCGGCCACGAAAGCCTTTTCGTTCGTCACTTGGGACTCTTCCACGCCGAGCTGCTCGGCGATGATTTTCTTGACACGTGCTTCGATATCGCTCATTTGGTTCCCTCTGAGGGTTGTAGGTAATCGGTGGATTTTAGCCGGGCGCATTGTGGCATTTGCCGTGCCCCCGGGACGGAGAAAACTTGCGCCTTGCGGCTACATGTGCATGCCGCCGTTGACGTGCAGCTCCTGCCCCGTGACGTAAGACGCCTGGGGCGATGCGAGGTACGCCACTGCGTGCGCGATGTCGGCCGGCTTGCCCAGATGGCCCAGCGGGATCTGCTGGAGCAGCGCCTGTTGCTGGGCTTCGGGGAGGCTGGCCGTCATGTCGGTTTCGATGAAGCCGGGTGCGACGCAGTTGACGGTGATGTTGCGGCTGCCCAGTTCGCGGGCCAGCGCGCGGGTCATGCCCGCGACGCCGGCCTTGGCGGCCGCGTAGTTGGCCTGGCCGGCATTGCCGGAGGCGCCCACCACGCTGGTGATGCTGATGATGCGGCCATAGCGCTGCTTCATCATCGGGCGGATCACCGCGCGAGAGAGCGAGAAGACGGCCTTGAGATTGGTGTCGAGCACCGCATCCCAGTCGCTGTCCTTCATGCGCATGGCGAGCGTGTCGCGCGTGATGCCGGCGTTGTTCACCAGCACGTGGATGGCGCCGTAGGCCTGCACGATCTCGTCGATCAGGGCCTCGACGGCGGCGCCGTCGTTGACGTCGAGCGCACGGCCGCGGCCGTCGTATGCGCTCAGGGCCGCGGTGATCTTGGCCGCGCCATCGTCGGTGGTACCGGTGCCCACGACCTTGAGGCCGCGCTGCGCCAGCTCCAGCGCGATCGCCGCGCCGATGCCGCGCGTCGCGCCGGTGACCAGGGCAACCTGCCCTTCGAATTTGGGAATGCTCATAAGAAAAGTATGGGAGCCTTGCGCCGGTCAGCCGGCGAGCGATTGTCGGGTGTCCGCGAGCGTTGCCGGGTCGTACACCGACGCGGCCTCGAGATCGGGAGCGATGCGCTTCACCATGCCGGCCAGCACCTTGCCGGGGCCGCACTCGATGATGGCGGCTACACCGCGCAGTTTCAAGGCCTGCACGCTCTCGACCCAGCGCACCGGACCGGCGGCCTGGCGCACCAAGGCATCGCGGATGCGGTCGGCGTCGGTTTCGATGGCGACGTCGATGTTGTTCAGCACCGGGATCTGCGGCGCGGCCAGCGTGACGGAAGCCAGCTTCTCGCGCAGCGCTTCCGCGGCCGGCTTCATCAGGCTCGAATGGAACGGGGCGGAAACCGGCAGCAGCAGAGCGCGCTTGGCGCCGTTGGCCTTGAGCAGCTCGCAGGCCTTGTCCACCGCGGCCTTGCTACCGGCAATCACCGTCTGCACGGGATCGTTGAAGTTCACCGCCTCGACGATTTCCGTGCTGCCGGGGCCGAAACTCGCCGTGACCTCGGCGCAGCCGGCCACCACCTTGCCCGACTCCATGCCGAGCACCGCGGCCATCGCGCCGACGCCGACAGGCACTGCCTGCTGCATCGCCTGTGCCCGGAAACGCACGAGCGGCGCGGCCTGCGCGAGCGTCAGCACGCCCGAAGCAACCAGAGCCGAATACTCGCCGAGCGAATGCCCCGCCACGACGGAAGGCGTTGCACCGCCCTCGGCCAGCCAGGCACGCCATGCGGCGACACCGGCCACCAGCATCACGGGCTGGGTGTTCGTGGTGAGCGCCAGTTCTTCCTTCGGGCCGCTCTTGATCAGCGCGCCGATGTCTTCGCCGAGCGCCTCGGATGCTTCGCGCAGCGTTTCGACCACTGCGGGGTGATCGCCCCAGGCGTCGAGCATGCCGACTGCCTGCGAGCCCTGTCCCGGAAAGACAAATGCAAAGGATTTCATTGTTTTACGCGTCGTCTCGCATTGCGGGCGCCCTCCAGAGGGCACCGCAACGCACTCACTACAGATTCAATAGCACCGCGCCCCAGGTGAAGCCGCCACCCACGCCTTCGAGCATGAGCGTGTCGCCTTTCTTCACCTTGCCGGAGCGCACGGCCTCGTCGAGCGCCAGCGGGATCGACGCGGCGGAGGTATTGCCGTGCTCGTTGACCGTGACGATCAGCTTCTCGCGCGGAAGCTTCAGCTTCTTGGCCGTGCCTTCCATGATGCGGATGTTGGCCTGGTGCGGGATGAGCCAGTCGATGTCGGAGTCGAGCTTGCCGGCCTTGGCCAGCGTGGCGCGCGCCGCCTCCTCGAGCACGCGGACCGCGAGCTTGAAGACAGCCTGTCCATCCATGTGCAGCAGCGGCGTGCCCAGCACGTTGCCGCCCGACACATGGCCCGGCACGCAAAGAATGCCGACGTGCTTGCCATCCGCGTGCAGGTCGCTGGCCAGGATGCCGGGCTCCTCGCTCGCCTCGAGCACCACCGCGCCCGCACCGTCACCGAACAGCACGCAGGTGGTGCGGTCGTTGAAGTCGAGGATGCGGGAGAACACTTCGGCGCCCACCACCAGCGCGCAGCGCGCGGTGCCGGTGCGGATCATCGCGTCGGCAACGGTCAGTGCGTAGACGAAGCCGCTGCAGACCGCCTGGACGTCGAACGCCGGGCAGCCGGCAATGCCGAGCTTGTTCTGGAGAATGGCGGCCGACGACGGGAACACCATGTCGGGCGTGGAAGTGGCGACGATGATCAGGTCGACGTCGCTGGCCTTGCGGCCGGCGGCCTCCAGCGCGTGCCTGGCCGCATGAAGGCCAAGGTCGCTGCTGGTGACATCCGGCGCGGCGAAATGCCGGGCGTGAATACCGGTGCGCTCGACGATCCACTGGTCGGAGGTTTCGATGCCTCGCGTTGCCAGATCCTTGGCGAGATCGTCGTTGGTCACGCGGCGTGGGGGCAGGTAGCTGCCGGTGCCGGTAATGCGTGAGTAAGGAGTCATCAAACGTGAAGGGCCGTCGCGTCGACCGGCGCCGCCGGCTCCTGCCGCGCGAGCAAAGGCGCGGCGTGGGCGATGCGGGCCCGCACGCGATCGAGCAGGTTGTTGCGAGCGGCATCATAAGCGCGATCCAGGGCGTGGCCGAAAGCCACTTCGTCGGCCGAGCCATGGCTCTTGAAAACCAGCCCGCGCAGGCCCAGCAAGGCCGCGCCGTTGTATCGACGATGGTCCAGCCGACTTTTGAACGCTTTTAGAACCGGGTAGGCAACAATTGCCGCCAGTTTGGTGAAAACGCTTCGCGAGAATTCGACGCGAATAAACTCCCCGATCATCGAAGCCACGCCTTCACTGGCCTTCAACGCCACATTTCCGACGAAACCGTCACAGACGACGATGTCGGTCGTGCCCTTGAAAATATCGTTGCCTTCCACGTTTCCGTAGAAGTTCAGATCCTTGGAATTGGCAGCCGTACGCAGCAGTTGGCTTGCCTTCTTGATCGTTTCGCTGCCCTTGATGGCTTCTTCGCCAATATTGAGCAGGCCGACCGAAGGCGCCTCGTTGCCGGTCAGCGCCGACACCAACGCCGAACCGAGCACGGCAAACTGAAGCAGGTCTTCCGCGTCGCAATCGACGTTGGCGCCCAGGTCGAGCACGGTCGTCGCCCCGCCCTTGGCATTGGGAAGCTGCGGCGCAATGGCCGGGCGATCGATGCCCTCGAGCGTCTTGAGCAGATAGCGTGCGATCGCCATGAGGGCGCCGGTATTGCCGGCGGAAACGGCCGCCTGGGCGGCGCCGTCCTTGACCTGCTGGATCGCGACGCGCATCGAAGAATCCTTCTTCTTGCGCAAGGCGATTTCGACCGGATCATCCATGCCCACGACCTCGCTGGCTGCGACGATGCGGGCACGCGGATGCGAGGCGAACCCCGCCAGCGCGGCCGGCGCACCGACAAGCAGCAACGAGGCTTCGCTGTGCCGCTCGAGAAACGCGCGGCAGGCCGCGAGCGTGACGCGCGGCCCATGGTCACCCCCCATGCAATCCACGGCGAGCGTGATTGCGGAAGGCGCAGCAGTGATTTCGGGAGAAGAAGGCGTAGCCATCAAAACAAAGGCCCGACGCTACGACAAAAGTAGCTTCGGGCCTTGGCCTTGGGATGCGGGATCAGGCTTCGGACTTGTTCTTGAGCACCTGGCGGCCACGGTAGAAACCGTTGGGGCTGATGTGGTGACGCAGATGCGTTTCGCCCGTGGTCGGCTCGACGGCAATGCCGGGAACGACCAGTGCGTTGTGGGAACGGTGCATGCCGCGCTTGGAAGGCGACTTCTTGTTTTGCTGGACGGCCATGATGGCTCCTGGACTGTTAGGTTGGTGATTGGATGCGGGCTCAAGCGGTGGCAATACAAGAAACCGGGCGGCATGCATGGAATGCCTTTTTCCCCTTGGTCGTTTCTCGTATCGCTGCTCACGGCGGCGCGCGCGAAGCCCATGATTATAGCCCAGCCTGCGGGAAAGGGCTACTTTCCCTCTTCCGGCTTGCGCGAACGCAACGCGCCGAGCACTGCGAAGGGGTTCGGCTTGGCCTCTTCAGCCGCCTTGAAGTCCTCGTCGCTGGAAGAAAGCTGCACCGGCGTGGGGCAGACATCGTGGGCCGGCATGACGGGGATTTCCATCAGGAGCTCGTCCTCGATCAGCGCATGCAGGTCGAAATCCCGGCTCACGACGAGCAAGTCCTCCTCGGATTCCTCGTCTTCCGCCTCGGCGACGGCCTCGTTGGCCACGAAGCGGAACCAGCGGTCCACGGCGATCGGGGTGTCGACCGGCGACAGGCAACGCTGGCAAACCAGCGGCACGACAGCCTCTGCTTCCAGGTGCAGCCACGGCACGGGCTTGCCGTCAGCGCCGGGGCGATCTTCGCCATGGGCGGTCCAGTGGACCACCGCATCGGGCGCGGGAACCGCCAGTTCGGCGACCAGGCGTTCGTATTTCGGGACCGGATCGGCGGCTTCCAGCGTGGCGCCAGCGGCGGCGAAGCCGGGCACGTTGAGCCGTTCGGGGGCGAATTCTCTCTTCATCCGCGCCAGTCTAGCGCGCCGGCCGCTTCGCCGGGCATGGGGCATGCCTGAGGGTTTTAGGCGGCTCACGCACAATCGTCCCCATGCAACGCACCGTGATCCTTGCCTCTACCTCGCGCTACCGCCGCGAACTGCTCACCCGCCTGCGCCTGCCCTTCGACGTGCACTCGCCGGAGGTAGACGAAACCCCGCTGTCCGGCGAAACACCGCACGACCTCGCCCTGCGCCTCGCACTGGAGAAAGCCAACGCCGTGGCTGTCCGCTTCCCTGAAGCCGTCGTCATCGGCTCCGACCAGGTGGCCGACCTCGCCGGAGAAGCGCTCGGCAAGCCCGGCGACCACGCCCGGGCCACCGCCCAGCTGCGCCGCATGCGCGGCCAGACGCTGATCTTCCAGACGGCCGTGGCCGTCGTCTGCAAGGCCACCGGCTTCGTCCAGCGCGACATCGCGCCCGTGCGCGTGGTGTTCCGCGACCTCAGCGACGCGGCCATCGAGCACTACCTGCAGGCCGAGCAGCCCTACGACTGTGCCGGCAGCGCCAAGAGCGAAGGCCTGGGCATTGCCCTGCTGGACTCCATCGACAGCGACGACCCGTCCGCCCTGGTCGGCCTGCCGCTGATACGAACCAGCCGGATGCTGCGCGCCGCGGGAGTCGACCTCCTATGACCCAGCAGGAAAAAGGAAAGCTCTATCTCGTCCCCGCGCCGCTCGACTTCGGCTGCGAAGCGCAAGCCCCGCTGCAGGACGCGCTGCCGCTCGGCACGCTGCAGACGGCCGCCGGCATCACGCACTGGATCTGCGAGAACGCGAAATCCGCGCGCGCCTACCTGAAGCGCATCGACGCCGTCGCGCCGATCGCCGCGCCCCTGCAGGCGCAGAACATCCAGGAATTGCCGCGCGAAGTGCACAAGAAGGGCGACCACACCGGCCATTTCGACGCCCGCCCCCTTCTGGCCGCCGCACTCGAGGGCCACGACGTCGGCCTTCTGAGCGAAGCCGGCATGCCGGCCGTGGCCGATCCGGGCTCGTCGGTGGTGCGCGCCGCGCACGAACTCGGCCTTGTCGTGGTGCCGCTGACCGGCCCCGTCTCGCTGCTGCTCGCGCTGGCCGCGAGCGGACTCAACGGCCAGAACTTCGCCTTCGTCGGCTACCTGCCGCAGGACGCCGGCGAGCGCCAGGCCCGCATCCGCGAGTTGGAGGCGCTGGCACTCAAATCGGGCCAGACGCAGCTTTTCATTGAGACGCCCTATCGCAATGCAGCCCTGCTGCAGGCACTGGTGCAGACGCTGCAGCACAACACCCGCCTCGCCGTGGCGCGCGGACTGACGCTCGCCAGCGCCCACGTGCGCAGCGAGACGGTCAAGTCCTGGCGCGCCGCGAAGCCCCAGGCCACGACAGACGAACGCCTGCCCGCAGTGTTCGCGATCGGCCGCTGACGATGGTGGCCATTACCGCAGCCACGCGCTGGGCATCGCGCGCGCAGTTCTTCGCAGCCGGCTTCATCTTCGCGACCTGGGGCGTGCACGTGCCCACGGTCAAGGCGCACTACGGTATCGACGAGGCACAGCTCGGCCTGGCCATGCTCGCAGCCGGCGCCGGCGCCATGTTCGGCCTGACCAGCGCGGGCCGCTGGATCGGCCGCCACGGCCCGCGCCGCGTGGCCGGCATCTGCGGCACCGTCTATGCGCTGCTGCTGGCCGGCCTGATCGTCATGCCGGGCTATGCCGCCCTGCTGCTCCTGCTGGCCGCCTTCGGCCTCGTGACCAGCGTGTTCGACGTGTCCATCAACACCGAGGCGGCACAGCTCGAACTGCACGGCGACACGCCGCTGATGAGCGGCATGCACGGCATGTTCAGCCTCGGCGGCATGGCCGGCGCCGCCAGCGGCAGCGCCGCGCTCGCGGCCGGCCTGGGTGCGCAGGCGCACCTGCTGCTGGTCGCGGCCACGATGATGCTGCTCGTCGCCCTGGCCTCGCTGCGCATGCTGCCCAGGCCCGCCACCAGCGGCGCCACCGAAGTCGACCATGGCTTCCTGCTGCCCCGAGGCACGCTCGCGGTGCTGGGCGTGCTTGCTGCGCTCGGCCTGATCGCCGAAGGCGCGATCTACGACTGGAGCGTGCTCTACATGCAGCAGGAGATCGGCAGTCCGCAGCAACAGGCCGCGCTGGCCTACGCGAGCTTCTCGGCCGCGATGGCTGCCGCGCGCTTCGGCGGTGACGCGCTGCGCGCCCGCTTCTCGCCGGCTGCGTTGCTGCTCGGCAGCGGCTTGCTGGCGGCGGTGTCCATGGCGCTGGTGCTCATCACCGACCTGCCCTGGCTCGCGCTGGTCGGTTTTGCCGGCGTGGGTGTCGGCTTCGCGAACGTGGTGCCGATCCTGTTCTCCGCCTCGGCGAAGGTGCCAGGCATCGAGCCCGCGCGCGGCATCGCGTCAGTCTCGGCCGTGGCCTATCTGGGGTTCATGGCAGGCCCGGCCGTGATCGGGCTGCTGGCGCGGGCGACCTCGCTGACGGCCGCGCTCTATGTGGTCGTAGTGTTCGCCGCGGCGCTGGCGGCATCGGCGCGCTACACCGCCGGCAGCAACCACAGTAGATAAGAGAGACGCCGGATCTTTCTCGAAACACCGAGGAACCGGCTTCGCCGGGCCTCCGGTGTTGCCCCCTGCAAAGGAAAAGGCGTGCGAAACCTGGAGGCTTACCTCAGTGCCGGCGTGGTGTGCATCAAGCGCACAGTGGTCTCGGCCATCGCCGCGCCGAACTTCTTGGCCAGCTTCTCGGCCACGTTGTCGCGCCGGGTGTAGTCGATCACCTCTTCGGCCTTGATGACCTCGCGCGCCACGTAGTCGACATTGCCGAGCTGGTCGGCCAGGCCGTACTCGACGGCCTGCTCGCCGCTCCAGAAGAGGCCGCTGAACAGGCCGGGCGTGTCGAGCTTCAGGCGATCGCCGCGGCCGGTCTTCACCACGTTGATGAACTGCGCGTGGATCTGGTTGAGCATGGTCTGCGCGTGCGCGCGCTGCGCGTCGCTCATCGGGCTGAACGGATCGAGAAAGCCCTTGTTCTCGCCGGCCGTCAGCAGGCGGCGCTCGACGCCCACCTTTTCCATCACGCCGGTGAAGCCGAAGCCGTCCATCAGCACGCCGATGCTGCCGACGATGCTGGCCTTGTCGACGTAAATTTTGTCGGCCGCCGCGGCAATGTAGTACGCCGCCGAGGCGCAGGTCTCCTCGACCACCGCATACACCGGCTTCTTGTACTTGGCCTTCAGGCGCTTGATCTCGTCATTGATGATGCCGGCCTGCACCGGGCTGCCGCCGGGCGAGTTGATCAGCAGGACCACGCCCTTGGCGCCCTCGTCCTCGAAGGCCGTCTTCATCGCGGCGACCACGAACTCGGCACTCGCGTCGCCGCCGTTGGCGATTTCGCCCTTGATCTCGACGACGGCCGTGTGGGCCGTGCTCTTTGCCGCGCTCGGCGTGCTGCGTGAGAACGCGGCCCAGGCCAGGAAGACGAAGAAGGCCAGCCATGCCAGGCGCGTGAAGGTCTTCCAGCGGCGCGCGGCCTTCTGTTCATTCAGCGATGCGAAGGCGAGCTTCTCGAGGGTGGCGCGCTCCCAACCGGGACGCTGCGTGGGATCTTTGGCCATGTTCGTGGAAGGGGCCCGCTCAAATGGTTCGAATCCCGAGGGTTCGGTTCGGTTCGGGTCGGTCATGTCAGAAAGTCAGGGGGTGAAGGTTCCAGTCAGTATGCCAGTGCACCACGCCGTCATGCTCGCTCAGCGCGATCTTCACGAGGCCGCCGCGGCACGGGCCACCCGCGCACTCACCAGTGTCGGGCCTGTAGACCGCGCCGTGCGTCGCGCACAGCAGCCACTGGCCGGTGTCGTCGAAGAAGCGGTCGGGCTGGAAGTCGAGCTCCATCGCGACATGGCTGCAACGGTTCAGGAACGCATGCGGCTGGCCCTCGAAGCGTATGGCGAAGGCCCGGCAGGTCTCTCCGCCGTAGACCACGTCGAAAGGTACCGCCAGGCCGCCTTCGGCCAGGTCGGAGGCGTTGCACAGCGGAATGCGTTGCTGATCGCTCATGGCGGCATCTTCAGTTTCAGGCGTTGTCGAGGAGCCAGCTTTCCAGGTCGGCGACCGAGTGCGCGACGTGCAGCGGCTTGAATTCGTCGAAGCTCGCCGGCTCGTGCGCGCCGTAGCTCACGCCGACGCAGGCGCAGCCGGCGTTCTGCGCGAGCTGCAGGTCGTGCGTGGTGTCGCCGATCATCAGGGTGCGCTCGGGCGGCACGTCGAGTTCTTCCATCAGCTCCAGCAGCATGCGTGGATGCGGCTTGCCGAAGGTTTCGTCGGCGGTGCGCGAGGCGTCGAAGCGGTCGCGCAGCGCGACGGACTTCAGCGCCTCGTTGAGGCCGCGACGCGACTTGCCGGTGGCCACGGCCAGCTTGTGGTCGCGCGCGCGCAACGCATCGAGCATCTGCAGCACGCCGTCGAACAGCACGAGGTCGTCCTGGTGCTGCAGGTAGTGATAGCGGTAGCGCGCGCCGAGCTCGGGGTATTTCTCCTTCGGCACGTCGGGCGCCGCGCGCGCGAGAGCCTCTGCCAGGCCGAGGCCGATCACCCAGGCTGCGTCGTTCTCGCTCGGCTTGGCGCCGCCGACGTCGATCACCGCCGCCTGGATGCAGCGCACGATCAGGCGGGTGGAGTCATAGAGCGTGCCGTCCCAGTCGAATGCGATCAGGTCGAAGCGTAGGGGTCTGTTTGAATCAGTCATGGGCCGTGGGTGTGGGGTGTTGGGCCATCGCCTCGAGGGCGGCGGGAGGCATCAGCGCGAGCAGTTCGGGCGGCAGGCCGGCCTGCAGCGCCACGCGTTCGCCGCTGGCCGGGTGATTGAACTGCAGCCGCCAGGCATGCAGGAACATGCGCCGGAGCCCGAGCTTGTGAAACGCGCGCTGGCGTCCGGATTCGCCGTATTTGTCGTCGCCCGCGATCGGATGACCGGCCGAGGCGAGGTGGACTCTGATCTGGTGCGTGCGGCCGGTCTTGATCGTCACCGCCAGCAGCGACATCGGCGATGCGTCTCCCGGCAGCGAAAGCCGCGCCAGCACCCGCACCAGCGTGACGGCGCGCATGGCGTCGGGGTGGTCCTTGGCGACCACGCGCACGCGGCGCTCACCCGCGCCGGCCGAGCCGTCGGGCAGCAGGTACCTGGCGAGCGGGGCGTCGAGCACCTTCTTGTTGGCCGGCCAGTCGCCTTCGACCAGCGCCAGGTAGGTCTTGCCGGTCTCGCGCTCGCGGAACTGGTCCTGCAGCGAGACCAGCGCGCTGCGCTTCTTGGCCACCAGCAGGATGCCGGAGGTCTCGCGGTCGAGCCGGTGCACCAGCTCCAGGAATTTCGCCCCGGGCCGCGCGGTGCGCAGTTGCTCGATCACGCCGAAGCTCACGCCGCTGCCGCCGTGGACGGCCACGCCGGCCGGCTTGTCGACGGCCAGGAGGGCCTCGTCTTCGAGCAGCACCGGGAATTCGCGCGCCGGCGCGGGCGGGGCCGCGCCCTCCTCCGCGCGCTGGGAAATGCGGATCGGCGGCAGCCGCAGGACGTCACCGGCCTCGATGCGGGTCTCGGCCTGCACCCGGCCCTTGTTGATGCGCACCTCGCCCGACCGGATGATCCGGTAGACGTGCGTCTTCGGAACGCCTTTCAGATGGCGGAAAAGGAAGTTGTCCAGCCGCTGCCCGGCGGATTCGGCGTCGACCGTGAGGAATCTGATGGCCGAATGCGGCGCCACCGGCTCTCCGGAGGCCTCGGGGCCTGCGGGATTTCGAGCAGCCGCGGGGCTTTGCTTCGCACCTATAATGTTTTTCACCAGCGCGGTCGTGTAAGTGCTTGATTAGACAGAAGTTTAGTCCACTGCCATCAAATACCCAGGGCGGCGTTGGGAGGTCGATGCCGCTTTGGCGCCGAGCTGCAAACCCCGCGCAACCGCGCAAAGTGGCAGACCAGGCGTCCAAGTCAAGCCGACACCCACGAAACACCGATACGGAATACCCCAGCCTGCAGCTTCCAAGCTGCCGGCGGATCGAAGCGAGTCCCTTGTTGTGTTGATGCTGCTGATTCGAATGTGCCTGCACTGGCTCCTGCCAGTGGCTTCGGGCATTGGATCATCCGCAGCGCGAGTCATCCTCGCGCAACCTGCTATCGAAAAGATAGCCACCCAACACCGAATCTGGCTCGCGCCCATCCACGCGCCCCCACCCCGGCTGTCTTCTTGAGCTAACGCTCGAGGAGCCTGCCCGCGCCTTGCGCGGCAGTGACAGCATCCGGGGCCCAAGCGGCAATTCCCTGGTTTCGCGGGCGTCGTCCGTGCATCGTTGGCTCGTCAAGGGCCTGTAGAACGATACATATAAGGACAACGCATCATGAAGCGGATGCTGATCAATGCCACGCAGGCCGAAGAACGCCGCCTGGCAATCGTCGACGGGCAGAAACTGCTCGACTACGAAATCGAAATCGAAGGGCGCGAACAGCGCAAGGGCAACATCTACAAGGCGGTCGTGACCCGCGTCGAGCCTTCGCTCGAAGCCTGTTTCGTCGACTACGGCGAAGACCGCCACGGCTTCCTGCCGTTCAAGGAAATCTCCAAGCAGTACTTCGCCGAAGGCGTGTCGGCCAGCCAGGCCCGCATCCAGGACGCGATCCGCGAAGGCCAGGAACTCACCGTCCAGGTCGAAAAGGAAGAGCGCGGCAACAAGGGCGCGGCCCTCACCACCTTCATCTCGCTGGCCGGCCGCTACGTCGTGCTGATGCCGAACAACCCCCGTGGCGGCGGCGTCTCGCGCCGCATCGAGGGCGACGACCGCGCCGAACTCAAGGAGGCGATGGACCAGCTCGAGTACCCGAAGGGCATGAGCATCATCGCGCGCACCGCCGGCATCGGCCGCTCGGCGCCCGAACTCCAGTGGGACCTGAACTACCTGCTCAAGCTCTGGAGCGCCATCGACGGCGCCGCCAAGGGCGGCAAGGGCGCCTTCCTGATCTACCAGGAATCCTCGCTCGTCATCCGCGCCATCCGTGACTACTTCAATCACGACATCGGCGACATCCTGATCGACACCGACGACATCTACGACCAGGCGCAGCAGTTCATGGCGCACGTCATGCCCGAGCATGCCTCGCGCGTGAAGCGCTACCGCGACGACGCGGCGCTGTTCAGCCGCTTCCAGATCGAGCACCAGATCGAGTCGGCCTACGCCCGCACCGTGCAGCTGCCCTCGGGCGGCGCCATCGTGATCGACCACACCGAGGCGCTGGTCTCGGTCGACGTGAACTCGGCCCGCGCCATCAAGGGCGGCGACATCGAAGAGACCGCCACCCGCACCAACCTCGAAGCCGCCGACGAAGTGGCCCGCCAGATGCGCCTGCGCGACCTGGGCGGCCTGATCGTCATCGACTTCATCGACATGGACGAGTCGAAGAACCGCCGCGAAGTCGAAAGCCGCCTGCGCGACGCGCTGCGGCAAGACCGCGCCCGCGTGCAGTTCGGCTCGATCAGCAAGTTCGGCCTGATGGAAATGAGCCGCCAGCGCCTGAAGCCCGCGCTGAGCGAAGGCTCGTCGATCCCCTGCCCCCGTTGCGGCGGTTCGGGCCACATTCGCGACACCGAATCGAGCGCGCTGCAGATCCTGCGCATCATTCAGGAAGAGTCCATGAAGGACAACACCGCCGCCGTGCACGTGCAGGTGCCGGTGGAAGTGGCCTCGTTCCTGCTGAACGAGAAGCGCACCGAGATCGCCAAGATCGAGCTCAAGCAGCGCGTGAGCGTGCTGATGGTGCCCAACAAGACGCTCGAAACGCCGAACTACAAGCTCGAGCGCCTGAAGCACGACGACCCGCGCCTCGACCACATCGAGGCCAGCTACAAGATGGCCGACGAGATCGAGGATCCGACCTCGGTCACGCGCCGCTCGCAGGAGCCCACCAACAAGCAGACGCCTGTCATCAAGGGCGTGCTGCCCGACGCGCCGGCTCCCGTGGTGCCGCCCAAGCCCGAAGCCGTGCGCGCTCCTGCCGCACCGGCACCGGACGCACCGCCCGTGGTGAGCGCGCCGGTTCCGGCGCAGACCGGCTTCTTTGCCTGGATCAAGAACCTGTTCGGCGGCACGCCGGCTCCTGCCGCCGCGCCCGCACCGGCCCCCATCCCGGTCGAGGCACCGAAGCCCCGCCGCGACGGTCGCCCCGGCCGTGACGGCGAAGCACGCGGCGGCGCGCGCGACGGCGAACAGCGCCGTGGCGGCCGCAACGGCGAAGGCCGCGGTGAAGGCCGTGGCGAGAACGGCGGACGCCAGGGCGGCCGCGACGGCGAACAACGCCGCGGTGGCCGTGGCGGCGAGCGCCGTGAAGGTCGCGGCGAGGGCCGTGGCAACGAACAGCGCAACGAGCAACGCAACGAAGGCGCCAACAACCAGCAGCGCGAACAACGCGAGCCGCGTGAAGCGCGCGCCCCGCGCGACGGCGAGCAGCGCCGCAACGGACGCGGCGAGCGCCGCGAAGGCGAAGGTCGCGAAGGCCGCAACAGCGTGCTGCCGGCCGAGGCGCTCGACGGCGTCAACCTCGAAGCCCAGCAACTGGCCGGCGCCGCTGCAGGCGACGAAGGCAACACGGCTGAACGCGCACCGCGCGCCCGTGGCGAGCGTCGCGAACGCGGCGAGCGCAATGAGCGCAATGAGCGCGGCGAACGTGGCGAGCGTGGTGAGCGCAATGCCGCCGAAGCCGGCGAAGGCTCCCCACAAGGCGAGCAGCGCCAGCCCCGCAACGGCCGCGACGAGCAGCGCGGACCGCGTGGCGACCGCAACGACCGCAACGACGGTCGCCGCGAACGCCGCAACGACGCCGTGCAAGCCGAAGCGGATGCACGCGGCGCCGAAGCCGCCGCAGCCGATGTCGAACAAGGCAGCGAAGCTGCCATCAACGGCAGCGGCGAACAGGCACCGCGCCGCGACGGCGAAGAGCGCCGCGGCCGTTCGCGCGACCGCTACGGCCGCGACCGCCGCGAGCGTGGTCCGCGCGAAGAAGGCGATGCAGGCGCAGCAACGGCTGGCGAAGGCTTCTCTTCGCAAGAGCCCCAGCAGCAACTGCCGCTGGCGTCCGAGCGCGTCGAGGCTGTCGAAGCCGTTGCCGTCGCCACGGAAGTCCGCGAGGCACCGCAGCAGCAGGTTCGCGCCGAGCGCCCCGCGCCGGTCGTCGCAGTTGCAGCAACTGCCGAGCAGATCGTGGTCGCCGAAAGCGCCGCCGCTGCCAAGGCACCCGCAGTCGCCAACGGCCGCGCGCTGCCCAAGGTCCAGCCTTTCGAACTGCCGCTGGCCGAGCTCGCGCAGATCGCCGAGAGCTCGGGCCTGCAGTGGGTCAACTCGGACGCCGAGCGCATCGCCCAGGCGCGCGCCGCCATCGAGGCGGAGCCGAAGCCGGTGCACGTGCCGCGCGAGCGCCCGCCGGTGGTCGTGCTCGACGAAGGTCCGCTGGTGCTGGTCGAAACCCGCCGCGACCTCGGTTCGATGTCGCTGCCGTTCGAGCAGCAGCAACAAGGGCAGCGTCCGCTCTGAGCGACGCCCCCTCGCAAATGAAAACGGCGCCTCCGGCGCCGTTTTTTTATGCCCCGCTAAACCTTGTCGCGTGCCGGTAGCTCCGGCATCTCCAGGATCAGCTCGCCGAACCTGCAGGCGCACTCGGTCCTGCCGTTCTCGCTCCAGATCAGCGAGAAATCCACGCTGGGCAATGACGGCAATCCGTAGCGGCCGTCGACGATCTTCATGCCCGGTTCCACGTCCTCGCGCGTGAGCACCGTGACGGCCAGCCCCGCCAGCACTGCAGCGCGAATGCCGTGCTGGCTCGCCGAAGTGAAGACCACGTGCCAGTCGCGCGGCGTGGCGTCCAGCGCCCCGGCCGCCACCTCGCGGTTGACGCAAGGCTTCGGAAAGAAGGCCAGCGGCAGCGATGCGCCCGGCTTCGGCTCGAAGCATTCGGCCGCCGCCCACACCAGCTGCGTGCGACGCAGGCGCGTGCCCTCCTCGCAGCCGGGCGGCGACATCACCACCGCCAGGTCGAGCTCGCCCGCGCGGATCATGGCGCGGAAGTCGAGGTGCATGCTCACGCTGACCTCCATGCGCGTGGCGGGAAACGAGCGCGCGAACTGCGAGAGCAGCGGCGGCAGCCGCTCGCCCATGAAGGTGTCGGGCGCGCCGAAGCGCACCACGCCCGCGATCGGCGACGGCTGGAAGCGCCGCGTCATCGCGTCGAGCGTCTCGAGGATCTGCTGTGCGTAGCGGAGAAAGTCCTCGCCGTCCTCCGTCACCGTGAGGCGGCGCGTCGTGCGATGCAGCAGCGGCCGGCCCACCTGCTCCTCGAGCCGCCGGATCTGGTGGCTCACGGCCGACTGCGTCAGGTGCAGCCGCTGGGCGGCGCGCGTGAAGCCGCCGGTTTCCTTGACGGCAACGAAGGCGCGCAACAGTGCGGGGTCGAAATCCATGGCAACAGATAAATGATGACTGTTCATGGATTCTAGGAAATTAAATCATTTCCATCATGAAGAGGCTTTCCCCAGAATCGCCCGGACTTCCCGACCAGGGACTCTTCGAAAGACTCAGATGCCTCTCTCCCACACCGGCAAGAACCGCGTCGCGCTGGCCGCGATCTGCCTCATTGCCATGATGTTCGGCCTGGAGATCTCCAGCGTGCCGGTCATTCTTCCCACGCTCGAGAAAACACTGCATGGCGACTTCAGCGACATGCAGTGGATCATGAACGCCTACACCATCGCCTGCACCACGGTACTGATGGGCGCCGGCACGCTGGCCGACCGCTATGGCCGCAAGCGCATCCTCGTCGTCAGCGTGGTGCTGTTCGGCCTCACTTCGCTGGCCTGCGGGCTCGCGCAGAACGCAGCGGTGCTGATCGTCGCGCGCTTCCTCCAGGGCCTGAGCGGCGGCACCATGCTGATCTGCCAGCTCGCGGCGCTCTCGCACCAGTTCCAGCAGGGCAAGGAGCGCAGCCGGGCCTTCGCCACCTGGGGCGTGGTCTTCGGCATGGGCCTGGGTTTCGGGCCGATCATCGGCGGCGCGATCGCGGCGCTGTCGAGCTGGCAGTGGGTGTTTTTGGTCCATGCACCGCTGGCCGTGCTGGCGGTGGTCCTCGTGCTCGGCAGCGTGCAGGAGTCGCGCGACCCCGACGCGCAGCGGCTCGACCTGCCCGGCATCGTCACGCTGTCGCTCGCGGTGCTGGGCCTGACCTGCTTCATCACGCAGGGGCCGGGCCTGGGCTTCTCGAGTCCGCCGGCCATCGGCATCGCGGTCGCGTCGGCCGCGAGCTTCGTTCTCTTCCTGTGGGTGGAGAAGATCAACCCGCACCCGATGTTCGACTTCTCGGTCTTCAGGATCCGCAACTTCTCGGGCTCGATCATCGGCTCCATCGGCATGAACTTCAGTTTCTGGCCGTTCATGATCTACCTGCCGATCTACTTCCAGGGCGCGCTGGGCTACGACGCGGTCGTCGCCGGCTCGGCGCTGCTGGCCTACACGCTGCCCACGCTGGTGCTGCCGCCGCTGGCCGAACGGCTCTCGCTGCGCTACCGCCCGGGCATCGTCATTCCCGCGGGCCTGTTCGTGATCGGGCTCGGCTTCATCGCGATGCGCTACGGCAGCGGCATAGCCCACGCGAGCTGGATGACGATGCTGCCGGGCTGCCTGCTGGCCGGCATCGGGTTGGGCCTGACCAACACGCCCGTCACCAACACCACCACCGGCTCGGTGCCGAGCGCACGCGCGGGCATGGCGTCGGGCATGGACATGAGCGCGCGGCTCATCACGCTGGCCATCAACATCGCGCTGATGGGCTTCGTGCTGCTCGAAGGCGTTCATGCGCATCTGCGCGGCGCGCTTTCCGCATCGCTCGACGCGCTCCAGCTGCGCTCGCTGGCGGAGAAGATCGCGGCCGGCAGCTTCTCGTCGCTTGCGGATGGCTTCCCGGTGCTGTCGCAGGCCGACCCGTCGGGCGCCACGGTGCATGCGGCGCTGGTGCATGGCTTCGGGCTGGTGATGCTCTACGGCGGCGTCGGCGTGTGGGTGCTGGCCGGCATCAGCTGGCTCGTCTTCGGCAGCGGAAAGCAGTCGACGCAACCAGCGCCGGGCCTGAAAAAGCCCGCGTGCCCCTGAAGAGCCCGACGGAGACTCAGCTGTTCTCGACCTGAGCCGCGCGCTTCCAGGCCTCGGCTGCCTGCTCGGCGTCGTCGCGGTCTTCGGCCAGCTTGGCGAGCGCCAGCCAGGCACGGCGATACAGCTCCGTGTCCTGCAGCCCGAGCCCGGCCTGCATCAGCAGCTGCTGTGCCTTGCCCCAGAGCTGGCGCTTCATGCAGGCCATGCCGGCGAGGTACTGCAGATTCGGGTCGCGCGGGTTGTTGCGCTGCGCGGCCTCGATGCGCGCCAGCCATTCGGCGTCCACGGAGTCGAGCCCCGCTTCGAGCGCGCGCGCCAGCTTGACGCGCAATGCGTCGCCCAGGCCGCGCGGATTGGCCACCATGCGCTCCCACGCCGGCAGGAGCCAGCCGCGCGCAAGGGCGAGGTCTCCACGCAGGGCGACCATGCGCTGGGCAGCGTGGATCGCCACCTCGGGCATCTCGCGCTCGTTGGCGTCGAGTTCGCTCCACGCACGCAGCAGTTGCGCAGGGTCGTGCGCGCCCGACAGCAGCTCGGTGGCGAGGCCGCGCACGATGCTCTGCGCAGCCGCTTCCGAGAAGGCGCGGTGCTTGGCCAGCAGGCGCGCGGTTTCGAGTGCTTCGAGCGTGCGGCGATCCTGGCGAGCCGCCTTCAGACGCAGGCGCAATGCGAGCGTGCGGCGCTGCGCGCCCTGCGGCAGCTCTTCGAGCCGTGCGAGCGCGGCGGCCGCGTCGCGGTCTTCGAGCGCCCAGCGCGCCGCGCGCAGCTGCACGCCTTCGCGCGTCTCGGGGCTGGCGAGCACGGTGCGGTCCACGCTCTCGTTGAGGGCCTGCTGAAGATGCGCGTCGCGCGCCGCCTTGTCCTGCAGCGCCTGCGCGCTCTCGGCAGCGAGCAGGTGCGAAAGCACGCGCACCTGCTGCGCCTGCGGCAGGCTGGCGCCGAGCGCGGCCAATGTCTTTTCCTGCGTGAGCGCGGCCTGCGCAGCCTTGCGCGCACGCGAGAAGCGGCCGGAGATCAGCTGCACCATCGCGTCGAGCAGGGCCGCATGCAGCGTGCGTTCCTTCTGCTGCAGGCGCCACTGGCGCGCCTGCGTCGGCAGCGAGAACAGCGCCGCGAGCGCCCGCAATGCCGCATGCAGCAGCACGAAGGCCACCAGCAGGATCACGAGCACGAGGTTCAGCGAAAGATCGACGCGCCACGGCGGCCAGAACACGGTGATCGTGCCCTGGTTGTTGCCTGCGAACAGTGCGACTGCCGCTGCGACGGCGAAAAGGGCGAGGAGCCAGATTGCTGCGCGCATGGATGTCCGATCAGCGTCCTGCCGCTGCGGTGGCAAGTGCCGACAGCGTGTCGTCGATGCGGACCGGCTCGGTCGTCTTCACCAGGGACTGCAGCTGCTGCAGCAGCGTGGCCGCGGCCTGGGTGCGGCGCGACGCGGGGTCGAAATAACGGTTGAGCGAAGCCGTTACCTGCGACAGCTCGCTGCGCGTGGCTTCCATCTGCCGCGACAGCAGCGACAGGCGCGCATTGAGCAGCTTGAGCTTGAGGTTCTCGCGCAGGAAATACGACTGCTCGGGCGCCAGCAGGATCGCCTCGGGGCTCTGGATGCGGCCCACGCGCACCAGCGAGCGCGCCTCGCCGCGCACCGTGAGCAGCACGCGGCGCCACCACGGCGCGTCGGCCGGAATGGGCTCGGCCTGCCAGGCGTTGGTGCCGGTGCCGCGAACGGCCACCGCGTTGAGCGTGGGCAGGTCGTCCACGTTGCGCATCAGCTCGTCGAGCTTCTGCAGCGCCTCGCCGCCGTCGTTGCTGGTGCTGACCCGCAGACGATCCGCGTCGCGCTGCATGGCCCGCTGCAGGGGTGCGAGCCGCGGCTGCGCGGCGCGTGCGATGCGGGTGTCGCCGGCCTTCAGCGCGGCCAGCAAGGGCTCGACGCTGCCGGTGACCTGCGCCTGCTGCAGGGCCAGGCGCACGGCCGAGTCGATGTCGACCACGAGGTTCTCGTCGCGCGAACGCGAGAGGCTTTGGATGAGTTCCTCGAGCTGCGAGCGCTGCAGCGCGATCTCGGTCACGCGGGTCTCGACCAGCGCCACGCGGGCCGATGCGTCGCGCACCGTGTCGCTCGCCTGGCGTGCCAGCGTGCGCGCCTCCATCGACTGCGCGATGGCGTCGGCGCTCTGGCGCGCGAGCTGTTCCTTCATGCCGCCGACCTTCTGCCACAGCGCGATCGACATCAGCAATGCGGCCAGCGCCACGAGGGCGACGAGGGCGAATCCGATGCGGGAGAGAAGCAGTGCTCCGGCGGCCTGCGCGGCAGGTGTCTGGTGGGGTGCCAGCGGGGCTGGCACCGGCGCCGTGGCAGCGGATGGGGAAGATGGAAGATCGTCTGTGGGGGACGCGGCGCTCATGCCAAGGATTCTATAGACGCGACCAACGCCTCCAGCAGCGGTGTGCATACACGCAACGTCCCGAAACCCGCTGCCCGCGCGGCTTCGCCGATGCGCGCATGCGTGGCGACCGCGCTCGCGGCATGCCACTGCACGCCGGGCATCGCGCGCTGCAGATTGCCGATGGCTTCGGAGCTGCTGAAGAGCCAGATCGCGCGGCCTTCGGCGCCGTCGATGGCGAGCTTGCGTTGTACGACGTCCAGCGACGGCTGCAGCCGGCGATAGGCCACCACCGTGTCGCGACGACCGCCCGCGGCATCGACCTCATTGGCCAGCCAGTCGCGTCCCGCGGGTCGCCCGGCTTCGTCGCCGCCGCGCACGATCAGCACGCGAACGCCCGTCGACACCTGCGCGTGGACGCGTTCCCACAGCGCCTCGGAATCGAAGCGCGTGGCCTCGGGCGGCGGCGCGTCGATGGACTCCGGCGGCACGCCGGCACGCAGCAAGGCGCGCTTGGTGCCAGGGCCCGTGGCCCAGAAGCGGCAACCGGCCTGCGAATCGGCGGTGCCCCTGTGCTGGAAGAAATGCTCGACGGCCGTGGCGCTCACGAACATCAGCGCGGCGTAGTCCGCGAGCTTCCGCCATGCCGTGCGCAGCGGCTCGATGTCCGTGGCGGGCTCGATCACGATGAGCGGCAGCGCCACCGCATCGAGCCCCGCACCGCGCAGGTCGCTCACCCATTGCGCGGCCTCGCGCGCCGGCCGCGTGACGATGACGGGACGGCCGGTCATACGATGACCACCGGTATCAGTGGGCCCCGGCGGCACGCAGCAGCGCCGCGGCATGCTCGCCGAGCGCGTCGGCTTCGGCGAAGTCGCCGGCCTGCGCCAGCGCATGCACCTTCACCAGCGGCACATTGCCTTCCGGGTCGCCCCAGGCGGCATCGATGCGCAGCGCACCGTCGGCCTGCCAGCGGGCATGGGCCGCCAGCGGCATGGAGCAGCTGCCGCCCATGGCTCGGCTCACGGCGCGCTCGGCGGCGGTGGAAAGCCAGTCGCCCCTGTGGGCCAGCGAGCCCAGCAGTTCGATGAGGTCCTTGCGGTCGGCGCGCACCTCGATGCCGAGCGCGCCCTGCCCGGCGGCGGGCAGCATGGTGTCGGCGTCGAAGGCCACGCGGATGCGGCTTTCCAGCCCCAGCCGCTTGAGACCGGCAGCGGCCAGCACGATGGCGTCGTACTGCCCTTCGTCGAGCTTGCGCAGCCGGGTGTCGAGGTTGCCGCGCAGCGGTTCGATGCGCAGGTCGGGCCGCAGCGCGCGCAGAAGCGCCATGCGGCGCAGGCTGGAAGTGCCGACGACAGCGCCCTGCGGCAGCGCGTCGAGCGATTCGTAACGGGGAGAGACGAGCGCGTCGCGCGGGTCCTCGCGCTCCAGCACGCAGGCCAGCACGAAGCCTTCGGGCAGGTCCATCGGCACGTCCTTCAGCGAATGGACGGCGATGTCGGCGCGCCCTTCCTCGAGCGCCAGTTCGAGCTCCTTCACGAAGAGCCCCTTGCCGCCCACCTTGCTGAGCGTGCGATCGAGGATCTGGTCGCCGGTGGTCGTAAGGCCCAGCAGGCTGACGGTGTGGCCTCTTTCTTGCAAAAGCGACTGCACGTGTTCGGCTTGCCACAGTGCCAGGCGGCTTTCGCGCGTGGCGATGACGATATTGCTCAAGACCGGTCCCAAAAGTACGTGTTCCAAACCGCGGGAATGCTAGCATGTTGCGCCGCAACAACGAAGACGGCACTCCATTCAAGAAGTCCAGGACAAACATCGAATGAAAGCCAGCAAGACACCTGCTCCGCCCAAGCGCCGTCAGGCCGAAGACCAGCCTCTGATCGAAGACATCCGGCTGTTGGGCCGGATCCTCGGCGACGTGATCCGCGAGCAGGAGGGAGACGAGACTTACGCACTGGTCGAGAAGATCCGCACCCTGTCCGTGGCTTTCCGCCGCGATGCGGACCACGCGGCCGACCGGGCGCTGAAGAACCTGCTCAAGGGCCTGAGCGCGGTGGAGACGGTGCGCGTCATCCGTGCCTTCACCTACTTCAGCCACCTGGCCAATCTTGCCGAAGACCGCCACCAGATCCGCCGCCGCACCGAAACCGAGCGCGCGGGCGAAAGCGTGGAAGGCGACCTGCAGACCGCGCTCGCGCGCATCCGCAAGGCCGGCGTGAAGCCCGACGACATCGTCTCTTCGCTGGCCCACAGCTATGTTTCGCCGGTGCTCACCGCGCACCCGACCGAGGTGCAGCGCAAGAGCATCCTCGATGCCGAGCGCGCCATCGCGCAGCTGCTCACCGTGCGCGACGAGATCCGGCTGCGCCAGAGCGCCTACGCGGGCGGCAAGGACACGCTCACCCCGCTCGAGTTCGCCGAGAACGAAACGCAGATGCGCATCCGCGTCACGCAGATCTGGCAGACGCGCATCCTGCGCTTCTCCAAGCTCACCGTGGCCGACGAAATCGAGAACGCGCTGAGCTACTACGAAGCCACCTTCCTGCGCGAGATCCCGCGCGTGTACGCCGACCTCGAGAAGGCGCTGGCGCAAGGCGGCCAGGCGCCGTCGGTCGCGCCCTTCCTGCGCATGGGCCAGTGGATCGGTGGCGACCGCGACGGCAACCCCAACGTGACGGCCCAGACGCTCGAATACGCCCTGAGCCGCCAGTGCGAGCTGGCGCTGCGCCATTACCTCACCGAGGTGCACTACCTGGGCGGCGAGCTCTCTCTCTCAGCCACGCTGGTCGACGTGTCGGTCGAGATGCAGGCGCTGGCCGAGCGCTCGCCCGACACCAACGAACACCGCAAGGACGAGCCCTATCGCCGCGCCCTCACCGGCGTGTACGCGCGTCTTGCCGCAACGCTGCGCGAGCTCACCGGCGGCGAGGCCGCGCGCCACGCCGTCGCGCCGCAGAACCCGTACGCCAACGCCGAGGAGTTCCTGGCGGACCTGCGCACGGTGGCCGAGTCGCTCGAGGAAAAGCACGGCAGCGTGCTCGCCGCGCCGCGCCTGCTGCCGCTGATCCGCGCCGTGGAGGTGTTCGGCTTCCACCTCGCCACGGTCGACCTGCGCCAGAGTTCCGACAAGCACGAGGCCGTCATCGCCGAGCTGCTGGCCACCGCGCGCATCGAGCCCTCGTATGCATCGCTGGCCGAAGAGGCCAAGCAGACGCTGCTGCTGAGGCTGCTCGACGACGCCCGCCCGCTGCGCGTGCCCGACGCCGACTACTCGCCGCTCGCGAAGAGCGAGCTGGCCATCTTCGCCGCCGCACGCACCGCGCGTGCGCGCTACGGCGCAGCGGCCATCCGCCACTACATCATCAGCCACACCGAGACGGTGAGCGACCTGCTCGAAGCCCTGCTGCTGCAGAAGGAAGTGGGCCTGCTGCGCGGCGCGATGGACAGCAACGCCACCTGCGACCTGATCGTGGTGCCGCTGTTCGAGACCATCGAAGACCTGCGCAACGCCGCACCCATCGTGCGCGCCTTCTATGCGCTGCCGAACATCCAGGCGCTCATCGAGCGTTCGGGTGCCGAGCAGGACGTGATGCTGGGCTACTCCGACAGCAACAAGGACGGCGGCATCTTCACCAGCAACTGGGAGCTGTACCGCGCGGGCATCGCGCTGGTGTCGCTCTTCGACGAGCTGAACAAGAAGAAGGCCAAACCGATCCGCCTGCGCATGTTCCACGGCCGCGGCGGCACGGTGGGCCGCGGCGGCGGTCCGAGCTACCAGGCCATCCTGGCGCAGCCGCCGGGCACGGTGCGCGGGCAGATCCGCCTGACCGAGCAGGGCGAAGTCATCGGCTCGAAGTACGCCAACCGCGAGATCGGCCGGCGCAACCTCGAGACGCTGGTGGCCGCCACGCTGGAAGCCACGCTGCTGCCGCAGGGCAAGTCGGCGCCCGCCAATTTCCTCTCGGCCGCGAGCGAGCTGTCGGCCGCGAGCATGGCGGCGTACCGCAAGCTGGTCTACGAGACACCGGGCTTCGGCGACTACTTCTTCGGCTCCACGCCGATCCGCGAGATCGCCGAGCTCAACATCGGCTCGCGCCCTGCCTCGCGCAACCCCAGCCACAAGATCGACGACCTGCGCGCGGTTCCATGGAGCTTCAGCTGGGGCCAGTGCCGCCTCACCATTCCGGGCTGGTTCGGCTTCGGCTCGGGCGTGGAGCAGTTCCTGGCCGCCGCCGGCAATGCCGCGGGCAAGAAGGAACGGCAGGCGCTGCTGCAGCACATGTACGCGCAGTGGCCCTTCTTCCGCACGCTGCTGTCGAACATGGACATGGTGCTGGCCAAGAGCGACCTCGCGCTGGCTTCGCGCTACGCCGAGCTGGTCACCGACCGCAAGCTGCGCCAGAAGGTGTTCTCGATGATCGATGCCGAATGGCACCGCACCTCGGACGCACTCACGCTCATCACCGGCGCGAAGCAGCGACTCGAAGGCAATGCCGAGATGCAGCGCTCGGTGCGCCACCGCTTCCCATACATCGACCCGCTGCACCACCTGCAGGTCGAGCTGATGCGGCGCTACCGTGCGGGCGACGGCGGCGAGCGGCTGCAGCGCGGCATCCACATCTCGATCAACGGGGTGGCGGCGGGGCTGCGCAACACCGGCTGACGACGCGCCGCACGGCGATGTGAAGACGGGCCCTGAACGGGCCCGTCCTTTCTTGCGGCGGGCATAGACTCGCAGCCCCGCTCACCCATCGCGAACGAAAAAGGAAAAGCCATGAAAGGCTCCTGCCTCTGCGGCACCGTCCGGTACGAAGCCGCGCGCCTCGCCGGCCCCGTCATCCACTGCCATTGCCAGACCTGCCGCAAGGCGCACAGCGCGGCCTTCACGACGACCGCGCGCGCCGACAGGGCCGACTTCCGCTGGACCGCAGGCGAGGAAGCCATCGGCTCCTTCGAGTCGACGCCCGGCAAGCTGCGCCACTTCTGCACCCGCTGCGGCACGCACCTCGTGGCCGAATGGGTGGCGCAGCCGCAGGTGATCCTGCGCCTGGGCTCGCTCGACGACGACCCGGGCCAGCGCCCCACGGCGCACATCTGGACCTCGCACGAAGTGCCGTGGCTCGACCATGCCACGGCCATCCCCTCGTTCCCCGAAGCGCCGCCGCCGAAGGCATGAGCACCACGAAGATCCAGTCCAGGCGCAGGCTCATCGTGGCTGTGCTGCTGTGCGTGGCCGTCGGCGGCGCGGTCGTGCGGCACTACGCGGCGCCCGGCTCGACCACGCGCGACATCGCCACGCTGCTGATGGTGCTGTGGGTGCCGATCATCGGCAACGTCATCGCATGGCTCATCGGCAAGCGGCCGCGCCGGGCTCCTCCGCCGGCACCGCCGGGCTTCGACGACCTGGGCGCCTTCACGCCCAGCGTGCTCGCCGAGATCACCTTCCGCAAGCCGGCCCTGCCCTCGCAGGACATCCCCATCGCGCCGGGCGAGTACCGCTGCGCGCTGGTGCTCGACAAGGAAGGTTTCTCGGCGCGCTGGGTCGTGCCGCCGGGCGATGCGCTGGAGCGCGGCAAGCCCGCTACGCTGGAGATCGAGTTCCTCTCGCCTGCCGTCGCGCTGCCGCGCTTTCCGGTCGGTGAATCCTTTCGTGTGCTGATCGGCGATTCGTTCGTCGCCGACGGGCGGATATTGCAGCTGCGGCCAGCACCGGCGTAACGGGCATCAGGGGCGCATTGATGGCGATGGCCATCAAAAGGGCCGATTGTTCGCCCCAGGGAAACTGACTACTGCTCCCCGGTCTCTTTGTCGCGGAGGCGATGGCTCGCACACTTCGATGCCTCTTCAACGGCATCGGTGCGCGTCGCCTCCGGTGCTTCCAAGGACCGTTTCCCACCATGATGAATTCCCCAAGCAGCAACCCGTGCATCGACGACCTCGGCGCACCGGTGCAGGCCTCCGCGCCGGCGCCTGCGTCCCGCTCCGCATGGCTCGCCGTCGGCTCCATCGCCGTCGGCACCTTCGCGATGGTCTCGACCGAGTTCATGCCCATCGGCCTTCTCACCGACATCGCGCGCGGCCTCAACGTGTCCGACGGCACGGCCGGCCTGATGGTCACCATGCCCGGCGTGCTGGCCGCGTTCGCGGGCCCGGCACTCATCGTGGCCTCGGGCAAGCTCGACCGCCGCACCGTGCTGATCGCGCTCACCACGCTGCTGATCGCTTCGAACCTGCTGGCGGCCTTCGCGCCCAACTTCGCCACCATGCTGGTGGCCCGACTGCTGCTCGGCCTGTGCGTGGGCGGCTTTTGGACCTTCGCGCCCGCTGCCGCCACGCAGCTGGTGCCGCATGCCTCGCAGGCGCGCGCCATGTCGATCGTGCTGGCCGGCGTGTCGGCCGCCACGGTGCTCGGCGTTCCGGCCGGCTCCTTCCTGGGCACGCTGTTCGGCTGGCGCGCATCGTTCGCCGTGACGGGCGCGCTCGCCGCCGCGGTGCTGGTGGTGCAGCTGTGGTTGCTGCCCGCGATCCCGCCGGTGCGCGCCATCGGCGCCCGCGACCTGCTCACGCCGCTCACGCGCCGCATGGCGCAGGTCGGCCTGCTCGCGGTGCTGTTCTTCATCGCCGGCCACTTCGCGGCCTACACCTACCTGAAGCCGCTGCTGCAGCAGGTGTTCGGCCTCGCGCCCAACTCGGTCTCGACGCTGCTGCTGGTCTACGGCGCCGTGGGCTTCATCGGCACCTTCCTCGGCGGCAGCCTGGTGGCTCGCAGCGTGCGCACCACCACCCTGCTGGCAGCGCTGATGCTCGCCACCGCCCTGCTGCTGACGACGGTGATCGGCTCCGGCTTCGTGCCCGGCGCGGTGGTCGTCGTGATCTGGGGCGTGGCCTTCGGCCTGATCCCGGTGGCGCTCACCGGCTGGATGATGGAAGCCGTGCCCGACGCGCCCGAGGCCGGACAGGCCCTGCTGGTGAGCGGCTTCCAGGTGGCGATCGCCTCCGGCGCGCTGATCGGCGGCGTGACGGTCGACAGCTTCGGCATCTCCAGCGCGATGGTGCTCAGCGGCGTGCTGGTGCTGATCGCGGCGCTGATCGTCGGCACGCTGGGCCGCGCACGCGGTGGTGCAGCGCTCGCGGCGGTTCCGGAATAACGCGGCAATGATCGATCAGCGGCTGCCGGGCTTCTTCCCGGCAGCCACGATCGCATCGAGCACCACGCGCAAGGCCTTGTTGACGGGCTTGTCCCGCCGGATCACGACGGCCAGCGTGCGGTGCATGCGGGGATTCAGCCGGCTTGTCTTCAGCTCGGGATGGGCGCCCCGCCCCACCATCGACATGCCCGGCACGATGGCATAGCCCAGCCCCGCGGCCACCATCTCCTTCATCGCCTCGACGCTGCCCAGCTCCATCACGGGCTGCGGATGCAGTCCCTCCGCGGCGAACCAGCGGTCGACCAGCTTGCGCGTGTTGGCCGCGGGCTCGAACAGCACCAGCGGCAGCGCGCCCAGGTCGGCCGGCGTCACCCTGGCCTTCAGCGCTTCGAGGTCCGTCCGCCCGATGGCCACGAACTCGTCGTCGAGCACCGGCATCACCGTCAGCGAACGCCCGGCCGCCGGCAGCGTGACCAGCGCGAGGTCGAGGCTGTTCTCTTCCACCTTGCGCGCCTGGTCCTCGGTATTGCCGGTGCTGACCACCACGCCGAGTTCGGGAAAGCGCTCGCGCAGTCCGCGCAGCACGGCCGGCAGGAAATGCAGGCAGGCCGTCGCGCCCGTGCCCAGCCGCACGCGGCCCGCGACGCCGCTGGCGTGATCGGCGAGCGCGTCGATGGCGTTCTCCACCGCGGTCTCGATGCCCTGCGCGTGGCGCAGCAGTTCCATTCCGGCTGGCGTGGCCTGCGCGCGCTTGCCGACGCGCTCGACGAGGCGCACCGACAGGCGGCGTTCGAGCTGCCGGATCTGCAGGCTCACGGCCGGCTGCGAGACGCCGAGCCTGTCAGCGGTGGCGGAGAAGCTGCCCGTTTCGATCACCAGCGCGAAGGACCTGAGCTGGTCGAGATTCAGCGATTTACCCAAAGTCTTCCTTATGCCTTGCATAGGCAGGCCAAGCTTCACTTATCGATGGTGCATCGTCAAGATCGGGGCCATGTCATCGCATTCCCCTGCTCCGCTCGCTTCCGCCACGGTCGAGGTCCTCGACGCCATGCCGCATCACATGGCCGCCGTGCAGTCCATCTACAGCCACTACGTGCTGCACGACCTGTGCTCCTTCGAGGAAGAAGTGCCTTCCGTCGACCAGATGCAGCAGCGCCGCGCCGACGCGATCGCGCGCGGCATGCCCTACCTCGTGGCGATGCTCGATGGCGAGGTCGCCGGCTATGCCTATGCCACCGCCTACCGCGCCCGCTCGGCCTACCGGCACTCGGTGGAAGACTCGGTCTACGTCGCGCAGGGCATGCACGGCCACGGCATCGGCAAGGCGCTGCTGGGCGAGGTGATCCGGCGCTGCACCGAAGCCGGATTCACCCAGATGGTCGCGTGCGTCGGCAACAGCGCGAACACGGGTTCGCTGCGGCTGCACGAGAGCCTGGGCTTCCGGCAGGTCGGCGTGCTGAGCGACATCGGCTTCAAGTTCGGCCGCTGGGTGGACACCGTGCTGATGCAGCGCGCCCTGCGCTGAGGCCCGTCGTCATGTCGGGCAACACCGCCGGCCCCGCGCGCGGCTGGCTGGCGCTGCTGTGCGCGAGCCGGCTGCTGCAGTCGATGATCGTCACCGCCTACTCCGGCGTGCTGCCGTTCGCAATGGCCGACTGGCACATGACGGCCGCGCAGGCCGGCTCGATCCAGAGCGCCTGGCACGTGGGCTACATGAGTTCGCTCTTCGCGGTGGGCCTGCTGGCCGACCGCTACGGGCCGCAGCGCATCTTCTTCGCGGGCAGCGCGGTGAGCGCGGCGGCGGCGCTCGCCTTCGCGCTCTTCGCACGCGACCATCTCTCGGCGATGCTGCTCTACGGCCTGGCCGGGCTGTGCGCGGGCGCCTCGTACACGCCGGGGCTGCAGCTGCTGGCGCACAACACCGAGCCCGCCGTACGCGGACGCGCGATGGGGCTCTTCATCGGGTCGTCGTCGATGGGCTATGCGCTCTCGCTCGCGGTGGTGGCGACTTTCAGCCATCTGCAGCACTGGCGGCTGGGCCTGCTGGTGGCGGCCGGCTGCACGGTGGCGGGCGCGCTGCTGACGATGCAGGCACTGCGGCGCATGCGGCCGCCCTCGCCCCCCGTGCCGGGCTCGGCGCGCGAAGGCACCTTGCACGCACTGGCCGCCACTGTGCGCGACAAGCCCGCCATGGCAGGCAACTGGGCCTACGCCTTCCACTGCTGGGAGCTGATGGCCCTGTGGGCATGGCTGCCGGCGTATCTGGTCGCCTCTTCGGGCGCGGCAGCATCGTGGCAGGGTGCGGGCATCGCGCTGGCGGCGCTGGCGCATCTGGTCAGCGTGTTCGGCAGCATCGCGGGCGGCGCGGCTTCCGACAGGCTCGGCCGCGCGCGGGTGATGATGATCGCGACCGTCGCGAGCCTGTGCATGTCCTTCGCCTTCGGCTGGATGTGGAGCTGGCCGCTGTGGCTGCTGGCGGCGGCCGCCGCCGTCTACAACCTGCTGGCCATCGCGGACTCGTCGGTCTATTCGACCGCGCTGGCCGACGTGGTGGCGCCGCACCGGCTTGGCGTGGCCTTCTCGGTGCGCTCGGTGATGGGCTTCGGCGCGGGCGCGCTCAGCCCGTGGGTGTTCGGCCTCGCGCTGGACTGGGGGCAGATGCGCTTCGGCCTCGGCAGCACGCACGCGTGGGTGGCGGCATGGAGCTCCGCCGGGCTGGGCGCGCTGCTCGGGCCGTTGATGATCGCGCGCTTCTCGCGGCTGCACCGTGCGCACATGGCGGCCCGCTGAGTGCACGCCCGGTCCTGGGTTTTAAAATAAAACTGACATCGGCAACCGCTGCCGAACCCACCCCGATCCGGAAAGAACACCGCCCCTCATGGCCCAACGAAAAAGCCTCAAGGCCGACACATGCCCCATGGCACGCGCGCTCGACATCGTCGGCGACCAGTGGTCGCTGCTCGTGATCCGCGATGCCTTCGACGGCATGAAGCGTTTCGGCGAGTTCCAGCAGAGCCTGGGCGTCGCCAAGAACATCCTGTCGGACCGGCTGAAGAACCTGGTGCAGGAAGGCGTGCTGGAGCTCGTGCCCGCCTCCGACGGATCGGCCTACCAGGAATACGTGCTGACGGCCAAGGGCAAGGGGCTGTTCCCGGTGGTGGTGGGCCTGCGGCACTGGGGCGAGGCGCACCTGTACGCCAGGGGCGAGCCTCACTCGGTGCTGCTCGAGCGCGACAGCGGCAAGCCGGTGCCGAAGATCGAGCTGCGCACGCGCGACGGCAAGCAGCTCGACCCGGACGCGACCTTCGTGAAGAAGCTGCCGGCCAAGGCCGCGCGCTGACGAAGCCGCGCCGCCCGCCCCCTCAGTTGCCCAGCGGGTACTCCATGGCCACGCGGATCTGCCGCGCATTGAGTTCGGCCTGCGCCTTGTTGTTGCGGTGCTCGCCGTAGCGCAGCAGGAAGGCCAGCCCCTTCGCGCTGCCATGCCGGACCGTGTAGCGCAGCCAAAGGTCGCGCTCCCAGTGCCTGCCGTGCTCGCCGTAGCCCAGCCAGGCATAGCCTCCGCGTGCCGGCACGCGGCTGCCGTCGATGCCGCTGCCGCGGATGTAGGCAGCCCCCAGCGAGAGCCCCGGCACGCCCCAATGCGCGGCGTCGACTTCGTAGCGCAGTTGCCATGACTGCTCGTGCGGCGCGTTGAAGTCGGAAAGCTGCGCCGCATTGCCGAGCCAGACGGCGCCGCGCGTGACGTAGTCGAACGGGGTGTCGCCGGCCACCTTCTGCCAGCCGAGGCCGACGCGGTGCGGACCGTGGCTGTAGGTGCTCATCAGGCTGGCCGTGGTGTTGTCGACCGGTCCCGCCAGCGCGCGGCCCGTGTCCCTGCTGCGATAGAGCTGCAGGTCGAAGGAGAGCGCGCGCTTCTGCTCTTCGTGGAGCGGCACCGTGTAGTGGGCGCCCAGGTAGCCGGTGCGCCAGGTGTCCTTCAGGCGGCCGAGATAGGCCGTGAGCGAGAGCGAGGGAGTGCTCTTCCAGGTTCCGCCGACGAAGTCGAACGCGTCTCCGCGAGGCGACTTCGGATCGAGGTAGTTCACGACCAACGGATTGTTCGTGCCGCGCGCGTTGCGGTCCGTCGAGCCGGTGAAGCGGCCGGCCTGCAGCGTGAGTCCGTCGAACTCGTTGCTGGTGACGAGCCAGCCGCGCATGGTCTCGGGCAGCAGGCGCGTGTCGGACGAACTGAAGATCGGCGTCTTCACGCGCTGCTCGCCCACTTTCAGCACGGTGGAGGAAACGCGCGCCTTCAGCGCGATGCCGCCGCGCGCGATGCCTTCCTGCGCGTAGCCGGCGGCATCCACCGGCAGCATGCGGATCTTGCCGACACGGAAATCGTCGCCGTCGAGGTTGCGCGCTAGCGAGACATGCGCGTCGGCGCCGAAACCGATCGGGCCCGGCGTGAACCCGGATTCGACCGTGCCCATGAGGCCGTAGCCCCATTCGCGCGCGTAGTCGCTGCGTTGTGCTCTCGGCAGCGTGGCATTGCGTCCGCCGTTGCTACGGTCGCCATGCAGATAGGTGCGGTTCTCGTAGACGCTGCGCTGGAGCAGGCTCCAGCGCGTGTCCTCGACGAAGCCGCCGGCCTCGCCCGCCATCGATGCGCCGCCCAGCATGGCAAGGGCCGCACCGAAGAACCGGCCCGCGGCCGGCACCCGAGTCTCGACGGCGCTCACAGGTACTTGAGCCAGGCGATGTCGCGGCGCCGCGCCTTCAGCGCCGCGAACGCACGCACCGCGGGATACAGCGCGAAGGCCAGCACGATGGCCGCGAGCCACACGGCCCAGACGGCATCGAAGCCGAAGAACTTGCCCTGGTTGGCGCCCCAGGCAGCTTCCCCGCCAAGGTAGAGGAACTTGAGCACGTAGAGGTGCAGCACGTAGAAGAACATCGGCGCCGCGCCGTACACGGCCAGCGGCGCGAGCCAGGCGGCTCCCTGCCTACGCTCGAAGGCGCGCAACAGCAACAGGCCGACTCCCAAGGTCAGCGCAATGAAGAGCAGCGACGGCGGGTACTTGGTGATGTTGAGGAAGGACATCAGGGTGGCCAGGCCGCTGTCGCCGGCCGCCCACGGCCCGTCTCCATAGACGTTCGCGGCCCGCAGCAGCACGAAGCCGGCCAGCAGCGCCAGGCCCCAGGCGAGCAGCAGCCGCTGCCGCCGCGCCTCGTCGGCGCCCTGGCGGAACCACGGGCCGGCGGCATAGCCCAGCGCGATCACGCCGATCCACGGCAGCAACGGATAGGAGGTGCGCAGGCGCAGCGCGTCGGACACCTCGATCCAGCCCCTGTCGTGCAGCACGGCCCAGGGCACGTGCAGCACATGGCCTGCGGGAAAGTGCACGCCGTCGAGCAGGTTGTGCCCCGCCACGAGCACGACGCCCAGCGCGAACAGCGCCTTGCGCGGCAGCCACACCAGCGCGGCCAGCGCCAGCATCGACAGGCCGATCACCCAGATCACCTGCAGGAACACCTTGGCGGGCGGGAACTGGAAGGTCCACGCGAAATTGATGACCGTGACCTCGAGCACGACCAGGAAGAGCCCCCGCTTCCACAGGAACGACGACGCGGCCGCCCGGCCGTTCGCATGCTTTGAGCCGTAGAGGAAGGCCGACAGCCCCGTGAGAAAGACGAACACCGGCGCGCACAGGTGAGCCAGCAGGCGGCTGAAGAAGAGCTCCGGCGGTGTCTCGGCCACCACCATCGGGTCGGGTACCTGACGGTGCAGGTAGAAGGTTTCGCGTACGTGGTCCAGCAGCATGAACAGGATCACGAGGCCGCGCAGCGCGTCGATGGAAAGCAGCCGGCCGCGTGAGTCTGCGCGAGGCGGCAAGGGAATGTTCGGGGATTCGGTCATACGGTTATTGAGAATCGAATCCCAATATCGTATCGACCGAAAAGACACCCTTTGTTAATGTCCTTGCCGATCCGAGCCCATGGCCAGGACCGGCGAGGCAGGCGCCCTACTCGCCCAGCAGTTCCCCGATCGGCTGCAGGTCTTCCACCCGGTCGCAGATCGACTTGATCACCATCGTGATCGGAATGCCCAGCAGCAGGCCCCAGATACCCCAGAGCCAGCCCCAGAAGATCACGCCCACGAACACCGCCACCGGGTTCATGCGGCTGGTGCGGCTGGTGAGCCAGGGCATCAGCAGGTTGCCCACGATGGTGTGGATGCCCAACGAGATGCCAGCCACCACGAGCCCCATCTGCAGGCTGTTGAACTGCAGGAAGGCCACCAGCCCTGCCGCCGCCAGCACGATCACCGAGCCGATATACGGAATGAGGTTGGTCACGGCCGCGATGATTCCCCAGACGGCCGCGTTCTCCATGCCGATGGCCCAGAACGCGAGGCCCGTGGTCACGCCGACGATGGCGCTCACCAGTATCTGCACCAGCAGGTAGCGCTCGATGTTGCGCGTGATGTCGTCGAGCACGTGCACCGTCACCTTCTTGCGCTGCAGGCTGGAGCCGGTGATCTTGATGAGCTTGCGCCTGAAGGTGTCGCCCGAGCACAGCGCGAAGTACGTGAGGAAGGCCACCAGCGTGAGCTGCCCCATCGCGCTCAGCAGCCCGACGGTGCCGCTGAGCAGGTAGTCGCGCACGTTGAAGCTCGGGCGCTCGATGATGACGCGCGCCACGCCCTTGCGCGATGCGACGCGGGCCGAGTTCTCCTCGGCCGCCTTCTCGAGCTGCGCCGCGGCCTGCTGCACATTGTCCAGCGGCGTGGCGCTGGCGCCCTTGTCGCGACGCATGGCCTGGCCCAGTTTCTGCGCGGCCACCGGCAGCGAATCGAGCAGCTGCGTGGCGCTGCCGGAGAGCGAATAGCCGGTCCACCCCAGGCCGCCGAACAGCCCCGTGAGAATCAGCGCCGCGCCGATCCAGCGCGGCAGCTTCCAGCGATGGAGCAGGTCCACCAGCGGCGACAGCGCATAGGTCAGCAGCAGGCTCAGCATCAGCGGGATGAAGACGGCCTGCCCCCATTGCAGCGCGAACACGCTGGCCAGCACCGCGAGCACCACCAGCGAGGCGCTGCGCACGTCGACGGGCATGTGCAGCAGCAGGCGCTCGCGCGCCGGCGCGGGCGGCTCCGGTTCGGGCTCGGGCTCAGGCGGCCCCTCGGGAACGGACGCCGGCGCGGGCTCGGATTCGGGCGCGACCGGATGCGGCTGCGGCTCCTCGGCCGCCTGCTCCGGCGGCGGGGCTTGAGTGGGCGCGGGCTTGTCGTCGCTCATCGCGATTCCTTCAGCACCTCGCGCACGGCCGCCAGCTGGCGGCGCGACACGGCCACCGGTTCGGGAATGGCGTCGAGCCGCAGGGCCCAGCCCTCGGCGTCCTCGCCGTCGTCGTACTTCTCCAGCGCGCGGATCGCCGAGCGCGCCACCAGCGCGTTGCGGTGCACGCGCAGGAAGCGGTGCGGATAGCGCTCCTCGAACTCGTTGAGCGAGCCGTCGAGGATGTGGCTGCGCGTGGCGGTGCGCACCGTGAGGTACTTGTATTCGGACTTGAGGTAGAGCACCTCCGACAGCGGCACCCGCTCGGCGCGGCCCCGGTCCTGGATCAGCACCGTCTCGGGCACGGCCTCGGCCTGCAGCGCTCGGCGCTCCTTCAGGAAGCGTTCGGCCTTCTGCAGCGCCTGCTGCAGGCGCTCGGCGCGCACGGGCTTGGTGAGGTAGTCGACCGCTTCGAGGTCGAAGGCCGTTACCGCATGCGCCGCGTGCGCGGTCACGAACACCACGGCCGGGGCGTCGGAGCGGGCGCGCAGCTCGCGCGCCACCTCGATGCCGTCGATGCCGGGCATGTGCACGTCGAGCAGCACCAGGTCGAGCGCCAGCTTGCCCAGCTGCTGCAGCGCCTCGGCGCCCTGCGAGGCCTCGGCCACCACTTCGGCTGGGGGCGAGGTGCAATCGCGCAGCAGCGTGCGCATGCGGGAGCGCGCCAGGGCTTCGTCGTCAACGATGAGTGTCCTCAGGGTCATACGGGTTCTTTTTTCTCAACCGGAATTCAACTAACTCGGCATGCGCCTTTTCGGGGAACACCGCGGAACCGGCTTTGCCGGGCCGCAGGTGTTGCCCCCGGTAGGGGGTTGGCGCAGCGACACGAAGTGCGCGAAGCCTGGGGGCGAGCCTGGTCCGTCATGGTGATTCGGCGGGTATCGCAATGCGCACCCGGTAGCTTTTCTGATCCATGCCCGCGCTGAACTGCATCTGCATGTCGTGCAGCAGCCGCAGGCGGTCTCGCACGTTGGCCAATGCGATGCCGTGGCCGCGCGGCAGCGGCTCGTCGGCCCAGCGCAGCGGCGGAAGGCTGTTGACCACCTCGATCACCACCATGCTGCCGCGCCGCTCGGTGCGGATGCGCAGCTTGGCGCCCTCGGGGCTGGGCTCCACGCCGTGCTTGATGGCGTTCTCGACCAGCGGCTGCAGCAGCAGCGGCGGCAGCCGCGCGTTGCTGGCGGCGGCATCGAGGTCCCAGCGGATGCGCAAGCGGTCGCCGAAGCGCACCTGCTCGATGGCCAGGTAGCGCTCGGCCAGCGCGATCTCGTCGGCCAGCGTGCCCGATTCGCCGGGGTCGGCCAGCGCCTGGCGGAACAGCTCGGCCAGGTCTTCGAGCATGGTCTCGGCCTTGGCCGGCTCCTCGCGCACCAGGGCGATGGCGCTGTTGAGGGTGTTGAAAAGAAAGTGCGGGCGGATGCGCGACTGCAGTTCCTCCAGCCGCGCCGTAGTGGCGGCCGGCGTCTGGCCCCGGGCGCGCAGCACCATCGCGGCCATCACGAGCCCCGCGAACAGGGCGCCGGCCAGGGCGCTGGCCAGCCACGGCGCGCTGGCCAGCACGCCCGTCAGGCGCAGCAGGCCGCAGCCGTAGATTGCCGACAGGGAGCCGAGCAGCGCGCCGGCCGTGTACTGCCAGTGCTTCGGCAGCCGCCGCAGCGGCTTCTTGAGGCCGCAGGCGCTCACCAGCCACAGGAGCGTGGCGGGCAGCGCCCCGCCGGTGATGGTGGCCGTCTGCACCAGCCATTCGCCGGGCGTGGAGACCACGAAAAGAGCGGCGATGGCCACCACCGCCTCGACGAACACCACCGTGCGCAGCACCACGCCGATCTGGCAGGCGTCGAAGATGGACGGGTCGCCGCGCGCGGAGGACACGGCCGCGCGCGCCCTTTCCGACGACGGCGGGGGCGTGGGGGAAGAGCTGGCCGATAAAATCGCCGGGTTGCGCATCGCAGACATCTGATCCATCGGGTAACCAACCCATTATTGCCTCCAGGACGGCTCCCATGACCCAAAACCAACTCGACAAGAAATCCGAAGCCTGGTCGGCCCTTTTCTCCGAACCGATGAGCGACCTCGTGAAGCGCTACACCTCCAGCGTCTTCTTCGACAAGCGCCTGTGGCAGGCCGACATCCAGGGCTCGCTGGCGCATGCCGGCATGCTGGCCGCACAGGGCATCATCAGCGTGCAGGACCACGCCGCCATCGAACGCGGGATGGCGCAGATCCGCTCCGAGATCGAATCCGGCGCCTTCGAGTGGAAGCTCGACCTCGAGGACGTGCACCTGAACATCGAGGCCCGCCTGACCCAGTTGGTCGGCGACGCCGGCAAGCGCCTGCACACCGGCCGCAGCCGCAACGACCAGGTCGCCACCGACGTGCGCCTGTGGCTGCGCGGCGAGATCGACCTGATCGGCGACCTGCTGGTCGAGCTGCAGAAGGAGCTGGTGAACATCGCCGAGAAGAACGTCGACGTGATCCTGCCGGGCTTCACCCACCTGCAGGTGGCGCAGCCGGTGAGCTTCGGCCACCACATGCTGGCCTACGTCGAGATGTTCAGCCGCGACGCCGAGCGCATGAGCGAGATCCGCAGGCGCGTGAACCGCCTGCCGCTGGGCGCCGCCGCGCTGGCCGGCACCAGCTACCCGCTCGACCGCGAGCTGGTCGCGAAGACGTTGAACATGGACGGCGTCTGCCAGAACAGCCTGGACGCCGTGAGCGACCGCGACTTCGCCATCGAGTTCACCGCCGCCGCCAGCCTGTGCATGGTGCACGTGAGCCGCATGAGCGAGGAGCTCATCCTCTGGATGAGCCAGAACTTCGGCTTCATCCAGATCGCCGACCGCTTCACCACCGGCTCGTCGATCATGCCGCAGAAGAAGAACCCCGACGTGCCCGAGCTGGCGCGCGGCAAGACCGGCCGCGTGGTCGGCCACCTGATGGCGCTCGTCACGCTCATGAAGGGCCAGCCGCTGGCCTACAACAAGGACAACCAGGAAGACAAGGAGCCGCTGTTCGACACCGTCGACACGCTCAAGGACACCCTGCGCATCTTCGCCGAGATGATCGGCGGCATCACCGTGAAGCCCGAGGCCATGGAGGCCGCCGCGCTGCGCGGCTACGCCACCGCCACCGACCTGGCCGACTACCTGGTGAAGAAGGGCCTGCCCTTCCGCGACGCGCACGAGACCGTGGCGCACGCCGTGAAGGCCGCCACCTCGCACCAGGTGGACCTGTCCGAGCTGCCGCTGGCCGTGCTGCAGCAGTTCAACCCGAACATCGAGAAGGACGTGTACGACGTTCTGAGCCTGCGCGGTTCGCTGAATGCGCGCAACGTCCTGGGCGGCACCGCCCCGGCGCAGGTGAAGGCGCAAGTGGCGCGTCACCGCGCACGCCTCGGCTGAGCGCGGCGGCAACAGCGGCAGCCGCACCGTGTTCTACGCCATCCCGCTCGAGAACAAACCGAGCTGGCGCAATCCGCCGTGGATGACGGTGCTGCTGATCCTCGTGAACATGATCGTGTTCTGGGGACCGCAGAGCAGCGAGGAGAAAGGGCAGGAACGCGCCGCGGCCTTCTACGTGAAGAGCGCGCTGCCCGCCCTGGAACTGCCGCCCTTCGTCGAGTGGCTCGAGAAGACCGATCCCAAGCGCGGAAAGCTGGCCCGCCGCATGCTGCGGCACGAGGAGGCCTATCCGCAGCTTCTCGAGGGCCTGCAGAACGAACGCAAGTTCCTGCAGAAGCTGCGCGCCGACGAGGTCATCACGCCCGCCAATCCGCAGTACGGCGACTGGAAGCGCGCCCGCCAGCAGTACGAGGCGATGCTGCCCGCGCCCTTCACCGAGCGCTGGGCGCAGAGCTACGCGACGGACGCCGAGTTCAGGCCCTGGACCTGGATCACCAACGCCTTCCTTCACGGCAGCACCGGCCACCTGCTGGGCAACATGCTGTTCCTCTTTCTGTTCGGCTTCTCGGTCGAGCTGGCACTGGGCCGCGGCACCTACCTGGCCTTCTACCTGCTGGGCGCCGTCGGCGCCTCGGTGCTGGCCGGCTGGGCCTATGCCGGGGGCACCTACGGGCTGGGCGCCTCGGGCGCGGTGTCGGCGCTGATGGGCATGTACGCGGTGATGTACCGCCTGCGACGCATCCGCTTCTTCTACCAGCTGCTCTTCTATTTCAACTACGTCTCCGCGCCGGCCCTGCTGCTGCTGCCGGCCTGGATCGCCAACGAGCTGATGCAGCACTGGCTGGGCGGCAAGGGCATCGCCTACATGGCCCACCTCGGCGGCCTGCTGACGGGCGCGGCGCTGATGGCCGGCGCCATGCTGCTGGGCCGGGTGAAGACGCCCGAGACCGTCAAGTCGGAGATGGCGAACGACGACGACGGCTTCGACGAGCACGTGGCCGCCGCCCGCAAATACGGCGCCGCGATGAAGTTCGACCGTGCCTGCGCCGAGTGGCGCGCCGCCGCCGCGCTGCGCCCCAACGACGCCGACACCCTGCGCGCCTGGTTCAACACCGCGCGCCTGCAGCCCGCGAGCGACGACTTCCACCAGGCCGCGCGCCGCATCTTCCGCCTGCCCGCCACCGACCCCGACACGCTGGCGCTGCAGCACGCCAGTTTCCAGACCTACCTCGACCAGGCCCGGCCCGGCGTGCGGCTCAAGCCCGAGGACATGGCCCGCCTCGCGCGCCGCTTCGCCCGCATCCGCCAGTTCGACGACGCCGACCGGCTGTGCCGCATCCTGCTGAAGACCGCGCCCGACCACCCCGAGCTGGCCGACACGCTCTCGACCTTCGCCAACGGCCTGCTGCATGCTGGCCTGCGCGACAAGGCGCTCCATCTGCTGCCCGAGCTGCTGCGCCTCGCGCCGAACGACATGGTGACGCGCGCGCTGCAGAAGGCCTGAGGAAATGCTTTCGCCCGAACAGCGGAACTGGCAGCGCCACTGGCACGAAGTCTTCGACGCGGCGCTGGGCCCCGACAGCCCGCCCGGAGAGCCCCTGCCCGACGACATCGACACCGATTTCAGGCTGCAGTTCGAACTCTGGGACCTGCCCGCCGAGGCCCGTGCGCGGGCTTTCTCGGTCTTTCCGAATGCCGCGGGAATGCTCGCGAGGATCGACGCGCACCGCTCCGCCCCGCCCTCGGCCATCGATGCCGATGAAGCCACCCGCATCCTGCGCGATGGGCTGAAGCTGCTGCGGCGGCTCGGCATCGAGTCACCCGAGCCCGATGCCGCCGTGGCCGTGCTCGACACAGGCAAGGTTTCGCTGCACGACGCCTTCTCCAGGGCCGACAGCCCCTTCATCGAGCTCCACGACGCCCTGCACGACATGGCCCTGCGGGAAACCGGCGAAGCCGGCAAGGACGCGTACTTCTTCCTGTCGGAGCCGCTTTACCGCCTGGCGGCCTCCTACGCGGTGGCCCACTGGATCTGCTGGCCGCTGTGCGCGCAGCCTGGCGCGCCTGACGCCACCGAAGCCGAGTACCGACTCTGGCGAGGCGGCTGGTCGTCCGGGTGGAGCGAGGAAGGCGTGTTCCTCTTCGATCGCAGGGAAGAATTCGGCCTGACGGGCTGACCCGCCGGCTCCTCAGGCCGTCTGGGCCGGCGGCGCCGCCGGGCGCAGCAGCCAGCGCACTTCCTGCGTCTGCTCGCTGTCGGGGTAGCGCGCTTCCATCGTCGTCAGGATGGGCTGGGCCATGTCGGCGCGGCCAAGCCCCTGCACCAACGCGCGCGCCGCGAGCTCATAGGCCTGCGGGATCGCCTCGTTGCCGCGGAAGCGCTTGTCGAAACCCGACAGCAGCGCCAGCGTGGCGTGCGCATCGCCATTGCGCCATTCGGCGCGCGCCATGGCGATCACCATGGCCGGGTCGTCGAGCGCGAAGGCCTTGTCGCGCTCCTTGCAGGCCTTGAAGACCTTCAGCGCCTCCGAAGCCAGGTCGCGGCGCATCAGCAGCGGAATGAAGCGCTTCGCCTGGTCGAGCATGGTGTCCTTCTTCTCGGGCATCAGCGCCAGCACGCGGTGGTAGCGGCGCTGCGCGGCGAGGTCGTTGGAATCGGCCGTGCGCTGCGCCTCGTAGGCCGTGCCCAGCGCGGCGGCGAGGTCGCCTTCGGTGACCAGCTGCGCCACTTCCGCGTCGATGCGCTGCGCCTCGATCTGCGCGGGCGTGCGGCGGTCGACCGGCGCGCCGTCGGGCAGCTCGCTGCCCGGCACGGCGTCGAAGCCGAAGGCGTCGTGGTGCTGGAACATCACGTAGCCCAGCAGGCTGGCCATCACCCAGCCGAAGTAGATGAAGGCGAAATTGATGATCGGCAGCACGATGCGCCCGTCGAACATCGGCAGCACCATCGCCAGCGCCACCTGCGCGCCGGTGCTCAGCAGGAACAGGAAGAAGCACAGCAGCGCATACGGCCAGCCGATGGTGCGCATCGCGTCCATCACGTGGCCGGGGTTCATCGCCTGGAAGAAGCTGGCCGACTGCACCAGCACGATCACCGCCGCCGGGAAGGTGAAGGACATGACGAAGAGCCCCACCGTGCCCAGGATGGGCGCGTACCAGGCGAGCCAGCCAATCAGGAAGGCCTGCACCAGCGAGATGGCGAACAGCTTCCAGGGCATGTAGGTCCAGTCGTCGCTGGACTCGCGGCCGAAGTCGGCCGAGTCGCGGATGCCGCGCGCGCCCAGCGCGATGATCTTGAAGCCGTAGCGGCTTGCCGCCAGCATGATGCCGACCTCGATGACGAACAGGGCCAGCCCCTGGGGCAGGAAGAAGATCGCGTCGAACAGCAGGCTGCAGAAGGACAGCAGCAGGCCGTAGGCGAACGGCCGCATCTGGAACGGAAATGCGAAGAAGCTGTTCAGGCGGTGCCAGAACGGCGGTGGCGGCGGCAGCGCATCCTTGGTGGCGATCATGTCGGCTCCCCAGTCTCTTTTCTCTTGTTTTCCTGCTCTTCTTCCTACTTGCGGAAGAACTCGCTCTGGCTCATGGCGCCGCGCCCGCCCAGACGGACGACGGAGGCCTCCTGCGCGTGCACCAGCCGCATCTGGCCGAGTTCGCGCTCCAGGCGCTGGGTGAAGCTGGTCTTCACCTGGAAGGCCGAGTCGCCCATCTGAAGCACGCTGGTGCCCTTGACGACGGCGCTCTTGCGGTCGGGCGCCACTTCGACGGAGTCGATGTGGTAGTCGTAGCCGAAGGAAAGGACCGCGCCCATGCGGTCGCCCACCATGCGCAGGGTCTCGAAGGTCTTGCGCTGCGCCTCGCAGGCTTCTTCGCGGTTGTGCGAAGCCTCCTCGGTGCGTCCCATCATGGTCGTCTTGCTCTCGATGACGGCGTTGCGGGCGAGCTGCTTGCACAGCTTGTCGGCGTCGCGGTCGGAAATGGCGCGCGCCTCCTTGCGGTAGTAGTCGTGGACCATCGGCTCGTCGAGCTTGCGCCCGCCGACAAAGAAGTACCACGCCCCCACGCAGAGCACGATCGCGATCGCAATTTGCTTCATTCTTCCCGTCCGCGCGGTGCGCGGTCCCTCGTTTTATGCGCGGCAGTATACGTTCACAAATGTTTCCAAAAGACTTCATTCGAGCGATGCATTGAATCCGGCGGGCGGGCCGCCCCGTATACCGGGCATGCGCATCGATGCCCCACAATCCGCGGATGCCAGCACCCAGCCCCGACGCCGAATTGATGGCGCTGATCGACCGGATCGGCCATCGCGACGAAGCCGCCTTGCGCCTGCTGTACGACCGCACCTCGCCCCGCCTGATGGGCCTGGCGATGCGCGTCGTCCGGCAGCGCGAATGGGCCGAAGACGTGCTGCAGGAAAGCTTCCTGACCGTCTGGCGGGTGGCCGGCGACTACCGCGCCTCGCTGAGCCCGCCGCTGGCCTGGCTCGGGCTCATCGTGCGCAGCCGGGCACTCGACCTGCTGCGCCGCCGCACCGCCGACCGCGCACAGCTCACGCAGGAATTCGACGAGCAGATGGCCGACCAGCTCGAATCGGACGCGCCCGACCCGGCCGCCAGTGCCGATGCCAGCGAGCAGGCCTGGGCGCTGCACCAGTGCCTGAGCCAGCTCGAGGGCCGCCAGCGCGAGGTGGTCAGCCTGGCCTACCTGCGCGACATGAGCCACGGCGAGCTGGCCGAGCAGCTCAAGCTGCCGCTGGGCACGGTCAAGACGTGGATACGGCGCGGGCTGGAAAAGCTGCGCGTCTGCATGGGGCGCTTTGCGTGAGAGCGGTGACGACGAAGAAGGCGGTTTCCCCATCATGAATCTCATCGCACATCCCGAACTGCTCGAACTGCTGGCCGCGAGCCATGCGCTCGGCACCCTGCGCGGCGGCGCCCGCCGCCGCTTCGAGGCCCTGGCGCGCGAACAGGCGCCGGTGCGTGCCGCCGCGCTGGTCTGGCAGGGCCGGCTCGCGAGCATGACCGAGCTGCAGCCCTCGGTCACGCCCGACCCGGCCGTGTGGACCCGCATCCGCAACATGATCGACGCCGAGCAGTCGGCGCTCGCGCTGGAACGCCAGCGCGAAGCGGCACGGGCCGCCGGCGAGTCCCGTCCGGGCGGCTGGCTGCGCAGCCTCGCGCTGTGGCGCACCGCCACCGCCGCCGGCGCGCTGGCCACCGTGCTGGCCGTGACGGTCGGCCTGAACCTGCGCGACCAGCTGCAGAACGCGCCCGCGGTGCAATACGTGGCCGTGCTGAGCGACGACAAGGAAGCGGCCTCGATGCTCGTGACCTTCGATCCGAAGAAGAAGCAGCTGGTGCTGCAGCGCGTGGGCGGCTACAGGGAAGGCGACGACAAGTCGCTGCAGCTCTGGGCCCTGCCCCCGGGCGGCGCGCCGCGTTCGCTGGGCGTGCTCGGCAACGCGCCGGGCCTGCGCCTGGCGGCGTCGGCCTCCGACGTGGCCGTGCCTGCCCTGGCGATCTCGCTCGAGGCCAAGGGCGGCGTGCCGCCGGGCAGCGGGCCGAAGGGGCCGATCCTGTTCAAGGGCGCGCTCATCGAGAAAACACTCTAGGCGAGGCCCGGCTGTCAACGATCGCGGCTGCTGGAGCGTCGTGAGGGAAAATCCGCCCAACCGCCGCCTTCCCGCCACCTTCAGCCCTTCTTTTCCGTCCTTCCGATGCATCCGATGAAAACCGCGCTCGCCGCGGTCGCACTGCTGACCGCGGCGCTGGCCGCGAATGCCCAGTCTTCCTTCTTTCCCCAGGAATCCGAGACGGCTGCCGCCGAGGCAGCGGCCGCGCGCGACTACCTGGCCGCCAAGGATCGCTGGCACAACGAGCTCGCGGCCTTCGCCCGGGCCGACCAGGAGCGCTTTCCGGCGCCCGGCGGCGTGGTGTTCGTGGGCAGCTCCACGGTGCGCATGTGGAGTCGGCTGCAGCAGGACTTCGCGCGCGTGCCCGGCGGCGTGGTCAACCGCGGCTTCGGCGGCTCCACGCTGGCCGACTGCGCCCTGTTCGCGCGCGACCTGGTGGTGCGCTACAAGCCGCGCCAGGTGATGGTCTACGCGGGCGACAACGACCTGGCCGAGGGCCGTACGCCGCTGCAGGTGCTCGACAGCTTCGCGCGCTTCGCCAACGCGGTGCGCGCCGAGCTGCCCGACACGCGCATCAGCTTCATCTCGGTCAAGCCCAGCCCTTCGCGCGAGCAGCTGATGCCGCAGATCCGGGAGACCAATCACGTCGTCGCGGCCTACCTGAACCTGCTGCCCAACAGCGAGTTCATCGACATCTACACGCCGATGCTGGGCGCCGACGGACGTCCGCGGCCGGAGCTCTTCCGGGGCGACAGGCTGCACATGACCGACGAAGGCTACCGGCTGTGGCAGTCGGTGATCGCGCCGCACCTGCCGGCCCCTCCGGCAACGCCGACGGCCGGCCTGCCCTGATCCTGACGAGTCCGATCAGGCAGGCGCGGGCTCGGACGGCACGTCGTCCGCCGGCGGCGGAACGTCGGCGCCGCGCGTGAAACGCGCCACGAAGTACATCCCCGAGAACACCACCGCCAGCAGCAGGCCGTCGCCCCACCAGGGCCGCGCCGTCTGGCTGTCGCCGTAGAAGGCCAGCACCAGCAGCACCGCGACGAGGTGCGCGCAGAACACCGGCAGCGAGGCCGATCCCATCGCCTCCAGCCAGCGCAGTCGCGGAATGCGGCGCATCAGCCAGGGCCCGAAGCGCACCGCCAGGATGCCCAGCGCCACCAGATTGACCAGGCGCAGCGGGCCGAGCTGCCATTTGTCGAACAGCAGGTTCAGCTCCACGTCGCCGCCGAACGGCGCCTGCCCGTTGATGCCGGTGTGGCGCCAGTAGAAGCCGTACAGCGCGATGCCCGCGGCCAGCGCCACAAGCCATGCCGGAAAGCGCAGCGGCCGCGCGTCGGGGTCGTTGCGGGTCGCGCCGATGCACAGCCCCGCGAACCACAGGAACTGCCAGGCGTAGGTGTTGAACGCGCCCATCTCGTGGAACGGCACCGGCACGCCGAGATAGCGCACCGCCAGCCCGTAGACCCATTCGCTGATGCCGAACTGAGCCGCCGCCCACACGGTGGCGCTCGCCGCCATCACCCAGGTCCAGCCGTGGCGCATGGCGAAGGCCAGCACCCAGGGACTCATGAGCATGAAAAAGATGTACATCGGCAGGATGTCGAGCAGCGCCGGCTCGTAGATGAGCAGCAGCCCGTAGATGAAGCCCTCGCGCGGCTCCGCCAGGTAGTACGACACCAGGTTCTTCACCGCCGGCTGGTCGATGTGCAGGCCCACCGCGGTGATCACGGTGAACAGGAAAAGCAGGGTCGCCGCCTGGGCCAGGTAGACCTTCAGCACGCGCCGCCAGAAGGCCTGGCGCATCGAGTCGACGCCGCGTACATGCCCGATGCGGCTGTACACCAGCCCGGCGACGAAGGCAGAGAGCAGAACGAAGCCCTCGGCGGCCGAGACGAAGCCGAAGGGCTGGCCCAGCGGGTCGGTCAACCGGGTCGGCAGGTGGGTGACGGTCATCAGCACGAGCATCAGCCCGCGCAAGGCGTCTATTTCCCAGTAGCGTTTCATCGGTCGGCGGCGAGGTCTTGATTGCGGTCCGCGCGGCGCACGCACGACGGCGTCGATTGTAAGAAGAGCTGTGTAAAGCCCGCCGCGCCCGGCGGCCGGGCCAACGGCCTATGACTGTTGGCACTCCCGAACCGTCGTGCAAATCGGCTACGCTGCGCGCTGCCTCTCAGGTGGAGATACAAAAAAGTGAATCGTTTCCTTCCAACATTGCTCCTTGCCGGCGGCGTTCTTGCGTCCGGCGCGGGCCATGCCCTCCAGATCGTCAGCCTCTCGCCACAGGGCGAAGTGGCGCGCGTTCGCCAGGTGGTCGCCAAGTTCGACCAGCCCGCCGTCAACTTCGGCGACCCCAAGGCCCCCGCTCCGCTCACGGTGAGCTGCAACGACGCCCAGGCAGCCAAGGGCACCGGCCGCTGGACCGACGCCAAGGCCTGGGTCTACGACTTCGAGAACGACCTGCCGCCCGGCGTGCGCTGCACGGTCACCCGCATTCCCACCTTCAAGCCCGCCAGCGGCGAGCTGACCGGCCCCGAGCGCTACCAGTTCAACACCGGCGGTCCGTTCGTGCGCAACTACATGCCGGGCAACTACAGCCGCATCGACGAGCAGCAGATGTTCATGCTGGAGCTCAACGGAGCGGCCACGCTGGAGAGCGTGCGCCAGAACGTCTGGTGCACGGCCGACGGTGTGGGCGAGCGCATTCCCGTCAAGCTGCTCGACGGCGAGCAGCGCACCGGCCTGCTCAAGGCCTTCGGACGCGACAAGTCCGCCGAGAAAGACCCGCTGCGCTTCATCACGATGCAGTGCAACCGCACGCTGACGCCCGGCGCCAAGGTGCAGATCGTCTACGGCAAGGGCGTGGCCACGCCCTCCGGCGTGGCCAACAACGTGGAGCGGCGCCTCGAGTTCCAGGTGCGCGAGCCCTTCGCCGCCTCCTTCACCTGCGAGCGCGAGAACGCGCAGGCCGCCTGCCTGCCGCTGCGCCCGATGCAGCTGCAGTTCAACGCGCCCGTCACGCGCAAGCTGGCCTCGCAGATCCAGCTCAAGGGCGACAAGACCATCAAGGCCAAGCTCGACAACGAAGGCGGTTCGCAGAGCGACGACGACGTGGTCAACAGCGTGAGCTTCGAGCCGCCGCTGGCGGAGAGCGCGCAATACAGCATCGAGCTGCCCTCGAAGTTCGAGGACGCCTCGGGCCGCCCGCTGGCCACGCCCGGCAACTTCCCGATGAAGGTGGCCACCGGCGCGATGCCGCCGCTGGCCAAGTTCGCCGCCTCGCCCTTCGGCGTGGTCGAGCGCCTGGCCGAGCCCGACACCCCGGCCATGATGCCGGTCACCGTGCGCCGCGTGGAGCCGAAGCTGATGGTGAACGCCCTCACGCCCGGCAAGGTGAGCGACATGAACCCGAAGACCGACGCGGAAATCATCGCGTGGTTCCGCAAGGTGCGCCGCTACGACAACTTCACCGTCTCGCGCGAACAGGCGCGCAAGGACGTGAAGGGCCCGCTGCCCCCGGTCATCGACAAGGACGACCGCACCACGCTGCAGACCCGCATGCTGTCGCTGCTGGCCGGCCAGCCGGGCGTGAAGGCGCTCGACATGCCCAAGGCCGACAGCGGCGATCCGCGCCCCTTCGAAGTCATCGGCATTCCGCTGACGCCCGGCTTCCACGTGCTCGAGATCGCCTCGCAGAAGCTGGGCGAGGCCCTGCTCGACGAGCGCTACAACGCAGGCCGCACGATGTACGTGCGCACCACCGCGCTGGCCACCAACCTGGCGGTGCACTTCAAGCTGGGCCGCGAGAACTCGATGGCCTGGGTGACGACGCTGGACAAGGGCAAGGTCGTGGCCGGCGCCGAAGTGCGTGTCTCCAGCTGCGACGGCAAGGCCGTGGCCAGCGGCACCACCGACGCCAACGGCGTCGTCATGCTCAGCGGCGTCTCGCCGCAGGCGCCCTCGTGCAACGGCCCGAACGAATACGACAGCGGCGCATGGTTCGTCAGCGCCCGCGCCAAGGACGAAAAGGGCGTGGAAGACCTCGCCTTCACCTGGAGCGACTGGCAGCGCGGCATCGAGCCCTGGCGCTTCAACGTGCCGACCAGCCTGCAGGCCGAGGCCGACCGCGTCGCCCACACCATCTTCGACCGCACGCTGCTGCGCGCCGGCGAGACGGTGTCGATGAAGAGCCTGATCCGCACGCAGACCAGCAAGGGCTTCGGCTTGCCCGAGAACCGCCCCGACACGCTGGTCATCACCCACGTGGGCAGCGGCCAGCGCTTCACGCAGCCGTTGAACTGGCGCAAGACCGCCACCGGCGGCCTGAGCGCCGAGAACAGCTTCGCCATTCCGCCGGCCGCCAAGCTCGGCGTGTACGAGGTGATGCTGCGCACAGGCGGCAAGGACGCCAACGGCGAGGGTGAAGGCGATGGCGACGACGGCTACGGTCGCAGCTTCTCCACCGGCAGCTTCCGCGTCGAGGAATTCCGCCTGCCCGTGCTCGAGGGCCGCATCGCGCCCACCGACAAGAAGCCGCTGGTGGCGGCCACCAGCGTGCCCACCGACGTGCAGATCAACTACGTCTCCGGCGGCGGCGCGGCCAACCTGCCGGTGCGCGTGTCGGCCATGGTGCGCGGCAAGAGCCTGAGCTTCTCCGACTACGACGCCTTCAGCTTCAACCCGCCGCGCTCCACGCAGGGCGACGGCAGCGAGGCAGCCACGGCCGTCACCGCAGCGGCCGAGGCCGGCTCGGGCGAGGAAGACCTCAACAGCGTGAACGACACCCGCGTGATCGCGGACAAGCTGCCGCTCACGCTGAACAAGGACGGCGCCGGCAAGGTCACGATCGACAAGGTGCCGAAGGTGAAGGCCGCGCGCGAGCTGCTGCTCGAAGCCACGTATGCCGACCCGAACGGCGAGGTGCAGACCATCCGCAGCACGCAGACGCTGTGGCCGGCCTCCGTCATCGCCGGCATCAAGACCGAAGGCTGGGTCTCCACCGCCCAGAAGCTGAAGTTCCAGGCGCTCGCGCTCGACCTCTCGGGCAAGCCCCAGGCCAACGTGACGCTCAACGTGCGCGCCGTGGCCCGCATCACCACCACCAGCCGCAAGCGCATGGTGGGCGGCTTCTACACCTACGACAACAAGACCGAGACCAAGGACATCGGCACCGTCTGCAGCGGCAAGAGCGACGCGCGCGGCCTGCTGCTGTGCGAATCGGAGCTGAAGGAGGCCGGCGAGGTCGAACTCATCGCCAGCGCCACCGACGGCGAAGGCCGCGACGCCCGCGCCGTGAGCTCGGTCTACGTGACGAAGCAGGGCGAGCTCTGGTTCGGCGGCGAGGACAACGACCGCATCGACGTGCTGCCCGAGAAGAAGAGCTACCAGCCCGGCGAGATCGCCAAGTTCCAGGTGCGCAGCCCCTTCCGCTTCGCGACCGCGCTGGTCGCGGTGGAGCGCGAGGGCATCATCGAGACGCACGTGGTCAAGCTCGACGGCAAGGACCCGACCGTCACCCTCGAAGTGAAGCCCGAGTGGGGCCCGAACGCCTACGTGAGCGTGCTCGCGCTGCGCGGCCGCCTGCGCGAGGTGCCCTGGTACAGCTTCTTCACCTGGGGCTTCAAGTCGCCGCGCGAGTGGTGGACGGCCTTCTGGTACGAAGGCAAGGAATACGTGGCGCCGACCGCCATGGTCGACCTGAGCAAGCCCGCCTACCGCCTCGGCATGGCCGAGATCCGCGTCGGCACGCGCGCCCACCAGATCGACGTGACCGTCACCAGCGACAAGCCCAGCTACCCGATCCGCAGCAAAGCGCAGGTCACCATCAGCGCCAAGCTGCCCGACGGCAAGCCGGCCGCCGGCGCCGAAGTGGCGCTGGCAGCGGTCGACCAGGCCCTGCTCGAGCTGATGCCCAACGACAGCTGGAACCTGCTGAACGCGATGCTGCAGCGACGCAGCTGGGGCGTGAGCACCTCCACCGCGCAGATGGAAATCGTCGGCCGACGCCACTACGGCCGCAAGGCCGTGCCCGCGGGCGGCGGCGGCGGCAAGGGCCAGACGCGCGAACTGCTCGACACCCTGCTGGTGTGGAACCCGAAGGTAGTGCTCGACGCCAACGGCCAGGCCATGGTGACGGTGCCGCTGAACGACGCGCTCACCACCTTCAAGATCGTGGCCGTGGCCGATTCGGGCGCCAACCTGTTCGGCACCGGGCAGGCCAGCATCCAGGCCACGCAAGACTTGCAGATCATCAGCGGCCTGCCGCCGCTGGTGCGCGAGGACGACCAGTTCCGCGCCCAGGTGACGCTGCGCAACACCACGCAGAAGCCGATGAAGGTCGAGGCCACGCCGCGCGCCACCCTGCTCACGCTGGAGCCGCAGACGGTCGACATCCCGGCCGGCGAGGCGCGCGAGGTCGCATGGACCGTGACCGCGCCCGCGCAGCTGGCGCAGACGCGCGCCGAAGCCATCATCTGGGAGATCGAGGCGAAGGACACCATCGGCGGCGCGCGCGATGCACTCAAGGTGCGCCAGCGCATCGTGCCCTCGGTGCCGCTCACGGTGCAGCAGGGCACGCTGGTGCAGGTCGACGGCCCCTTCACGCTCGACGTGGCGCCGCCCGCCGACGCCCTGCCCGGCCGCGGCGGCCTGAAGCTCTCGATGCAACCCAAGCTGGCAGAAGGCCTGCCGGGCGTGCGCGACTGGTTCGCGAACTACCCCTTCATCTGTCTCGAGCAGAAGACCAGCAAGTCGGTCGGCCTGCGCGACGCGAAGATGTGGCAGGGCGTGCTGGCCCAGTTGCCCACCTACCTCGACAGCGACGGCCTGGCCAACTACTTCCCGCCGCGCGACGGCGAGGCCAATCGCGGCAGCGACATCCTCACCTCGTACCTGCTCGCGGCCACGAACGAAGCGGCCCAGCTCAACCCCGCCTTCGCGCTCGCCGACGACGTGCGCGCGCCGATGGAGTCGGGCCTGATCGCCTTCGTCGAAGGCCGCATCACGCGCGAGTTCTGGAGCCCGCGCAAGGACCTCGACGTGCGCAAGCTCGCCGCGCTCGAAGCGCTCTCGCGCTACGGCAAGGCCAAGGGCAGCATGGTCGGCAGCATCACCATTGCGCCGAACCAGTGGCCCACCAGCGCGGTGATCGACTGGCTCAACATCCTGAAGCGCGTGAACGACGTGCCGCAGCGCCAGCAGCGCCTGGACGAGGCCAACAACGTGCTGAAGGCGCGCCTGTCGTACCAGGGCACGAAGCTGATCTTCAGCACCGAGCAGGACGACTACTGGTGGTGGCTGATGACCAACGGCGACGTCAACACCGCCCGCCTGCTGCTCAGCGTGATGGACGACCCGGCCTGGAAGGACGACATCGGCAAGCTGGCCAACGGCTTCATCGGCCGCCAGCAGAACGGCGCCTGGCACACCACCACCGCCAACCTGTGGGGCGGACTGGCGCTGGAGAAGTTCAGCAAGGTGTTCGAGAGCACGCCGGTGGCCGGCGTCACCGCCGCCACGCTCGGCGCGGTGAAGGCACAGGTCGACTGGAGCAAGGTCGAGCGCGTGAAGACCAGCGACGCTGCCGGTGCGCCCAACCAGACCACCTTCTTCGGCGCGCCCGCCTCGCCGGGCAACCTGAAGAACAACACGATGTTCCTGCCGTGGGCCGCTTCGCCGTCGGGCGCACCGGTGCGCGACACGCTGCTGGTGACGCAGCAGGGCACCGGCAAGCCGTGGCTCACGCTGCAGTCGATCGCCGCCGTGCAGCTGAAGGCGCCGTTCGCGGCCGGCTACGCCATCAAGAAGACCATCACCCCGGTCGAGCAGGCCACCGCCGGCAAGTACACCCGCGGCGACGTGCTGCGCGTGACGCTGGAGGTGAACGCCAGCGCCGACATGACCTGGGTCGTCATCAGCGACCCGATCCCGGGCGGCGCCACCATCCTCGGCGGCGGCCTCGGCCGCGACTCGCAGATCGCCACCCAGGGCGAGAAGAAGAGCGGCTCCGGCTGGCCGGCCTTCGAGGAACGCAGCTTCGAGGCCTTCCGCAGCTACTACGAGTACCTGCCCAAGGGCGTGGTGAAGATGGAATACACCGTGCGCCTGAACAACGTCGGCGACTTCGCGCTGCCGCCCAGCCGCGTCGAGGCGATGTACGCGCCCGAGATGTTCGGCGAGGCGCCGAATGCGCGGGTGAAGGTGGAAGCGGCCAAGTAGGCAGGCAGACAGAGGCAGGCAGACAGGCCTGCCGGAAACGGTGAAGGAGCGGCTATCGGTCATCGCTCCTTCACCGGCCGCCTTCACCATCGCGGCGAACCCACAACCTGGAGGAAAACACCATGGGCCTGGCTGTCTGCGTCGGCATGCTCGCCGAACTGCTCGAGGACGATCCCGAGAGCGCCGAGGGCTTCGAGGAGGAACTGGCCGAAGTCAACCGCGTGCTGGCCGCCGCGGGGCTTCCCCCGCACACCGAGCCGCGCGGACCGCTCGAACTCGACTCGCGCGCGTCGATCGACGGTTTTCCGTACTCCTTCATCCACTACCTGCGCCGCGCCTACGCGCACCGCGTGCTGTCGCCCGACTGGGTGGCCACGCCGCTGGCCGACGACGTCGATCCAACTGCCGATCCGAAGATCCAGTCGCTGCTCGACGGCTCCGAAAGCCACCTGCTGTGCCATTCGGATGCGGAAGGCTTCTACGTTCCAGTCGATTTCGACGAGGTGCTGTTCGACGAGGAATGCGACGGCGAGGAGGACGGGGAGGACGGGGAAGACGAGGAGGAAGACGGCAAGGACGAGGACGACGACCGGGACGAGGACGAGCTGGAAGAGCCAGCCGGTGGCCTGCCCGGCGGCATGCTCGGCTCGTCCTACCGCCTGCTCGACGAACTCGTGTTCGTGGCCCCCGCCCTGGGCATCCGCCTCGAGAACGGCAAGCTCTCCGACGAGGAAGCCGAACGCATCGACGCGCTCGTCGACGACGACAACGGCCTGTACCGCGAATACGTGTCCTGGCTGCTGCTGTACGAATCGGCGCGGCTGAGCATCGAGCACAGGACGGCGATCGTCTTCTGCTGAGCGGCACCGATCCCGCGAGGGCCAGCGTCCTCGCGGCGTCTGCGGCAACATGTGGGCCCTGATCGAGCCACCAGACACATGAGCGAATCCGGAAGCAATCCCGTCGACTTTCTTTCCCACAACCGCGCCGCCTGGGACCGCCAGGCCGCCGAAGAGCGCGAATGGTCGCGCCCCGTGAGCAGCGAACTGATCGCCAGCGCCCGCCGGGGAGACTGGCGCGTGCACCTCACGCCGCGCCCCCTGCCCGCGCACTGGCTGGGCGACGTGCGGGGCCTGCGCATCCTCTGCCTCGCCTCGGCCGGTGGCCAGCAGGCACCGGTGCTCGCGGCTGCCGGCGCACAGGTCACGGTGTTCGACCTGTCCGACGAGCAGCTGCGGCAGGACCGCCGCGTCGCCGAGCGCGACGGCCTCGAGCTCGAAACGGTACAGGGCGACATGCGCGACCTCGGCGCCTTCGCCGATGAGCGCTTCGACATCGTCTTCCACCCCATCTCCAACCTCTACGTGCCCGACGTGCGCCCGGTCTGGCGCGAATGCCATCGCGTGCTGAAGGCCGGCGGCGCGCTGCTCGCGAGCTTCTACAACCCGGTGGTTTTCATCGGCGACCGCGATCCGGCCCTTGCCGGGCAAGGGCTGCTGCGACCAACCTACAAGCTGCCGTATTCGGACATGAAGGATCTCCCGGCGGAAGCGCTCGAACGCAAGCGCCAGGGCGGCGAGGCCCTGGTGTTCGGCCACTCGCTGATCGACCTGATCGGCGGACAGCTGGACGCGGGTTTCGTCATCGACGGCTTCCTCGAAGACGACCAGCCGAACCCGCGCTTCCTCGTCGATCGCTTCATGCCGACCTTCCTGGCGACGCGTGCGCTGAAGAAGAACCCCGCATGAGCACGGCACCGGGCAGTTCCAGGCAGGCTCGCGCGGCGGCGAGAGGCGCAGGGGTTGTCCGGTGAGCTTCGTCGCATCTGTCCGCGCCTACCTCTCGCTGGCCTTCCGCTGGCAACGCGGCCGCCAGGGCACGGGCTACGACAAGATGCTGCTGCTCACGGCGCGGTGGCCGCTGCCGTTCGACAGCTATCTCATCCGCTACCCCGAGGGCTCGGAGATTCCGCCGCACACCGACCCGGTGCAGATCGGGCGGCACTACCGGCTCAACATCGTGCTGAAATCGCCGCGTTCGGGCGGCGAGTTCGTGTGCGCCGATCCGATCTTCGCGACGCGGCGCATCAAGCTGTTCCGCCCCGATGCCTGCGAGCACAGCGTGACGCGGGTGGTGGGTGGCAGCCGCTATGTCTTCTCGCTGGGGTGGGTGCTTGCCGGCAAGTCCGGCTGACCACGCGCACGCCCGGAACCATCGACCCGAAGGAGGCCTTGCCATGACCCGACTGATCGAGATCCGCACCTACAGGCTCAAGCCCGGCACGCTCGCCGCCTTCCACGAGGCGATGCACACGCGTGCCGTGCCGATGCTGCGCAGCAAGGGCATGGACGTGGTCACCTATGGCCGATCGGACCACGAGGAAGAGAGTTACCACCTCGTGCGCGCGTATGCGGACCGGCAGGCGCTGGATGCGCAGCAGTCCGCCTTCTACGGATCGGCCGAGTGGCGCGAAGGCCCGCGCGGCGCGCTGGTCGACCGCATCGAGACTTACCTCAACACGCTGCTGCGGGTTTCGGACGAGACCATCGCCAGCATGCGTTCCCTGAACCCCACCGACGAACCAGGAGCCACCTGAGATGCCCCTTCATTTCGACGACCCCGAGGAAGGCCTCGCGCGCGAGACCAGCCACCCGCGCTTCGTGCAGCTTGCCGGCGACGACTTCTACTACGACGTCGGCGACGACTTCAGCCCCTTCGGCAACGACGACGGCAGCGACACGCTCGCGGCGCTGGAAGACTGGTATCGCGACGAAGGCGGCAACGGCAAGGTCGCCGGGTTCCTGCAGGAGATGCTCGCCGACTGGGACTTCGGCGTGCCCGCCTCCATGCATCGCGCCGATGCCGACGTGCGCGAGAAGTGGCTCGCGGAAGACGACATGCACGAGACCTACCTGCAGTCCGAATGCCGCGCGCGCGTTGCGACGGCCTTCGGTCAGCTCAAGATCGCGGGCGAGATCGACGCGGACGTGCGCGACGAAGCACTGGCCGCGATCGCCTGCCAGCTCGCGCTGAACGAGCGCGCCCGCACGCACTACCCCGACTGGCCCTACGCCGACCAGAACCAGTCGCGGCTGACCGCGATGCGGGAAGTGCTGAGCGCCGCCTGAAACAACGCCTTCCGGCCTAAACTGCCCTCCCCTCCGTTCCCTCCCTTCCACCCTTTTCTCGTCAGGAGACAACCCATGACCACGCTGGCAATCGCAAACAAGCTCGTCGCGCTGTGCAAAGAAGGAAAGTTCGATGAATGCGAGTCGCTCTACACGGCCGACGCGGTGAGCGTCGAGGCCAGCGCCCCTCCCGGGCAGGCACGCGAGGCTGTGGGCCTGGCGGCGATCAGGGCCAAGGGCGAGTGGTGGGTCGCCAACCACGAAGTGCATTCGATGCAGGTCGCGGGCCCCTGGCCGCACGGTGACCGCTTCATCGTCGGCTTCCGCTTCGACGTGACGATGAAGGCCACCGGCCACCGCTTCACCATGGAAGAAATGGCGCTCTACACCACGAAGGACGGAAAGATCGTGAAGGAAGAGTTCTTCTACGACACCGGCGAATAAGCACCGGCGGCCGGCGTCGCGTGACGGTCGTTACGGCCGTGACGTGGCGCGCCGCCGCCGCGCTTGCCGCCATGGCGAGCGCCCCCGGATCATTCGCGGCCTTTGCACTCCACAACGCAAGGAGCCGACCGGATGATTCTTCACTTCACTTTCCTCTCGCACGCCTCTCATCGACCGCATCGGTTGCGCCGCCTGCTAGCAGGCTGCTGCATCGCAGCGATCTCCGCCTTCACCCACGCCCACGCCGAACCCATCGGCTTCGCCACCGCGCCGGCCGCCATCGTGGCGCGGGTGATGAACGGCGCGCCGGGCAGCATCGTGGTCGGCATCTCGCGCGAAAACCGCACGCAGTTCGCGATGCAGCGCAACGCCATCGGGCAGCCGGGCCGGATCGTCGAGACGACGCAGGCCGATGCGCAGCCTCTCTTCGAGACCGGCTCGATCAGCAAGGTGTTCACCGGCGTGCTGCTCGCGCAGGCGGTTGAGCGCGGCGATCTCTCGCTCGACGACACGCTGGGCAAGCTGCTGGCCGGCCAGACCACGATGCCGCCGCAGGTCGCGGCGATCACGCTGCGGCAGCTCGTCACCCACACCGCCTGCCTGCCGGGAATGCTGCCGGACGCACCGGGCCTGGCCAGCAGCCAGCCCTTCGCGCGGCCCGACCGGCCGCAGCTGCTCGCGGGTCTCTCGACGCTCAGGCTCGAACACGCGCCGCCCTGCAGGGGGCCCTACAGCAGCCTGGGCCTGGGCCTGCTCGGCCAGCTGCTTGCCGACCACTACGGCAAGCCGTGGGACCTGCTGGTGCAGGAGAACATCGCCGTGCCGCTGGGCATGAAGGACACGCTGCAGCACCTCGACGGCGAAGCAGGCAGGCTCGCACCCGGCTACGAGCACGACGCGCCGCGCACGCCCTGGGACTTCGACGCACTCGCAGGCGCGGGCGCCTTGCGCTCGACGGCGGCCGACCTGCTGGTGTTCGCACGCGCGCTCATGGCCGGCCGCAACGGTCCGCTGGGTGCCGCGGCCGAACGCGCGCTAACGCCGCTCGGCCATGACGGCACCTACGAAGTGGGCTACGCCATCCGCATGCGCGGCGCCGCCGGCCACCGGAGCTATTTCCACACGGGCCAGACCGGCGGCTACCGCGCGCTGCTGGTCTTCGCCCCGGCGAAGCAGCAGGCCGCGGTGATGCTCGCGAGCAATTCGTCGGCGGCTGCCGCGCGCATGGTGGACGACATCACCCTCCCCGCCTCGCCGGCATCCGCACGGCGGCACCGGTAGGAAGCAAGTTCTCATGCAGGCGCGATGCGGGCAGAATGGCCCGCAGGTGCCCTCATGAACACAAGATTTGTAGAAGCCTTTCTCTGGGCCGCGCGACTGGGCAGCTTCCGCGCCGCGAGCGACCGGCTCCACATCACGCAGGCGGCGGTGTCCAACCGCGTCGCCTCCCTCGAAGAAGACATCGGCGCGCGCCTGTTCGAGCGCGACGCGCGCGAGCTGCGGCTCACGCCCGTCGGCGTGCGGCTGATGGACTACGGCGAACGGCTGCTCGAGCTGCGCCGCGAGATCGTCTCGCTCGGCCGCCCGCGCGGCGACATCCTCGGGCTGGTGCGCATCGGCGCCATCGAGACCGTGGTCCACACCTGGCTGCTGGGCTTTCTCACCAACCTGCGCTCCACCTATCCGGGCATCGAGGTACAGCTGACCTCCGAGACCACGCTGGCGCTGCATCGCGGCCTGCGCGAGGGCGCGCTCGACATTGCGCTGCAGACCGACCACATCGCCGGCGCGGGCATCGTGAGCACGCCCTGCCTGCCGATGCCCATGGGATGGGTCGGGCCGCAGGGCGCCGAGGGCACGCAGACCGTCGAGCAGCTGCTGCGCCAGCCCGTGCTCACGATGAGCCCCGGCTCGCAGCCGCACGAGGCGCTCAAGAACCTGTTCCGCGCGGCTGGCATTCCGCTGGGCAAGGTGCACTGCGTGAGCTCGATCTCGGCGCTCGCGCGGCTGGTGAAGGCCGGCTTCGGCAACGCCCTGGTGCCGCTGCCGCCCTGCTACGAATACGTGGCCACCGGCGACGTGAAGATCATCGAGTGCGACGCGCTCATCTCGCCCCAGCGCATCGTGGTGAGCCACCTGGAAGCCGCCGACTCCGACGCCATCCGGCTCGTGGCCGAACTGGCGTGCCGGGCCTCCGACCAGTTCACGACATCGGCCGTCGCACCAACATGGAGCGCCTCGACAGAGGGTTAACCCTCGGAATGGCGCATCCGGGCCCCGAAAAGGGGCCAGTAATTCTTGTGGCTGTCGCCCAGAAAAACTCGTTTGTGACAGTCCGACCCTGCGACGGAAGATCGCGCCTTCATTTTTTCGAAGGCCCGACTCTCTTCCGCCGCCATGAACACACCTGACTCCTCTTCTTCCGCAGCAACGACGGCAAACGGCATGCTGTTCGTCGCATCCGACGTGGAGCCGGCCGACGAGGCCGACTTCAACCGCTGGTACGACCAGGAGCATGTGGAAGAGCGCGCACGCATTCCCGGCTTTCTCTCCGGTGCGCGCTATTTCTCGCTCGAAGGCGGCCGCAAGTACCTGGGGCTGTACCGCACCGAATCGCTGGCGGTGTTCGGCTCGCCCGGCTATCGCGCCGCATTCGAGAAGCAGACGCCGTGGTCGGTCGCCAACCTCGACCGCATGCGCCGGCCCGTGCGCCGCGTGTGCGCCGTGCGCGCCGTGACGGGCTTCGGCAGCGGCAGCCACGTGGTCGTGCTGCCGCTGCCCGTGGCTGCCGATGCCGAGGCGCTGGTGCAAGGCGCCGCGCGCATCGGCCAGCAACTGAAGAAGGAACAGGCAGGCTTCGTGCAGTCGTACCTGCTCGTGCCCGACACCGCGCTCAGCACGCCGCTGCCGCGCGAATCCACCGAAGGCCGCGTGCTGCAGCCGATGCTGGTGATCGAGACCAGCAGCGAAGCCTCGGCCCGCTCGGCGCGCGCCACGGCCGCCGCCGCATTCGACGCCGATCCCGCCGGCGGCTGGCTGTTCGCGCTCGGCTGGAAGCTGACCGCCGCCGAGCTGGCCTGACGCGGCAGGCATCCGCCCCCACTCACCTCCATCCCTCACCGAACAAAGGCTTCCAATGACCGAACATGTTCTTCCCGCCGCGGGCTCCGCGGCACCCGGGCAGGCCGCGCCGGCCTCCGCGAAGATGGGCCGGCTGGCCATGGCCAGCTCCATCGGCACCACGCTGGAGTGGTACGACTTCACCGTCTACAACATCATGGCGGCGCTGGTCTTCAACGCGGTGTTCTTCCCCTCGTTCGACCCGCTCACCGGCACCATCCTCGCGTTCTCCACCTACGCGGTCGGCTACATCTCGCGCCCGCTGGGCGGCGTGGTGTTCGGCCACCTCGGCGACCGGCTGGGCCGGCGCTTCGTGCTGGTGGCCACGCTGGTCATCATGGGTGTCTCCACCGGCCTGATGGGCCTGCTGCCCACCTACGCGAGCTGGGGCATCTGGGCGCCCGTCGCGCTGGTGGCGCTGCGCTTCGTGCAGGGCGTGGCGCTCGGCGGCGAATGGGCCGGCGCGGTGCTGCTGTCGATGGAGCACGGCAAGCCCGACGAGCGCGGCCGCAATGCCTCGTTCACGCAGGTGGGCCCCTCGTGCGGCACGCTGATCGGCACCGGCTTCATCGCCGCCGTGTCGGCCTGGCTGAGCCCGGAAGATTTCCAGAGCTGGGGCTGGCGCATTCCCTTCATCTCCAGCGTGGCGCTGGTGCTGTTCGGCCTGTGGCTGCGCCGCGGCGTGGACGAGACGCCCGTCTTCCGCGAGATGGAAGAGAAGAAGTCCACCGCCAAGACGCCCATCAAGGAAGTGATCACCCAGCACTGGCGCCGCCTGCTGGTGGCCGGCGGCTCGCGCATCGGCTCCGACGTGCTGTACGCGCTGGTGGTGGTGTTCACGCTGACCTACGTGACCACCGTGCTGCACCTGTCGCGTCCGCTGGCGCTCACCGCCACGATGATCGGCGCGGCCTGCAACGCGATCGCGGTGCCGTGGTTCGGCAGCCTGTCGGACCGCATCGGCCGCCGCCCGGTGTACATCGCCGGCGCGCTGCTGGGCATGGTCTGGGCCTTCGTGTTCTTCGTGCTGATGGACAGCGCGCACCCGGTCGCGATCTGCGCGGCGGTGGTAGTGGGCCTGCTGATCCACGCGATGATGTACGGCCCGCAGGCCGCCTTCGTCACCGAGCAGTTCCCCGGCCGCGTGCGCTATGCCGGCGCCTCGCTGGCCTACACGCTGGCGGGCATCGTGGGCGGCGGCTTCGCGCCGCTGATCATCGCGAGCCTGTTCAAGTCCTGGGGCAGCACGGTGGCCGTGTCGTTCTACGTGGTGGCCGCGCTGGGCGTGACGCTGATCGCCCTCGCGGTGGCCCGCGAAACCGCCAAGCGCCCGCTGGAGAGCTGATCGATGGCAAGCACGAGCAACACGAACACCAATTCCCGCCTGCGCTTCGCCTGCGAGAGCATCGCCGACGATGGCACCCGTTCCACGGCCCTGCACCTCCTCGCACCCCGCGCGCTGGTGGTGGCGGGCTGGACCGGCCGCGACATCGCGGCCATCGAGCACCACATCGAGGAGCTGGCTGCGCTCGGCGTGCCGCGCCCGTCGAGCGTGCCGCTGTACTACCGCGTGGCGGCCCAGCTGCTGACGCAATCTCCCGCCATCGAGGCGCTGGGCGACCAGAGCTCCGGCGAGGCCGAGCCGGCGCTGTTCTTCTCGCAGGGCGAGTGGTGGCTGAGCGTGGCCTCTGACCACACCGACCGCCACGTCGAGAGCTACTCGGTGGCCGTGTCGAAGCAGATGTGCGCCAAGCCCGTGGCCGAGACCGCATGGCGCTGGAGCGACGTGCAGGCGCATCAGGACACGCTCGAGCTGCGCTCGCGCATCCTGGAAGACGGCCGCTGGATCGACTACCAGCGCGGCACGCTCGCATCGATCCGCCCGCTGGCCGGACTGCGCGACGGCATGCCCGGCGCCGGCTCCGCGCCCGAAGGCCTCTTCATGACCTGCGGCACGCTGGGTGCGCTGCCCAACGCGAAGGGCGAAGGCATCCGGCCCGCCGCGCAGATGGAAATCGAACTGCACGACCCGAAGCTTCGGCGCCGCATCGTGCATCGCTATGCGGTGGAAGCACTGCCGGTGGTGGCATGACGATGAAGAACGGCAACACCATCAAGGCACTGCGCGATCGCATTGCGCGCGGCGAGCTCTCGCACGAGGCGCTGATCGACGAAGTGCTCGAAGCGGCCGAACAGCCTGCTGCGCAGTATGTCTTCACGCGCCTCTACGCCGACGCGGCCCGCGCCGCCGCGCGCCATGCCGATGCCGCGCGCAAGGCCGGCATCGAACTCGGCCCGCTCGCCGGCCTGCCCGTTTCGGTGAAGGACCTGTACGACGTGGCCGGCGAGACCACCATGGCAGGCTCTGCCGTCTGCGCGGGCGAACCGCCGGCCGCGCACGATGCAGTTGCCGTGGCGCGGCTGCGCGCGCAGGGCGCGGCCATCGTCGGCAAGACCAACATGACGGAGTTCGCGTTCTCGGGCGTGGGCATCAATCCGCACTACGGCACGCCACGCAACCCGGCCGATGCGCAGATCGCGCGCATTCCGGGCGGCTCGTCGTCTGGCGCGGCGGTGTCTGTCGCGCTTGGCCTCGCCGTGGCGGGGCTGGGCTCGGACACGGGCGGCTCCATCCGCATTCCCGCCGCGCTGTGCGGGCTGGTCGGCTTCAAGAGCACGCAGTCGCGGGTGCCGCGCACGGGCGCCTTCGAACTCGCGCGCTCGCTCGACACGGTGTGCGCCATGGCGCGCAGCGTGGAAGACTGCCTGATCGCCGATGCGGCCATTGCCGACTCGCCGCTCACGGTGCGCCGCCGCCCGCTGCAGGGCATGCGCCTGGCCGTGCCGCGCACGCTGATGTTCGACGACATCGAACCCGCTGTCGCGAAAGCCTTCGACCGCGCGCTGCAGGCTCTCTCGGCAGCGGGCGCGCAGATCGTCGACATCACCCTGACCGAGCTCGCCGAGATTTCGACCGTCAACGCGCCCGGCGGCTTCTCGCCGGTGGAGGCGGCAGCCGTGCATCGCGAACGCTTCGCCGCGAAGCGCGACGGCTTCGACTCGCGCGTGGCCGCCCGCATCGCGCTCGGTACCGAGGTGCGCGCCGCCGACTACATCGCCATGCAGGACCGCCGGCGCGACTGGATCGGCCGCGTCGAACGCGCCATCGAAGGCTTCGATGCGCTCGTGTGCCCGACCGTGCCGATCGTCGCGCCGCCCATCGCGGCGCTGGCGGAAGACGCGGCCTTCTTCAGGGCCAACGGCCTGCTGCTGCGCAACACCTTCGCGATCAACCTGCTCGACGGCTGCGCCTTCAGCCTGCCGTGCCAAGCGCCGGGCGAACTGCCGGTGGGCTTGATGCTGGCCTCGGTGCGTGGCGACGACGCGCGGCTGGCAGCGGTGGCGCTGGCCGCTGAACCGGTTCTGCAGCGCGCGGGTTGAGCGACGGCCGGTGACGCCGCGCTGGCGTCATCGGCTATCGTGCGGCTCATGTCGCTAGTGCAATCGCAACCCTCGCTCACCGGTCCCCGTCTCCTGCTTCGCCCGCTGCTGGCTTCCGACGCCGCGGCGCTCGTGGAGGCAGCCTCCGACGGCGAACTCTGGAAGCTGCCGTTCACCGTCGTGCCTTCCGCCGAAACGGTCGATGCCTACATCGGCAATGCCATCGCGGGGCGTGAAGCCGGCACGGTGATGCCCTTTGCCACGGTGCTGCGCGAGACGGGCAAGGTCATCGGCTCCACGCGCTTCTGGAAGATCGACCGCGTCAACCGCAAGCTCGAAATCGGCAGCACCTGGATCTCGGGCTCGTGGCAGAAGACCTTCGTGAACACCGAGGCCAAGCTGCTGATGCTGCGCTACGCCTTCGAGGAGCTGCAATGCGTGCGCGTGCAGCTCACCACCGACGAGATCAATGCCAGGTCGCGTGCCGCCATATTGCGGCTGGGCGCGAAGCAGGAAGGCGTCGTGCGAAACGAACGCATCATGCCGGACGGCCGCAAGCGCAATTCGGTGCGCTTCAGCATCATCGACGACGAGTGGCCCGAGGTGAGGCGGAACCTCGAGGCACGGCTGGCCACGACAGCACAGAGGTCCACGGGATGAATTGCACCGTAGAGCCCACGGCCGAGCCCCACTTCGAAAGCCTGCACTGGGCTCTCGACGTCGTCGCTCGCGAGCAGAAGTACCTCGCGCTGACGCAGGCGCCGCCCCTGGCGCAGTCGATCGACTTCTACCGCGGCCTGATCGCCGGCGGCTTTCCGCACTTCGTGGCGCTCGACGGCGACCGGGTGGTCGGATGGTGCGACGTGTCGCCGGTGTTCGGCCACTCGCGCGCCCATGTCGGCGTCCTGGGCATCGCGCTGCTGCCCGAGGCGCGCGGCCGGGGCCTGGGCAGGCGGCTGCTGCAGGCGGCCATCGACAAGTCGTGGGAACGCGGGCTGACGCGCATCGAGCTTTCGGTGCGCACCGACAACGCCAATGCCAGGGCGCTCTACGAGCGGCTCGGCTTCGAGCACGAGGGCCTGCTGCGCCGCACCACGCTCATCGACGGCAACTACCACGACTCCTACGCGATGGCCCTGCTTCGCTAGACTGGGCGGCGTCGTCGACTGGAGAGCGCCCATGTGCCGCAGCATCAAGACCCTCTACAACTTCGAGCCGCCCGCCACCGAGCAGGAAATCCGCGCCGCCGCGCTGCAGTTCGTGCGCAAGCTCAGCGGTTTCAGCGTGCCGTCGAAGGCCAATGAAGAAGCCTTCGGCCTAGCGGTCGACGAAGTGGCCGCCACCGCCGCGCGGCTGATCGACTCGCTGGTCACCACGGCCGAGCCGCGCGACCGCGCCGTGGAAGCGGAGCGCGCAAAAGCCCGCGCCGCCATCCGCTTCGGCAGCGACAGGGCCGCATGACACGGGCTTGACCCCTGGTGCCGATGGCATCCATCTCGCGTGCCATCATCTTCGGATGAGCAACAACACTCCACATAGCGCATTCAGCACCTCGGACGCAGTCGCCAAATACGCCGAAGGCCCCAAGCGCAACGTGCCCGGATACAGCGGCCTGTTGCCGATGACGCGCATCCTGCTAGCCGAACACGTGCCCCGCGAAGGCCGGGTGCTGGTGGTCGGCGCCGGCGGCGGCCTGGAAGTCGAAGATCTCGCGCAGGCCAACCCGGCATGGACGATCGACGGTGTCGATCCGAGCGGGCCGATGCTGGAACTCGCGGCGCAGAGGCTGGGCCCGCTGATGTCGCGCGTGGCCTTGCACGAAGGCTATGTGCAGGACGCTCCCGCGGGCCCTTTCGATGGCGCCACCTGCCTGCTGACCTTCCACTTCGTGCCGCGCGACCAGCGGCTGCCGACGGCGAAGGAAATCCACCGCCGCCTGAAGCCGGGCGCGCCCTTCGTCATGGCGCATCTCAGCGTAGAAGACGGCCCGGGCGAGCGCGAAACATGGATGTCGCGGTACGCGGCCTTTCTCGTCGCATCGGGCTCCGATCCGCGCCAGGCGGCGGCAACCCGCGAGAAGGTCGAGAAGGAGCTGACGATCCTGTCGCCGGCGCAGGACGAGGCCATGCTGCGCGACGCGGGCTTCAGCGACATCCGCCTCTTCTTCACGGGATTCACGTTCAGGGGCTGGGTCGCCCGCGCATGACGCATGACCACAGCGCAGCGCTGCCGCGCGGCCTTTGATATGGTGCTTTCCAGCACCACCATGCGAATTTCGAGCGTATGAAAAAGACCTATACAGGAGGCTGCCACTGCGGCGCCGTGAGATTCGAGGCCGACATCGACCTGAGCCTGGGCACCCTGCGCTGCAACTGCTCGATCTGCACCCGGACCCGCTTCTGGCCCGCCATCGTCGCGACCGATGCCTTCCGGCTGATCGAAGGAGAATCCGAACTCAGCGAGCAGATGCTCGACACCCGCAACAGCCACTACATCGTCTGCAGGCATTGCAGCGTGCGCTCCTTCGGCGTGGGCCACTCGCCCGAGACCGGCGCGAGCGCCTATGGCGTGAACGTGACCTGCCTGGACGACGTGGATCTCGACGACCTTGCCCGCTCGCCAATCAGCTACGTGGACGGACACCGCGGCACCTGGCACGTCGCGCGCACGGCCATCGGCATCTGACGACGAGAATCGCTTTCGGCAACAACCACCATCCGACCATCTGGAGACAAAGCACATGCCCATCGAACTCTGGCTCGCCTTCGTCGCGGCCTCCGCCGTCATGCTGATCATTCCGGGGCCGACCATCCTCACGGTGATCAGCTACTCGATGTCGCACGGGCGCCGCGCCAACCTGCCGCTGGTGGCCGCGGTCGCGCTGGGCGACTCGACGGCGCTGGTGGTGTCGCTGCTGGGGCTGGGCGCGCTGCTCGCCACCTCGGCCTTCTGGTTCACGGTGGTGAAGTGGGTGGGCGGGCTGTACCTGCTGTACCTCGGCATCAAGCTGCTGCGCGCGGGCATCTCGTCGGCCGAGATCGCCACGCCGGCCGCACCGGCCTCGCGGCTGCGCCTGTTCGCCAACACCTACCTGGTGACTGCGCTGAACCCCAAGGGCATCGTGTTCTTCGTGGCCTTCCTGCCGCAGTTCATCAGCCCGGCCGCCGACGTGACGCGCCAGCTCTGGGTGCTGGCCGTGACCTTCGTGGTGCTGGCCGCGACCAACGCCACGCTGTATGCGGTGTTCGCGGGATCGGCGCGCAGGCTGCTGTCGTCGCCGCGCGCGCAGCGGCGCTTCAACTTCGCGGGCGGCTCGCTGCTGAGCGCGGCCGGCGTCTGGGCGCTGATGGCGCGCCGGCCGGGCTGAAGAACACCCGAACATCCGCGCCGCCTCGTCAAGAAAGAAAAAGGGCCGCGAAGCGCAATGCTTCGCGGCCCTTTTTCTGTTGTGCCACCGATCAGGCGCGATCAGTAGCGGTACGGGTTGTTGGGGCTGCGGTCGTAGCGGTTGGGAACGCCGTCGTTGTCGCGGTCCCTGTCGTAGCGGTTCGGCACGCCGTCGCGGTCGCGATCGCCGTAGCCATAGTGCGGGCGCGGCGGCGGCGGGCGGTCGTAGGGTGCGACCACGCAGCCGGCCAGGATGGCCGATGCGGCCAGCAGGATCGCCAGTGTCTTCGTCATGCGAGTTCTCCTTGGAGTGTTTGTGAAACCGGGGTTCGCCTCCTGCGAGCCGGTAGTGCATTGAAGTCCACGCCGGTACGCGTCGGGTTTCCACATTGAAGCCCTCGCGTGAAGTTCGTTACCGGATGTGGTCCCGGCTTGAACTCTGACCCGTGGCCGCGCCGCGGCAAGGCGGCCGGCGGCGCATTGCGCGGTAGGCGAGGTTCCCGTGGTGCGTCGCCGAGGGAGAATGCCGGCACCCGAGCTTTTGCTTTTGGATACCGGTTTTCTTTTCTTCCGATGCAGTCCGCGCCCTTCTTTTTCTCCCGCAAGACCCTCGCAGCCCTGCTGATCGTCGCGGCATGGTCGCACCCGGCCCGGGCCGTGGTGAGCTTCGAGGAAGTGAAGCGCGACTTCCGCTCCTCCGACACCGCCGTGCTCGACCGCAACGGCGAGCTGCTGCAACGCGTGCGCACCGACCCCACCGTGCGGCGCGGCCAGTGGACCGCGCTGGCCGACGTGTCGCCCGCGCTGCGCACGGCCATGGTGCTGAGCGAGGACAAGCGCTTCTACGAGCACAGCGGCATCGACTGGCGCGCGGTCTCGGCCGCTGCATGGGGCAACCTCTGGAACACGCGCACGCGCGGCGCATCGACCATCACGATGCAGCTGTCGGGCCTGCTCGACGAAGACCTGCGCCGCAATTCGGGCAGGCGCAGCTTCACGCAGAAGATCGGGCAGACGGTGGCGGCCGCGCAGCTGGAGCGCAACTGGCGCAAGGACCAGATCCTGGAGGCGTACCTCAACACCGTGCCGTTCCGCGGCGAGATCGTCGGCATCGATGCGCTCTCGCGCACGCTCTTCGGCAAGGCCCCCAGCGGCCTCGATGCGCGCGAGGCCAGCGTGGCGGCGGCGCTGGTGCGCGCGCCGAACGCCAAGCCCGCGGTGGTGGCCCAGCGCGCCTGCGAGGTGCTGCGCACGATGGAGCCGCAGCAGAAGACAGACTGCGAGGCGCTCGACATGTTCACCAGCGCGGCCGTGCAGCGCCGGGCCTTCGAGCCGAACGAGGGCATCGCGCCGCATGCTGCGCGCCGGGTGCTGCGCGAGATCCGGGACGCGAACGCGGCTGCTCCCGTTGCAGCAACCGTCGCCGGCCCCCCGTCGAAAGGCAAGGAGAAGGAATCCGGCGTGCGCACCACGCTGCGCGCATCCCTGCAGCGCTTTTCGCTCGACACCCTGCAGCGCCACCTGCGCGAGCTGCGCGACCGCCACGTGGAAGACGGCGCCCTCGTCGTGCTCGACAACACGACGGGCGAGGTGCTCGCGTGGGTCGGCTCCTCCGGCCCGCTGAGCCAGGCGGCCGAGGTCGACGGCGTCACCGCGCTGCGCCAGCCCGGCTCCACGCTCAAGCCGCTGCTCTACGCGCAGGCGATCGCCGAGCGGCGCATCACGGCGGCTTCGCTCATCGAGGACTCGTCGGCGCAGATCAGCACCGCCAGCGGCCTCTACATTCCGCAGAACTACGACCGGCGCTTCAAGGGCCCGGTATCGGCGCGCACGGCGCTGGCCGCCTCGCTCAACGTGCCCGCTGTGCGCACGCTGGTGATGGTGTCGCCCGAGGCCTTCGCGCGCGAGCTGCGCGCCGCGGGCCTGCCGCTGCGCGAGAGCGGCGACTACTACGGCTACAGCCTCGCGCTCGGCAGCGCGGAGGTGTCGCTGCTGTCGCTCACCAACGCCTACCGCATGCTGGCCAACGGCGGGCGCTACGGCGCGACGACGCTGACGGCGCTGCCACCCGCCAAGCCGGCGGACAGGAACAAGACGCCCGCCCCGCCGCTGCTCGATCCGCGCGCCGCCTTCATCGTCGGCGACATCCTCTCCGACCCCAACGCGCGCACTCGCACATTCGGGCTCGACAGCATTCTTTCCACCCGCTTCTGGACGGCCGTGAAGACCGGCACCAGCAAGGACATGCGCGACAACTGGGCCGTGGGCTGGTCGCAGCGCTACACGGTGGGCGTGTGGGTGGGCAACGCCAGTGGCGAATCGATGTGGGACGTGAGCGGCACCAGCGGCGCCGCGCCGGTGTGGGCCGAGGTGATGCGCTTCCTGCACTCGCGCGAGCCGAGCCGCGCGCCCGCGCCGCCGCCGGGCCTTGTCGAGACGCGCGTGAGCTTCGGACCGGGCGCCGACGGCAACCCGCTCGAAGCGGCGCGCAGCGAATGGTTCCTGCAGGGCACCGAGCAGCCGCTCTTCGCGCTCGACACCGGCATGGCGACCGACGCCGCCCCGGCGCGCATCACCGCGCCGGCCGACGGCACCATCATCGCGCTCGACCCCGACATCCCGCCGCAGCGCCAGCGCGTGCGCTTCGACTCGGAAGGCCGCGGCGTGCAGTGGCGCGTCGACGGCAAGCCGCTGGCGCGCGGCAACACCGTGCAATGGTTTCCCTGGCCGGGGCGGCATGTGATCGAACTGGTGGACGCGAGCGGCAAGGTGGTCGACCAGCGCAGGCTGGAGGTGCGCGGCGCGGGCGTGGTGGCGAAGAACACCCGGCGCTGAGGCCGTCGGCGGGTTTCAGGCCGACCTGAAGACGGCCAGGAAGTAGTCGACGAAGGTCTTGATCTTCGGCGTGTTGCGACGCGCGGGCAGGTAGCTCAGGTCGATGTCGTGCGGCTTCAGCGCCAGCGACGGCAGCACCGGCACCAGCGTCGCGCCGTCGATCTGCGGCCGCGCCAGCGACACCGGCAGCAGCGCGATGCCACGGGCCGACAGCGCCAGCCGCAAGACCATCTCGGGGTCGTCGGAGCGGAACACGCTTTCCACGCGCATCTGGTGCGTCTTCTCGACGGTCGCGAGGCTGATCTCGCGCTTGCGCCCACCGGCATCGGTGGTCAGGAAGCGATGCACGGCCAGGTCGGGCAGGCCCTGCACCGGGGCGTGCCGCGCGAGGTACGCCGGCGCGGCGCACAGCATGAGCGGCTCCTGCTTCAGGTGGCGCACCACCAGCTCGTCGCTGCCCTCGCGCCCGCAGCGGATGGCCACGTCGGCTCCGTCGTGGAACAGGTCCGCGCGATCCCTGCCGGTCTCGACCGTCACCTCGAGCCGCGGGTAGGCGGTCATGAAGGCCGGGAGATGGTTCATCAGCAGCTCCCTGCCGTAGTAGTGCGGCACGGCGATGCGCAGCCGCCCGGTGACGGCATCGCCTTCCGACGACAGGTCGAGCATGACGTCGTCGAGGATGGTCAGTGCGTGCTGGGCCGCCGCGAGGAACTCGCGGCCCTCCTCGGTCAGCGCGAAGCGGGTGGCGCCGCGATGCAGCAGCAGGTGCCCGACGGTGGCTTCGAGTCTCTGGAGCTGGCGCGACGCGGAAGCCTTGGGGACATTCAGCACCTCGGCTGCCGGAGTCAAGCCTCCGAGCTGCGCGGCCTTGGTGAAGAGCCGCACGTCCGACAAAGAAAAGTCCTTCATTTCGCTTCGACGGGGGTTCGTTTTTTCTTGCTCTCCCTGAACGCTCCGTCCAGCGGTCGGGGAAGGGAGTGCCGAACCACGGAGCAGGACAACTTGCGGATTCACAAGCTACCTTTAGTTTCATTCTCTGACATGACGCCTCGGGCAGGCAACACTTTGGGTAACACCTGCCGAATGCAGGGAAAAATTCACCTTATCGGCAGAAATCCGCGATATCGCCTTGCAAACCGCCTCGTAGAGGGGTTGCGGTTTTTTGTAAGAGCACTGCCCGAATCGGCCGCCGGATGTACAGTCCGGGCTCTGTTTGGCGACAAAATTCGTCCAATCATTGAATGACCAGGCTCACCCGATGCTCGCCCAAGCTCCCCGCACTTCCCTTGCAGACACCGCCGCCGACAGCATCCGCGCCGAAATCTCCGCCGGCCGCTGGGCCGTCGGCTCCCGCATTCCGATCGAGCCGCAGCTCGCGCAGCTGCTGGGCGTGAGCCGGGGCACGGTGCGCGAGGCGGTCAAGACGCTGGTGTCGCGCGGCCTGCTCGAAGTGCGCCAGGGCTCGGGCACCTATGTTCGCTCCGGCTTCGATCCTTCGTCCAGCCTGCAGAAGATGCGCCTGGCCAGCCTGCGCGACCAGTTCGAGGTGCGCCAGGCACTCGAAGTGGAAGCCGCCCGGCTCGCGGCGGTGCGCCACACGGCGCGCGACCTGCGCCGGCTGCACACCCTGCTCGACAGGCGCGGCGTGCCCGACGAGGCCGACAACGGCGCGGCCTTCATCGAGCGCGACCTCGCGTTCCATCTGGCCATCGTCGACGTATCGGGCAATCTCGCGCTGGCCGAGACCTGCCGCTTCGTCACCGGCTACATCAAGGAAACCATCGCCAGCTCGATGACGGGCAACACCCTGCCCGAGCCCGACGAGGCCGCGCACCGCGCCATCGTCGAAGGCATCGCCAGCCGCAACCCCGAGACGGCCGCCGCCGCCGTGCGCGCCTTCATGGCACCGATGATCAGCGCGCTGGCGCTGGGCACGTGATGAGCACGGCCACCGCCGCCACGGCGCGTCATTCCGGCGACGAACTGCTGATCGACGCCGAAGCCGACACCCTGCCCGTTCCGCGCCCGACGCCGGCGCCCACCCTCGCGCGCCGCATCCTGCTCGGCGCCAGCGTGGTGCTGATCGCCTTCAACCTGCGCCCGGTGTTCGCCAGCCTCTCGGTGGTGCTGCCGGAAATCATCAAGGCCACGGGCCTTTCCGCCACCGCGGCGAGCCTGCTGACCACGCTGCCGATCGTCTGCCTCGGCGTGTTCGCGCCGCTCGCGCCCGGCCTGGGCCGCCGCTTCGGCACCGAGCGCACGCTGCTCGGCTGCATGGTGCTGATCCTGGTCGGCACGGTGCTGCGCGGCACCGGCAACATTCCGCTGCTGTTTCTGGCCTCGGCCATCGCGGGCAGCGGCATCGCGGTGTCGAACGTGCTGCTGTCGGGCCTGGTGAAGCGCGACTTCGCCTCGCAGGCGGCGCTGATGATGGGCCTGTACACCATGGCCGTGTGCGGCGGCGCGGCCAGTGCAGCCGGCCTCACGGTGCCCATCGAGCACGCGCTGGGCGGCGGCTGGACCATGGCGCTCGCGATGTGGGCGCTGCCGGCCGCGCTGGTCACGCTGATCTGGGCACCGCAGGCGCTGCCGCTGAAGCCGGTGCCGAGCGAGTCGGGCTTCACGGTGCGCGGCCTGTGGCGCGACCGCCTGGCCTGGCAGGTCACCTTCTTCATGGGCCTGCAGTCCGCCCTCGCCTACATCGTGATGGGATGGCTCGCGCCGATCCTGCGCGAGCGCGGGCTGGGCAGCGAAACCGCGGGCTACGTGGTGTCTCTGTCGGTCATGACGCAGGTGGTCACCTGCCTCGTGGTGCCGGCGCTGGCGGTGAAGCTGCGCAACCAGCGCGGCCTCGCCGTCGCGCTGGCGATGCTCACGGTGGGCGCGATGCTGGCGATGCTGTTCGCGCCGCTGGATGGCGTGTTCGGCGTGTGGGCCTGGGCCGTGCTGCTGGGCATCGCGCAGGGCGGCACCTTCGCGCTGGCGCTCACGATGATCGTGCTGCGCTCGCCCGATTCGCACGTGGCCGCGCATCTCTCGGGCATGGCGCAGGGCGTGGGCTACATGGTGGCGGCCTTCGGCCCGCTGGTGGCCGGCCTGCTGCACGGCTGGACGGGGAGCTTCCGCGCCTCGTCGTGGCTCTTCATCGGGCTTGGCGTGGCGCTCGTGATCGCGGGGCTGGGCGCGGGCCGCACGATGCACGTGGGCACGACGACCGTGCCGCGGCACTGACGCACCCGCCGGACCGCCCTGCTACTGCAGGTAGGTCTCCGCCAGAAGCGCCCAGTAGGCCGCGCCGATCGGCAGGTTGCTGTCGTTGAAGTCGTAGCCGGGGTTGTGCACCATGCAGCTGCCGTGCTCGCCCGGGGCGCCGTTGCCGATGCGCAGGTAGCTGCCGGGACACTTCTCGAGCATGAACGCGAAGTCTTCGCTGGCCGTCACGGCCGGGCCTTGCGGCTCGACGTGCGCATCGCCCACCAGTTCGCGGCCGATGCGGCGCGCGAACTCGGTTTCTTCCGGCGTGTTGACCAGCACGGCGTAGCCCTTGCGATAGTCGATGTGCGCCTTAACGCCGAAGCTCTCGGCCTGCGCGTTCACGATGGCCTTCAGGCGCTTCTCGATCAGCTCGCGCACCTCGCGGTCGAGCGAGCGCACGCTGATCTCGAGCGTGCAGGTTTCCGGAATCACGTTGTTGGCCTGACCGGCATGGATGGCCCCCACGGTGACGACCGACATCTGCTGCGGATCGGCGTTGCGCGACACGATGGTCTGCAGCGCCATCACGATGCTCGCCGCCGCCACGATGGGGTCGGCCGTGCTCTGCGGCCTGGCGCCGTGGCCGCCCACGCCGGTGAGCGTGACGGTGGCGTAGTCCGACGAGGCCATGGCTGCGCCTTCACGGAACACGAGGTCGCCCTGGCGGCGCCCCGGGGAGTTGTGCATGGCATAGACCGCATCGCACGGGTACTTCTCGAACAGGCCGTCCTCGATCATCCTCGCCGCCCCGCCCATGCCCTCTTCCGCCGGCTGGAAGATCAGGTTCAGCGTGCCCGAGAACTCGCCGTGCTGCGCCAGGTACTTCGCCGCGCCGAGCAGCATGGCCGTGTGGCCGTCATGGCCGCAGGCGTGCATGATGCCGGGCCTTCCACTGCGGTACGCGAGCCCCGTCTTCTCCTCGATCGGCAGCGCGTCCATGTCGGCGCGGATACCGATCGAGCGCGTGCCGCTGCCGCGCTTCAGACGCCCCACAAGGCCTGTCACGCCAAGGCCGCGCTCCACCTCGTAGCCCCAGGCCTCGAGGCGCCCGGCGACCAGGTCGCTGGTGCCGAACTCCTCGAAGCCGAGCTCGGGGTTCTGGTGGATCTGCCGGCGCACCGTGACGAATTCGGCGGCGTGCCTTCTCATGTATTCGAGGTAGTGCTGTGCGTTTCGTGGCATCGCGTGCTCCGTATGCAGGGAAAGGCTCAGGGCCGCAGCGCCATCGTGGCCGGCAGCCGCGTCCACGGCAGGTCGGCCGGGTCTGCCGCCATCGGGCCCGAGGCCTTGGCCACGAGGATGCTGCTGGCGATGGGCGCGAAGTCGGCGCGGAAGTGCACCGAGCTCTTGTTGACCAGCACCTTCATCGCCTCGGGTTCGATGCCCAGGTAGCGGAAGAACTCGCGGTCGAGCATCTGGCTCTTGCCGCTGGCCACCGCGATGCGCACGCCGTCGATCTCCAGGCAGGCGCTGGGGCCCAGCGAGACCACGCCGCCGCGCGACATCGGCCCCTTGCCTCGCACCTGCCCGTCGCTGAGCGCGGTCACGGTGAACGTGCCTTCGACCGGCGCGTCGCTGAACCGTCCGCCCCAAGTCGGCACCGAGGCGCCGAGCGCGATGCGGATCCGCGCGCCCACGCCGGCCTCCTGCGCCGCCGCCGCGGCGGCCGGATCGAACATCAGGCCCAGCGCCACCTGCCCCGGGTAGCGTTTTCCCGCGCCTTCGGCCAGCAGCGCGTGCAGCATGCCCGTGGTGTTGCTGTCGGCGCCCGCGCCGGGGTTGTCCTGTGTGTCGGCGATCACGACCGGCCGGCTCTCGCCTTCCGCCAGTTCGAGCGCGCGCGCCACGGCCATGCGCGGCTCCAGCACGTCGAGCCGCCACTGCGAGCGCGGCTGGTCGATGCGTTCGTACAGCGCGGCCACCGCCGCGCCGGCGTCATCGCCATAGCCCCAGACCACCGGGCCGCATTCGGCGATGTCCGCGGCCGGGAAGCCGGTGGCAAAGCTCAGCACCGCTCCATGCTTCGCGTCGAGCTCCTTCAGCAGCCGGTACACCGAGGCCGCCGGCTCGATCATGGTCGACTGCACGTTCAGCGGCAGCAGGAAGCCGAGCCGGCGCGCATGCAGCGGCTCGCGCGAACCGCGCGCCATGCGGCGCTCCAGCAGCGTCGCGGCGAGCCGGCCGGTGTCGGCCATGTCCACGTGCGGGTAGGTGCGGTAGGTGGCCAGCGCGTCGGCCTCGGCCAGCATCTGCGCGGTGATGTTCCCGTGCAGGTCCAGGCTCGCGACGATCGGCACTTCCGGGCCCACCAGCTTGCGGATGCGCGCGATCAGCTCGCCCTCGGGGTCGTCGAGATGCTCGGTCACGGCAGCACCGTGCAGGTCGAGGTACACCGCGTCGACGCCGCCGCCGGCCAGCGCGGCCGCCAGGTCTTCGGTGATGGCCGCCGAAATGCGCTCGAAGGCGTCCTGCGTCACGTGGGCCGAGGGCGTGGCGCCGGCCCAGGCCGAAGGCAACAGCGACCAGCCCTTCTCGCGCGCGGCGTCGATGAACCCGCCCACCGGGATGTTGCGGCCGGCATAGGCCTCGACGATCGCCTCCCCGCGCCGGTACGGCGGGAAGCTCGACCCCGCATTGAACGCGGCCCAGTCGGCCTTGCTGGGCGCGAAGGTGTTGGTTTCGTGCTGGAAACCTGCGATGAAGACTTTCATGGATTCCTTGTCGTGGGTGAAGCGATGAGAGAAAGAAAGCAGCAAAGAAAGAAAAAGCAGTGAATTGCCCGGCCTCAGCTGCGCGCAAAGGCGAAGTCGCGGCCCGGCGCCGCAGCCAGCAGTTTGCGCGTGTACTCGTGCTGCGGTGCGAAGAACACATCCCTGACCTCGCCGCGCTCCACGATCTCGCCCTGGCTCATCACGATCACGCTGTCGCAGATCTGGCTGGCCACGCGCAGATCGTGGGTGATGAAGAGGATGCCGATCTTCAGCCGCTGCTGTATCTCGTCGAGCAGCCGCAGTATCTGCGCCTGCACCGACACGTCGAGTGCCGACACGGCCTCGTCGGCGATCAGCACCCTGGGCTCGCAGGCCAGCGCGCGGGCAATCGAGATGCGCTGGCGCTGGCCGCCCGAAAACTCGCTCGGGTAGCGGCGCAGCGCATCAGGCGACAGGCGCACCAGGCGCATCAGCTCCTCGGCGCGTGCCCAGGCCTCGCCATGCGGCACGCCGAAGTTGACCGGCCCTTCCACGATGGAAGCGCCCACGGTCTGTCGCGGGTTGAGCGAGCGGTACGGGTCCTGGAAGATCACCTGCACCGTGCGCCGGAACGGCGACAGCGCGCGCCCCATGGCATGCGCCACCGAGCGGCCGTCGGCGAAGATGTCGCCCGAGGTCGGATCGATCAGCCGCGCGATGCAGCGCGCCACGGTCGACTTGCCCGAACCCGACTCGCCGACGATGCCCACGGTCTCGCCGGGCCGCACCGCAAGCGAGACGTCGCGTGCGGCATTCACCGTGCGGCGCTTGCCCGGCCAGCTTCCGGTGACGTAGGTCTTGCAGATCTTCACCGCGTTGAGCAGCGGATAGGCATCCGCCACGGGCGGGCGCTGGTGCGCGCGGAGTTCGGGCACGGCGTCTAGCAGCATCTTCGTGTACGGCTCCTTCGGCGCAGTGAGCACCGCGGTCTTGTCGCCCTTCTCGATCATGGCGCCGAGCTGCAGCACCACCACCTCGTCGGCGATTTCGGCGACCACGCCGAAGTCGTGCGTGATGAAGAGCACCGCCGTGCCGTTCTCGGTCTGCAGCTCGAGGATGAGCTTCAGGATCTCGGCCTGCGTGGTCACGTCGAGCGCGGTGGTCGGCTCGTCGCAGATCAGCAGCGCGGGCTTCAGGATCAGCGCCATCGCGATCACGATGCGCTGCCGCTGCCCGCCCGAGAGCTGGTGCGGATACGAGGCATGGATGCGTTCGGGCTCGGGCAGCCGCACGCGCGCCATGATGTCCAGGATCTTGCGCCGCCGCTCGGCCGCGCCCATGGTCACGTGCTGCGCCAGCATCTCGTCGATCTGCGCGCCGCAGGTCATCACCGGGTTGAGCGCGGTCATCGGCTCCTGGAACACCATGGCCATCGACGGGCCGCGCAACTGGCGCAGCCGCCCCGGCGTTGCCTCGAGCAGGTTCTCGCCCTGCAGCGCGATGGTGCCACGCACGGGCGCGAGCCCCGAGGGCAACAGCCCCATCACCGCGTTGGCGATGACCGACTTGCCCGAGCCCGATTCGCCGAGCAGGCAGACGATCTTGCCGGGCGGCACGTCGAAGGAAATGCTTTCGACCGCATGCGCGCGGTCGCCGCCGCGCGGCAGCGCGATCGCAAGGTCGCGCACGGAAAGGACTGGTTCGTTCGCCATGCTCATCCTCCGCGCTTGTTGAACTTGGGGTCGAGCGTGTCGCGCAGCCCGTCGCCGAGGATGTTCACCGCCAGCACCGTGAGCGCCAGGAAGATCCCCGGGAACAGCACGTTGTGCGGGTACTGGTTGAACTGCGCACGGCCCTCCGCCATGATGTTTCCCCAGGTCGCCATGTCCGCCGGCAGGCCCACGCCGAGGAACGACAGGATGGCCTCCACCAGGATGGCCGAGGCGCACACATAGGTCGCCTGGATGATCAGCGGCGCGATCGCGTTGGGCAGTATGTGCCGCACCAGGATCTTCCAGGTCGGCGTGTCGAGCGCGATGGCAGCCTCCACGTAGGGCTCTTCGCGCACCGCGAGCACCACCGAGCGCACCAGCCGCGCCACGCGCGGTATCTCGGGCACCGCGATGGCCACCACCACCGTGGGCAGCGTGCCGCCGAAGAGCGCCACCAGGCTGATCGCGAACAGGATGCCCGGGATGGCCATGACGCCGTCCATCAGCCGCATCACCACGCTGTCGATGCGGCGGAAGTAACCGCCCATGAGCCCCACGAGCATGCCGAACACCACCGCCAGCGCTGCCACCGCGATGCCCACTGTGAGCGACACACGCGCTCCGTACAGCGTGCGGCTCCAGATGTCCCGCCCCAGGCTGTCGGTGCCCATCACGAAGAGGTGCTCGAAGGTGTCGCCGGCCAGGCTGTTGAACTCGCCGCGCGTGCCCGGAAGGATGTTGGCGCTGCCCGGATCGATCGCGGTCGGGTCGATGGTGCCCAGCCACGGCGCCAGCAGCGACGTGACCACCAGCAGCACCAGCACGCCGCCGCCCGCGCGCACCGACCAGTTGGCCAGGATGCGCCTGAACAGCGAGCGACGCCTCGGTGGCGGCAGAGCCTCGGCCCTCGCTTCGGGAGCAAGGGCAATGGATGAATCGGTCATGCTTTTCTTTCCTCCTTGCGGTTCAGTAGCGGATGCGCGGGTCGAACACCAGGTAGCTCAGGTCGATCAGGAGATTGACGAGCACATAGACGACCGAGAAGAACAGCGTGATGCCCTGGATCAGCGGAAAGTCGCGCGAAAGCACCGCGTCGACCGTGAGCTGGCCGAGCCCCGGAATGGCGAACACCGTCTCGGTGACCACCACGCCGCCGATGAGCAGCGCGATGCCGATACCGATCACCGTGACGATGGGGATCGCCGCGTTGGCAAGCGCGTGTCGCATCAGCAGGCGCTTCTCGGAGATGCCCTTGGCGCGCGCCGTTCGGATGTAGTCCTCGGTCATGGCCTCGGCCACCGCCGCGCGGGTCACGCGGGCGATCAGCGCCACGTAGATGATCGACAGCGTGATCGACGGCAGGATCAGGTGCTTCAGCCACAGCAGCGGCCCCTGGCTCAATCGGGCATAGCCCTGCACCGGCAGCCACTGCAGGTGCAGCGCGAAGATCCAGATGAGCACGTAGCCGATCACGAACGCGGGAATCGAGAAGCCCATGACCGAGAAGCCCATCAGCATGCGGTCGAGCCAGCCGCCGTGCCGCCATGCGGCGATCACGCCCAACGGCACCGCGATGAGGATGGTGACCACCAGCGTCACGGCCGCCAGCGACACCGTGGCCTCGATGCGCTGGCCGATCAGCTCCATCACCGTCTTCTTCATGAAGTACGACTCGCCCAGGTTGCCCTGCAGCAGTTGCACGCTCCAGTGGAAGAACTGCACCGGCAGCGACTGATTGAGCCCCAGCTGCTCGCGCACCCTGGCGATGTTCTCGGCGGTGCCGGCGTCGCCCACGATCGCGGCGGCCGGGTCGCCGGGCGCGAGCCGCAGCATCAGGAACACGATCAGCGCGACGATGACGAGCACCGGCACGGTCGAGAGAATGCGGCGTGCAAGAAAGAGCAGCATGCTCAGTTCTTCTTCAGGTTCCAGAACACGCCCACCGGCGAGCGCACCACGCCGCTCACCACGCCCTTGCTGTAGGCCGTGAGAGGCTTGTACTCGCCGATGGGGGCATAGATGCCGGTGTCGTACACGCGCTGCTGGATGGCCGTGGCCAGCTCCTTGCGCTTCGGCTCGTCGGCCGTCGCCAGGAACTGCGACTTGAGCTGCTCCAGCTTGTCGTCGGTGGCCCAGCCGAACCAGCCCTTCTCGCCGTTGCCCGTGAGCGGTGCGAAGAACATCGGGTTCATGTTGTCGGCGATGCCCCAGCCGGTGATGAAGAGGTTCCAGCCGCCGTTGGCGACCGGATCCTTCTTGGCACGGCGAGTGACCAGCGTGGGCCAGTCCATCGACTGCATGTCCACGTTGAAGCCGGCCTGCTTGAGCAGTTGCGCCATCACCGGCGGAAACTTGTTGAGCACCGCGAAGTCGGCCGGAAACATCAGCACCACGGGCTTGCCGTCATAGCCGGCTTCCTTCAGCAGCGCCTTGGCCTTCTCGAACTGCGGCTTGCCGGTGAAGTAGCCGGCCTTGTCCGACGCAAGGGCGGAGCCGCAGGGGTAGATCGACACGCAGCCGCTGTAGAGCTCCTTGTGCACCAGCTGGGCGCGCATCAGGGCGTCCTGGTTGATGGCCATGATGGCGGCCTGCGCGATCTTCGGGTTGTCGAAGGGCGGGATGAAGTGGTTCAGGTGCAGCGCGAACGAGCCCTTGGGCACCGGGCTGTCGAGCGTGATGGCGGGGTTGTTCTTCAGCGCGGTGTACTGCTCGGAAGGCACCCACTCGATCATGTCGACCTCGCCGTTGGCGAGCGCATTCGCCTGCGTCTGCGCGTCCTTCAGGATGATCCATTCCATGCGGTCGACGTACACGTTCTTTCCGCCGGCCGTGCCCGAGGGCGCCTCGGTGCGCGGCACGTATTTGGTGTTCTTCAGGTAGACGACCTTCTCGCCGGGGCGGTACTCGTCCTTCTTGAAGATGTAGGGGCCGGAGCCGGTGGCGTCGTCAATCTGCTTGTCGGCGGGCGTGGCGGCCACGCGCGCGGGCATGATGAAGGGCGGATTCGACGAAGGCTTGCTCAGCGCCTCGAGCACCATGCCGAAGGGGTCCTTGAACACCAGCCTGAAGCTGCCGGCGTCGACCGCCTCGGCCTTGTCGAGTGCGGCGAACATCTTCTGGCCGAGGCCATCGCGCTGGCCCCAGCGCTTGAGCGACGCGATGACGTCTTCCGAGGTGACGGGCTTGCCGTCATGGAAGGCCAGGCTCTTGCGCAGCGTGAAGGTCCAGGTCTTGCCGTCGGCGCTGGTCGTGTACTTGTCGACCATCTGCGGATGCACCTTGCCCTGCTCGTCCACGCCAAAGAGCGTGTCGTAGACCATGTAGCCGTGGTTGCGCGTGATGAAGGCTGTGGTCCAGATCGGGTCGAGGATCTTCAGGTCGGACTGCGGCACGAGGCGCAGCACCTTGCCGACGTCCTGCGCGAAGGCAGCAGCCGCGGCGGCGGCCAGCAGGACGCCCGCGAACAGGGCTTTCAGTTGTCGTCTCTTCAGCATGGGTCAGTTCTCCGGTTGAAAGAAAGGGAGGGACGCGGACACGCGCGACGCCAGAGCACACGGGGCTGCACGGCGTCCTTGGAAACAGGTCATGAAATGAAGCGGCTCCAGAAGCGAACAAGGCCACGCCGTGCACGAAGCACGGAGTGGCCCTGCTGTCCTTTAGCCTGAGAGATTCACCCCGCGCGCGAATCGCACGAGGCTTGCCCCTTCGGCGGCCGCCCTCGGATCCGCGAGGATTCCGGGCGGCGCTCTCCAGCGTTTGAAAAATCCAGTCTTGGTACCTGAGCGTTCTGGGCTATCGCCTTCGGTAATGCACTAACTCGAAGCATCGAGCCGGCATTTCTCCTGGATGCATCTGTCCAAGCAGTTTGCGTGCCATGCGGCGCCCGCGCACGGTGCTCTTCTTCTCTTCTTTCTTCTTACTGCGTCGTGTTACTGCGGCCCGCCGCAGAAACCCGCGCGCTCGGTGGTCTTCGCGGTGAACAGCACGCGCGTGGTGGTCGCGGCGCTGCGCGGCTCGTTCTGCGGCCACTCGGTCTGCACCCAGGTGTATTGCCAGTCGTAGGGCGCGCCGGGCTTGAATGTCTCGCCGTAGGCGATGCGCAGGCTGCCGAAGCTCTCGTCGTGGCAGTGCTTCGAGGTCTTGTATTCCTTCTCGCTGAAGCAGGCGCGGATCATCTTGGAGCACGAGAACGGGATGTCCTCCTGTACCGCCTTGCCGCCTTCGAGCGGCACGAAATCGGCGGTGTCGAACGAGGCGCCGCCGCCGGAGTAGCCCTCCGACACGGTCTGCAGCACCGCAACCGCCCACTTGCCTTCGGCCAGCGGATAGAGCGCCGGCGCGAGCGAGAGGCGCGCCTCGGACCGGCTGGCGTCGTTGTCCTTCTTCAGGGCCTGCGCATAGTCGGAGAAATCATGGAGACGATCGAGCTGCCAGCCCTTCGCGTCGCCGGCATCCCGCCTGACGCGCGCCATGGCCAGCGGCTCGGTGGAGAGCACCACGTAGTTGCCGGGCGCGGCGTTGCGCGGACGGTAAAGGCCCAGCTGCTGCGCGTTGCAGGGCTGCGGCAACAACGCGCACAGGCGCGTGCGCCATTGCGCGTCGAGCGAATCGGGCTTCTTCACCGCATCGAACACCTGCGCCGACGGCGCGGAAAGATCGGGAGCGGCAAGCACCGGGGCGGCGAACGACAGCAGGGCGAGCAGGCACGGCAGTTTTCTCATGGAGCCGGATGGTAGCCACCGGCGGGGCGCCTGGTTGATAAAGTCGCACGCGACCATGAATCCTTCTTCTCCCGCCCTTCTCCGGATCGACGCGCTGAGCTTCGCCTACCCCGACCAACCGCCGCTGGTGTCCGGCTGGAATGCATCCATCGGCCCGGGCGTCACGCTGCTCTACGGAGATACCGGCACCGGCAAGTCGGCGCTGCTCCGGGTGATCGCCGGCATGCTGCCCGCTTCTTCCGGCCGGTTGACGGTGGCGGGAGCGACCCTCGACACCGCGCCCGAGGCATACCGCCGCCAGGTGTTCTTCGTCGACCCCGTGACCGACCGCTTCGACCAGCTCACGGCCCGCGAATGCACCGCTTCGCTCGCCGAGGGCGACGCGGGTTTCGACGAAGCGAAGTGGCAGGCCATTGCCGAGGGCTTCTCGCTGGCTCCGCACCTCGACAAGAAGATGTTCATGCTCTCGACCGGCTCGAAGCGCAAGGTGTGGATGGCGGCCGGGCTCGCGTCGGGCCGGCCGCTCGTGCTGCTCGACGAGCCCACGGCCGGGCTCGACATGCCGTCGACGCGCTGCCTTTGGAGCACGCTTTCCGGCTTCGATGGGCAGCAGGGCCGGGCAGTCATCGTGGCCAGTGCGGCGCGCATCGACACCGTGCCGCTCGCGGCCACCATCGAACTGCCCCTCGCCTGAAGCCCGTCTTCAGGTCGCGTCGAAGTTCGTGCTGCGGCTCACGGACTCCCAGGCTTCCATGTCCTTGAGCATCGCCTGCGCATGGGCGCGCACCGCGTCGACCGAATCGTCGCCGAGCTGCAGGCGAAGCGGCGTGTGCTCGGCGTCCAGTGCCTTCTCGATGGCCACCGCGGCCTTGCGCGGATCGCCGGCCTGCGTGTTGTGCATGCTGTGCGCGAACTCGCGGGTGGCGCCCACCACCGGCTGGTAGGCCTCGATCACGGGCATGTGGCGCATGCCGCTGCCCGCGAGCTGGGTGCGGAACTGGCCCGGCTCGACGATCAGCACCTTGATGCCGAAGGACGCCACTTCCTGCGCCAGCGCTTCCGAAGCGCCCTCCAGCGCGAACTTGGAGGCCGAGTAGGCGCTGAAGCCCGAGAACGACAGCTGCCCGCCCAGGCTGGAGATGTTGACGATGGCGCCCGACTTCTGCGCGCGCAGCACCGGCAGCGCGGCGCGGGTAACGGCCATGGCGCCGAAGAAATTGGTGTTCATCAGCGCGCGCAGTTCGGCGTCGGGCGTCTCCTCGAGCGCGCCGACCACGCCGTAGCCCGCGTTGTTGACCAGCACGTCGATGCGGCCGAAGCGCTCGACCGCGGCCTGCACGGCGGCTTCGGCCGCGCCGGCCACGTCCACGTCGAGCGGCGTGGCCAGCACGCGGTCGGGCGCCAGCGCCACGAGGTCGGCGAGCCGGGCGGCGTCGCGGGCGGTGGCGACGACGTTGTGGCCCTGCGCCAGCGCATGTTCGGCGAAGGCGTGGCCGAAGCCGGAGGCGGCGCCGGTGATGAACCAGGTCTTGCGGGCCCGGGCTTGCGAAGCGTTGTTGGCGGTGGTGGTCATGAGGCTTGCTCCTTGAGGGTTGATGGGTTGCCGTGAAGCCATGGCGTGACTGTTCCATCAACCGCATTCATCGACTAGACGGTTCAAATCGAATGCACCTTGCGATACGATGCATGAATGGACCGCACCCTGCTCCCGCACCTGGCCATCGTGCTTGCGGTGCACCGGCGCGGCGGTTTCGCCGCCGCCGCGGCCGAACTGGGCATGAGCGCCTCGGCCGTGAGCCATGCAGTGCGCGCCGTCGAGGACCACCTGGGCCAGCCGCTTTTCGCGCGCACCACCCGCAGCGTGCGGCTCACCGAGGCCGGCGCCGGCTTCATCGCCATGCTGGCGCCCGCCATGGGCGAGATCGCCGACGCGGTCGACCGTTTCGGCGAATCGTCGGGACGCGTGGGCGGCGTGCTGCGCATCAACGCGCCGCACGTGGCGCTGCCGCTGGTCATGACGCCGCTGGTGGCCGAGATGTCGCGCCGCCACCCCGAATTGGTAATAGAGATCACCTGCGACGACGGCCTGGCCGACATCGTGGCCAGCGGCCATGACGCCGGCGTGCGGCTGGGCCACACCGTGGCCCAGGACATGGTCGCGGTGCGGCTCACCCCGCCCTTCCAGGCCATCATGGTGGCCACGCCGCGCTACCTGGAGCTGGCCGGCGAGCCGCGCGACATCGAGGCGCTGCAGCAGCACAACTGCATCGGCTTCCGCTTCGTCACCTCGGGCGGCGTGTACGCCTGGGACCTGCGCGACGAGGGCGGCGCCCACGTCTCGGTCGAGGTGCCGGGCACCGTGCGCGTCACCGATGCGCTCTACGCCCGGGAGCTGGCGCTGGCCGACGTGGGCATCGCCTACATCTTCGAGCCGCTGGTGCGCGCCGAGCTGCGCGAGGGCCGCCTTCGCCGGCTGCTGCCGCGCTCGGCCTTCGAGGAGCCGGGGCTGTTCCTGTACTTTCCGCGCCGCGCCGCCCAGGCGCCCAAGCTGCGCGCCTTCGTCGACCTGGCCCGGGAAATGCTCGAAAAATAGGCATCCGGCCAGCCGGAACCCCGTTAAGACGCGCTTCGCGCCGGGGGCTTCGCAACCCGCATGGCGAAACCCGGTCCCGGCCGGCGACAATCGGGGATTCCGGAAAAAAGCGGGCTACCGCCCGACAGCCGGAAGTTCCAGCCACCCCGACAACCAGGATCTACGGAAGAAGCGCATGAGCTCGAAGCAACCAACCATCGTCTACACCCTCACCGACGAGGCGCCCCTGCTGGCGACCTACGCGTTTCTGCCCATCATCCGCGCCTTCACGAACCCGGCCGGCATCAACGTGGCAACCAGCGACATCTCGGTGGCGGCGCGCATCCTGGGCGAGTTCCCCGAGCTGCTGAGCGACGACCAGAAAGTGCCGGACAACCTGGCCGAACTGGGCAAGCTCACGCTCAAGCCCGAAGCCAACATCATCAAGCTGCCCAACATCAGCGCCTCGGTGGCCCAACTCAAGGCTGCCATCAAGGAACTGCAGGGCAAGGGCTACAAGATCCCCGACTACCCCGAGAACCCGACCACGGACGAGGACAAGGACATCCGCGCGCGCTACAACAAGTGCACCGGCAGCGCCGTGAACCCCGTGCTGCGCGAAGGCAACTCCGACCGCCGCGCACCCAAGGCCGTCAAGGAATACGCCCGCAAGAACCCGCACAGCATGGCCGACTGGAGCCAGGCCTCGCGCTCGCACGTCTCGCACATGCACGGCGGCGACTTCTATCACGGCGAGAAGTCCATGACCCTGGACCGCGCGCGCAACGTCAAGATGGAACTGCTGACCAAGAGCGGCAAGACCATCGTGCTCAAGCCCAAGGTCGCCCTGCTCGACCGCGAGGTCATCGATTCCATGTTCATGAGCAAGAAGGCGCTGCTGGCCTTCTATGAAAAGGAAATCGAAGACGCGCGCAAGACCGGCGTGATGTTCTCGCTGCACGTCAAGGCCACCATGATGAAGGTCTCGCACCCCATCGTGTTCGGCCACTGCGTGAAGATCTTCTACAAGGAAGCCTTCGAGAAACACGGCAAGCTGTTCGACGAGCTGGGCATCAACGTCAACAACGGCATGGTCGACCTCTACAACAAGATCGCCACGCTGCCGCAGAGCACGCAGGACGAGATCAAGCGCGACCTGCACGCCTGCCACGAGAACCGCCCCGAGCTCGCCATGGTCGACTCGGCCAAGGGCATCACCAACTTCCACTCGCCCAACGACGTGATCGTGGACGCCTCCATGCCCGCGATGATCCGCAACGGCGGCAAGATGTGGGGCGCCGACGGTCGCCTGAAGGACGTGAAGGCCGTGATGCCCGAATCGACCTTCGCCCGCATCTACCAGGAGATGATCAACTTCTGCAAGTGGCACGGCGCCTTCGACCCCAAGACCATGGGCACCGTGCCCAACGTCGGCCTGATGGCGCAGAAGGCCGAGGAATACGGTTCGCACGACAAGACCTTCGAGATCCCCGAAGACGGCGTTGCCAACATCACCGACCTGGACACCGGCGAAGTGCTGATGAGCGAAGACGTGGAGAAGGGCGACATCTGGCGCATGTGCCAGGTCAAGGACGCTGCGATCCGCGACTGGGTGAAGCTGGCCGTCAACCGCGCGCGCAACTCCGGCATGCCGGTGGTCTTCTGGCTCGACGCGTACCGTCCGCACGAGGCACAGCTGATCACCAAGGTCAAGATGTACCTGCACGAGCACAACACCACGGGCCTGGACATCCAGATCATGAGCCAGGTGCGCGCCATGCGCTACACCCTGGAGCGCGTGGTCCGCGGCCTGGACACCATCAGCGCCACCGGCAACATCCTGCGCGACTACCTGACCGACCTGTTCCCCATCATGGAACTGGGCACCTCGGCCAAGATGCTGTCGATCGTTCCGCTGATGGCCGGCGGCGGCATGTACGAGACCGGCGCGGGCGGCTCGGCCCCCAAGCACGTGCAGCAACTGGTGGAAGAAAATCACCTGCGCTGGGACTCGCTGGGTGAATTCCTCGCGCTGGCCGTGAGCCTGGAAGACCTGGGCCTGAAGACGAACAACAAGAAGGCCGCCATCCTGGCGAAGACGCTGGACACCGCCACCGGCAAGCTGCTCGACAACAACAAGAACCCCTCGCCCAAGACCGGCCAGCTCGACAACCGCGGCAGCCAGTTCTACCTGGCGATGTACTGGGCGCAGGAACTGGCCGCGCAGACCGACGACAAGGAACTGCAGGCAGCCTTCGTGAAGCTGGCCGAGACGCTCACCGCCAACGAGCAGAAGATCGTCGACGAGCTCGCCGCCGTGCAGGGCAAGGCCGTGGACATCGGCGGCTACTACCTGGCCGACCCCGCCAAGTTCGAAGCCGTGATGCGTCCGAGCGCAACGCTCAACGCGGCGCTGGCTTCGGCATAAGAAGGCCGGTCGACATCGTGCGGGTGGCAGCCGTCATGAAGCCCTCCTGGCTCGCGATGCTTCCCGCCGTGCTGGCCCTGGCCGGCGCGGCGGGTACCGCGCATGCGGCTGCCGAGGACTGCGAGGCCCTGCGCACCCGCATCGAATCGAAGATCGCCGCGAGCGGCGTGGCGCGCTTCACCGTCACCGTCATCGATGCCAACGCGTCGGCGAACGGCCAGGTGGTGGGCAGCTGCGAGCTCGGCACGAAGAAGGTCGTTTATCTGAAGGACGCGGGGGCCGCAACGGCCCCCGCTGCCGCTCCTGCCCCCGGCGAGCCCATGCTCACCGAGTGCAAGGACGGCACCACGTCATACGGCGGCGACTGCAGGAAGTAGTAGCCGTCCGCTGGCGCCAACCTCTTTTTGGCGCATCGTCCGACGCACCCTTGCGCGGAATGCTCTTAGCGTCCGCCGCATGGACGAAGACCTTGAAACCCTGTCGCGCGATCAGCTGATCGCGGAAGCGAAGAAGCTGCGCACGGCCATCCGCGAGCACCGGGACTCGAGCGGACACGAGCTGTGCTGGCACCACCCTGCCCTCTGGGCCCTGCTGCCCGAGAAGGTCGAACCGGCCATCGCCGTTCCGGCCTGGCCGCAGTTCATGCGCGGCTGCATCAGGTACCGGCAGTCGCTCGACGAGCAAGCGCCGGATGCGGAGAGAACGAAGCGCGAGTTCGACGAGTAGGTGAATCGGCCGCGGCTAGTTGTTGCCGCCCACCACCCGCGCGATCCACGCCAGCAGCACCGCCTCGACCTCGTCGCGGTTGGTTTCGTTCAGCGTCTCATGGCGCGCACCGCCGAACACGTGGCACGACACGTCGCGCAGCCCCGCCTCGCGATAGCGCTGCACCAGCGGATAGAACCATTCGGCCCTGTTGCTCACCGGGTCCTCGTCGCCGATGAACAGATAAAGAGGCAGTTCAGGCCGGATGCTCTTGCGCATTGCATCGGGCGTGAGATCGGCCAGCTTCGCGAACATCGAACCCAGCCCCTCGGCCGAGACAGTGAACCCGCACAGCGGATCGGCGATGTACGCATCGACCTGCGCCGGGTCGCGGCTGAGCCAGTCGAAGGGCGTACGAACGTCGGGCAGCGCGGCGTTCATGTCTTCCAGCTTGAAGCCGGACTGCAATGCCGCCCCCAGCAGATCGAGCGCCGAGGTGCCCGAGAGCACCGCCCCCGCCAGCAGCGCGCTGTGCTCGACCAAGTAGTACTGCGTGGCGAACGAGCCCATGCTGTGGCCCAGGAGGATCAGCGGAAGGCCCGGATGCACGCCGCGCACGTGATGGCTCAGCAGCGCCATGTCGTCCACCAGCCCGGAGAACGCGCGCGGGCCGAACTCGCCCAATTCGCCGCGCGCTTCGGCACCCTTGCCGTGGCCGCGATGTTCGTTCGCATAGACCGCGTAGCCCGCCTGCACCAGCGATTCGGCCAGGTGCCGGTAGCGCAGCGAATGCTCACCCATGCCGTGCGCCAGCTGGACGATGGCTCGCGGCTTCGTCACCGTGCCCAGCCAGCAATGGACCTCCACCGTGACGCCGTCGTTGGCGGTCAGTTCGAAGTGGGTCTCGGTAGTGGGCATGCGCCGCTCCATCGGTAATGTTCAACACTGCAAGGCAGAATTCGGCCCATGCAGCTGCGGGTTTCATTGGATTCCGGGGGTGGTGATCGCAGTGGGAAGCACGTGGCGGCCACTGTCCGGAAAGCTCTCCTGTTTGTTCGCGGAACGCACGTAAATACGACTCCGGCACCTTGATTGCCTTCTACTGTTCTGCAGCTATCCGGGCTTGCGCTTCAGCTAGAGACGCCCGCGCACCGAAAACCTGGCTGTCGGCATTTGTCAGGAGATCGTTCAGGCGCTCCCATTCCGCCGATGCTTTCGAGTGCTTGTCGCGCTCTTTTATCGCCATCTCACGAATCATGATCGCAGACTTCAGCAATTCCTCGCATGCAACGAGAACATCGTTGTTGGCTTGATGTAGTTGTTCGGCAGTGGGCATTTCCTGCACCGTTCACAGCACTTTTCTTGCCGACGCTTGATTCTCAAGATTCGACGTCTATTGGCGCTCGCCTTTTCGTGGCGCAGACGCTGGTGCGAACGCCCAGTCAGTACAGGCCTTGAGCATTCCCTTCGGCCATGCCTTCGGCTCACCAGACACACCCACTCGCTTCAGCAACTGTGCTGTTGTTGCCCTGTCCTGGGCAAGGCAAGCAAACTTCGCGTAGCTGCTCATGTTCCAACTATCGGGATACTTGGCAATCACATCATCAAATCCAGCCTTCATTTGCGGCCATCTCGCAAGAGAGTTGGTGAACAGGTCGTTGCCGAACTGAGCCTCCGAAGCAAACCAATATATGCGCGCATACATCCCCTGCCCCTCGGTCTTCGATGTGCGTTTGACAGCATCGCGCGCGAATACTTCAATCTCTCTCAAGTCGCCGTGCCACTTGGGAAGCAAATACTCAAGGGCCGCAAAGTACGTTTGATAGAAAAGTGGCTCCCTGGTGAGGGCTTCGTTCAGGAGCCCATTGAATCGCTCATGCTCCCAGCCCTGGGCTTTTGCTACGAGGAGCATCATTTCATACCAATGAGGGTCAACTGATGCGGTCGCTTTGCCTTGCTCCAAAACAATGCGAGCCCGCTCGACAGACTGCGCAAAGGGCTTCCAGGCTTCAGGTTTGACATCCGACGCGTACCCGCTCCCTCTGATGCCCCAGGCACGGGAGATGTGAATGGCACTCATGGCGGTAATTGGTACTGGCGACTTGGGGTACAGGGCTGCCCACGCTTTGATCTCTGATTCAAGCTTGGTGGACGCCGCGTCTCCTTCTCTCGTCTTGTCGGCAATCGCGCCTCTGATGCCGGCATGGAACATCGTCAATTTCCATAAGCCGCTTGCCGTGCGCTGCCTCTCGATCCGGAATTTTTGAGACATGCGCTCCAGCACTTCGAAATCACGTGCTTCCAGTGCACTTCGCACAGCCGCAACAATCGAATCACGCTCTTCTTGGTCGGTTTGCTGTGCTGCCACAGCGCACGTAGCGCAGAGCAAGCCCGACATCAGCCATGACAACTGCCTTGAAAGATTCATATAGGCCTTTCGAAGGAGTGGGCCGCGGTTGTCTGCAGCACAGGCGTCTCCCCCTGGTGGATCGTAACTACTTCGTTGCGCCGCAATCAAGCATTCAATTCAAGCAAGAAGTACTCTTTGACTCGGCCTGATGGACAGGAGGCCCGCGCAGCGCTCTATCGTCCGCCAGCGGTGGCAAGCAGAGCAGCCATTCTTTGCAGGGCCGCTTCCGGCGTAGGCTCGATGCAGATCGAGCAGGCCAACATCAGGTTCAGCTGCTGGCCGAAGTCCTCGACGGCGATGCCGGTGCCGCGCTCGCGCAGCACGCCGCTCGCATCGACCTCGCACGGCAGCGCGGCACGCACGCGTCCGGCGTAGCTGCCCTCGGGCACTCCATAAGCCACGACCGGAATGCCGAGCGCAATCGCAGCACCGACCTCGAACACCGTGCCGGAGTCGGGCTCCATGCCCCTGAAGCTGGCGAGATTGGCGACGACGCCGTCCGCGCCGCGAAGGCGCCGCATGTTGGCTTCGTAGATCTGCTTCTCCGGCGCGTCGGAGGTCTGCTCTTCGTTGCCGTCGGCCGGCAGCAGTGCCGCGAGGCCGGCGGCATCGCAGGCAGCCGTCAGCCTGACGAAGTGCTCCCTTGCGTCGGGGCGAAAGACGTCCGGGCCCGCGAGGTAGATGCGCGGGCGGGCCGTGTTCCCGGGAGGCTTGTTGTCCATCGACGGAGCATCGGCGATTTCCGGCTCCTGCTCAATCCTTGCGACATGGTGCAAAGCGACTTACCGATGGATGCATTGGCCCATGGCTCCGACGAACCGGTCTTCGGGGAATCAGGCAAGAAACTCGCACGAAGCGACTAACGCTCCGGTCGCGCCTTTTTCAAGAATGGACGCTCCACTCACGAACCAAGGCGCACCATGAACACCGCAAGTCGCACCGGCGCACTCACCGCGCTCTCGCTGTCCCTCGCCATTGCATCGGGCCCTTCGCAGGCCCAGCCGCAGCGCCCCAGGCTGCTCGAAGACCCGAATCGCTTCGTGGGCATGTGGGTGACACAAGACGGTCACATCCGCCACGAACTGCTGCCTAATGGCCGCTACGACGAAGCGCGCGGCACGCGCCTCAGCGCCTATCAGGGGCGCTACATGCTCAGCGGCAACCACATCGACTACGTCGACGACACCGGCTTCACGGCCGATGGCGAATTCCGCGACGGCGTGCTGTATCACGCGGGCATGGTGCTCTACCGCGAAAGCACTACGCAACGCTGAGCGCCGGATGCGGTCGACCACGTGTTTTGCAGGATCAGGCAAAAACCGCGTTCGATTCGTCTACCGCTTCGGGCTTGCGAAAAAGCACACTTCTCTACATGCCCGGCTCACGCTCATTTCAGTGTGCGCCCCACGGCAGCCAGACCAGCACGAGGAGTTCTCCATGACCACAATCCAGGAAAAAGTCGTACTCATCACCGGCGCGAGCAGCGGCATCGGCGAAGCGACCGCCAGGCTGCTTGCGCGGCGCGGCGCCAAGGTGGTGCTCGGGGCGCGCCGTACGGACAGGCTCGCTGCACTTGCGGCCGAGATCGAGGCCACGGGCGGCACGGCGAGCTTCCAGCGGCTCGACGTGACGCACCGGCCCGACGTGGAAGCCTTTGCCGAATTCGCGCTCGAGACGCACGAGCAGATCGACGTGCTCGTCAACGCCGCCGGCGTGATGCCGATGTCGCCGCTGTGGAACCGCAAGATCGAGGAGTGGGAACTCACGATCGACGTGAACCTGCGCGGCGTGCTGCTCGGCATCGCGGCGGTGCTGCCGACGATGCAGGAGCAGGGCTGGGGCCACATCGTGAATGTGGCGCCAGTGGCGATGCATGGCTTGTCGCCGGGCTCGGCGGTGTACCACGGCACGCAGTACGCGGTGAACGCGATCTCCGAAGGCCTGCGGCAGGAACATGCCGGCCGGCTGCACGTGACGGTGGTGAGCCCCGACGTGCACGGCCCCATCGATCCGCTGGCCGAGCGCATCGCGGCCAGCTACGCGCGTGAACGCATGCGCACCAACCGTCGCATCGCGGTGCCGGTGGATGCGGTGGCGCGCTCGATCGCGGGGGCCATCGAGGGCTACGGCATCACGGCCGGTGCGATGCGCCCGCCTGCCAGGCAGCAGAGGCCGCGACCGACCGAATACGCTCAGTAGGTCTTGTAGGGCAGGAACTTGCCCGACAGCACCACGTTGACGCGGTCGCCCTTCGGGTCGGCCTCGCGCTGGATGTCCATGCTGAAGTCGATGGCGCTCATGATGCCGTCGCCGAATTCTTCATGGATCAGCTCCTTGATGGTCGTGCCGTACACGCTCACCACCTCGTACCAGCGGTAGATGAGCGGATCGGTGGGCACCGGCGTGGGCAGCGAGCCCTTGTAGGGCACCACCTTCAGCCACTTCTGCTCCTCGACAGTGAGGCCGAAGATCTTGCCGACGATCTTCGCCTGCCTGTCGTCGAGCGTCATCTGGCCGAGGCAGGCGGCGGTGGTCCATTCCTTCGAAAGGCCGACCTTCTTCGCCACGTCGGCCCACTGGATGCCCTTGCTCACCTTGACGGTGATGATCTTCTCGGTGACGTCGTTGCGGTTCATGCGGGTTTTCTCCTGATTGAAATGAAGGATGAAGAGGGGTGAAGGCGAGGTCACGCAGCCTTCGCGCGCGTGACGAGGAAGTCGACGATGTGGTTGCGCAGCGCGTAGTAGCCGTCGAGGTGGTGCAGCGACGCGCGCGTGCGCTCGCGCGGCAGCGGGTTGACCACCGTCTCTACGATGTTCCCCGCGCGCCAGCCACCCTGCGGCAGGTCGGCGCCGTTGCTCATCAGCAGGATGCGGTCGGCCAGCAGGATGGCCTCGTCCACGTCGTGCGTGATCATGAAGACGGTCTGCTGCGTCTGCCGCACGATGGCCATCAGCTCGTCCTGGATGGTGCCGCGCGTGAGCGCGTCGAGCGCCCCGAAGGGCTCGTCGAGCAGCAGCATCTTGGGGCTGATGGCGAAGGCGCGCGCAATGCCCACGCGCTGCTTCATGCCGCCCGAGAGCTGCGAGGGCTTCTTGTCGATGGCTGCCTGCAAGCCGACCATGGCGACGAAGCGCTCCACCTGTGCATCGACCTGCGCGGCCGACCACTGCGGCCAGCGCGAGACCACGGCGAAGGCGATGTTCCTTCGCACGGTGAGCCACGGCATGAGCGCGTGGCTCTGGAACACCACGCCGCGCTCCAGGCTGGGGCCCGCCACCTCACGCCCGTCCATGAAGACGTGGCCCGCGCTGGCCTGGTCGAGACCCGCCAGCACGTTGAGGATGGTGGTCTTGCCGCAGCCCGAGTGGCCGATGATGCAGACGAACTCGCCGCGATCGAGCGTGAACGACACGTCGGCAAACACGGGCCGCGCGGGCACGAAGGCCTTGACCAGCCCCTCGACGCGCAGGAAGCCGCGGGCGCCCGGCGCCTCCACGGCGGCGGAAACGACAGGCTGGGTCATGGCTTCACCTCGGGCCGGAAGACCGGCGCGCTCACTCCACATAGGTCACCTTTCGCTGCAGTCCCGCGAAGGCCTGGTCGAGCAGCATGCCCACGACGCCGATCAGCAGGATCGCGAAGATCACGTTGGTGAGCGACAGGTTGTTCCACTCGTTCCACACGAAGTAGCCGATGCCCGTGCCGCCCACCAGCATCTCGGCCGCCACGATGACCAGCCACGCGATGCTCATGCTGATGCGCATGCCGGTGAGGATGGTGGGCGCCGCCGCCGGCAGGATGACGCGGAACGCGCGGCGCAGCGGCTTCACCTCGAGCGTGCTGGCCACGTTGAGCCACTCGCGCTTGACCGAGGCCACGCCGAAGGCGGTGTTCAGCAGCATCGGCCACACCGAGCAGATGAAGATCACGAAGATGCCGCTGACCGACGAGTCCTTGATGGTGTAGAGCGCCAGCGGCATCCACGCCAGCGGAGAGATCGGCTTGAGCACCTGGATGAAAGGATCAAAGGCCTTGTGCAGCAGCGGCGACATGCCGATGACGAAGCCCAGCGGCACCGCCACCGCGCACGCCAGCGCGAAGCCCAGGCCCACGCGCGCCAGCGAATATGCCAGCTGGATGGCGATGCCCTTGTCGTTGGGCCCGTTGTCGTAGAACGGATTCGACAGGTGCTTCCACGCGGTGGCGGCCATCTCGGCGGGCGTGGGAAAGCCGGAACTCTTCACCTGGCCCTGCGTCGGGTCCTTGCCGAGCATCTTCTGGTATTCGATCTGCTCCGCGGTCATGCCTGCCGCGGCGGAAGCGCCGCCGGCCGGCGCGGTCGCGATCTGCCACACGCCCACCAGCAGCAGGAACATCAGCAGCGACACCAGCGCCGCCTTGAACGAAAGAGCCTTCTTCGGCATGGCTCAGGCCATCTTCGCGATGGCGAAGCTCTTGACGTAGTCGTCGGGCTTCGCGGGGTCGAACACCTTGCCCATGATGGTGAACTTGGGGTACGCGCCATCGGGCACGGCCTGGCCCAGGTCCTTCATGCGCTTCTTGGCATCGGTGAGCAGGAAGACCTTCTCGGCGATCTGCCTGTAGTTGATGTCGCCTTTCACGTAGCCCCAGCGCTTCATCTGCGTGAGCATCCATACGGCCATCGACTGCCACGGAATCGGGTCGAAGTCGGCGCGGTCGGGCACAGTGCGGATGTTGCCCAGCCCGTCGGCGAACTTGCCGGTGAGCACCTGCGTGAGCACGGTCTCGGGCTGGTTCAGGTACTGCGCGGGCGCGATCACCTTGGCGATGAGCTCGCGGTTCTTGGGCTCGCGCGCCATGGCCGAGGCGGTGAGCACCGAGCGCACGAGCGCGGCGAAGGTGTTGGGGTTCTTCTCGATGAACTCGGTCGAAGTGCCGAAGGCGCAGCACGGATGGCCGTTCCACAGCTCCCGGGTGAGCAGGTGGATGAAGCCGATCTCCTCGAACACGGCGCGCTGGTTGAACGGATCGGGGCCGAGGTAGCCGTCGATGTTGCCGGCGCGCAGGTTGGCCACCATCTCCGGCGGCGGCACCACGCGGATCTGGATGTCTGTGTCGGGGTTCAGGCCCGCTTCCGCCACGTAGTAGCGCAGCAGGAAGTTGTGCATGCTGTATTCGAAGGGCACGGCGAACTTCAGGCCCTTCCAGGTCTTGGGGTCGCGCCTGTCCTTGTGCTTGTTGGCCAGCGTGATGGCCTGCCCGTTGGTGTTCTGGATGGTCGCGACGTTCATGGGCACCGCGTTGGAACCCGCGCCCATCGAGATGGCCAGCGGCATCGGCGACAGGAAGTGCGTGGCGTCGTACTCCTTGTTGAGCATCTTGTCGCGGATGAGCGCCCAGCCCGCCGTCTTCACCACCTCCACGTCGAGGCCCTGCTTCTGATAGAAGCCCAGCGGGTGCGCCATGATGAGCGGCGTGGCGCAGGTGATGGGAATGAAGCCGATCTTCAGCTTCGTCTTCTCCAGCGGTGCCTTCTCCTGCGCCATGGCCTGCAGCGCACCGAGCGGAAACACCGAGGCGATGGCTGCGCGCGCGGTATTGGCACCCACAGCTCGCAGGAAGCCGCGCCGCACGCTGTCGACGGGGAACAGCGCCTTCATGAGACTGGCTTCGAGCTTGTCTTCGGGCAACACGCCGGCGCCGTGCACGCGCCCACAGGCGCAGCGCATGTTCAATGGCCGGTCGGCATCGTAGGGATCGCAGGCGGTCGGTTCGTGCGGGCTGGACATGGTGTGCACCTCGTTGGAAAGATGCAGCCGCCGTTGCAAGCGCCGGGCCGGAAAGGCTCTGCAGGAGCCCTTGCGGAGCTTGCGGCTTCAGATCGTGCCGCCGATGTCGAGGCCTTGTAGGGCTGGCACTACAAGCTGGTGCACGCCAGCGGTGTCTTCGGCCTTTTTCAGCCGTTCGCGCCCTGCTTGCCGTGGCGTTCGGCATACAGGGCCAGCTCCACGTCGTTCTTGGTGCCGGTCTTCTCGAGGATGCGCGCGCGGTATGTGCTGACGGTATTGGGCGCCAGGCCCAGCTGCGCACCGATTTCGCTCACGCTGTGCCCCGCGCTGAGCAGCCGGTACACCTGATGCTCGCGATGCGAGAGCATCTCGGCGCCCTGCCCGGCGCCCCGGCCCACGGCGGTGGCCAGCGCCTCGGCCGTGGCCGCCGACACGTAGAGCCCGCCGGCCGCGACTTTGCGCACCGCGCCGACCATGTCGTCGGCATCGGCGCTCTTGTTGAGATAGCCCGAGGCGCCCAGCTTGATGCAGCGCACCGCGTACTGCTTCTCCGGATAAGTGCTGAGCATCAGCACCGGGAGCGTGGGCCACTGCTTGCGCAGCGCCTGCAGCACGTCGAGGCCGTCGCGGCCGGGCAAGGCTATGTCGAGCAGCACCACGTCGAGGCCCTCGGGGCCGCCCAGCGCCTGCACGGCCTCCAGCACCTCGGGGCCGGTCTGCGCCTCGGCGCGCACGGCCATCGCGGGCAGGCCGTTGGAGAGGTCGCCCAGCATCTGCTTCAGGCCCTCGCGCACGATGCGGTGGTCGTCGCCGATGAGTACGCGGATGTCGCTCATCTCAGGCCTCCGCATGCATCCGCGGCAAGCGGCAAGTGCAGGCGGAAGGTGCTCCCCTCGCCCACGCGGCTCTCGATGTCGATGCGCCCGCCGAAGTGCCGCGCTCGTTCGCGCATGCCGAGCACGCCGTAGGAGGTGGCGGCCTCGAAGGCCTGCGCCGGCGCACCGACACCGTCGTCCCGCACGCTGATGCTCAGCCGCCCCTGCTCGGCACCGATGCGGATGCCGAGGCGGCTCGCCTTCGCATGGCGCCCGACATTGCTCAGCATCTCCTGGAAGATTCGGAACACCGCGATGGCCGCGGGCTCCGGCAGTTCCACGCCGGGCGGCACGTCGAAGCGCCAGTCCAGTTCCAGCTCGGCCGCCTGCACGAACTCGTGTGCCTGCCATTCGAGTGCGGCCCACAGGCCCTGGTGGTCGAGGATGCTGGGGCGCAGGTCGGTGATGATGCGACCCACGTTGTCCACCGCGCGCTCGATGAGCTGGCTCATGTTCGTGCACTTGCAGCGCATCTGCTCGCGCATGGCCTGCGCCGCGTCGGGCGTGCGTTCCTGCTGCTCGCCCAGGCGCTTGCCGATCCAGTTGACGTCCATCTTCAGCGCCACCAGCAGGCTGCCGAGCTCGTCGTGCACTTCGCGCGCGATGCGGGTGCGCTCGTCCTCGCGCACCTTGTCGAGCCATGCGGAAAGCTCGCGCAACTGCGCCAGCGCGTCGCTGAGCTCACGAGTGCGCTCCTGCACACGCTGGCCGAGCTCGTCCTTGGCCTGCTGCAGCGCCTCGGCCTGGCGGCGACGCTCCGTGATGTCGACGAAGGTGATGACGGCGCCGCGCACCTGCGTGCCGTCCATGATGGGGTGGCTCGAATACTCGACCGCGAAGGCGCTGCCGTCGCGGCGCCAGAACACTTCGGTGTCGATGCGGCAGGGCAGCCCGCGCCGGAAGGCGTTGAAGATGGGACAGTCGGTGTCGGCGTAGTGCGAGCCGTCGGGGTGCGAATGGTGCGTGAGCTCGTGCATGTTGGAGCCGAGCACGTCGCGCACCTCATGGCCCAGCATCTGCGCGCCGGCCCGGTTGATGAACATGCAATGGCCGTCGAGGTCGATGCCGAAGATGCCCTCGCCCGTCGACTCCAGCAGCAGGCCGAGCTGGTGCTGCCAGAGCGGGTGGCTGGCGGCGGGGTTCAGTACGGGCGTCTCCATGCACCAAAAGCAAGCAACAGCCGTGCCCGGGGGCGCCCGCCCCGCCGAGGCTCAGGTGCGAGCCCAGTGGAACTTTCGGTCCGATTCCTTGATGGGCTGGTCGTTGATGCTCGCGAAGCGCCGTTGCATCAGGCCGTTCTCCGCGAACTCCCAGTTCTCGTTGCCATGGCTGCGATACCACTGGCCGGCATCGTCGTGCCATTCGTACTCGAAGCGCACCGCGATGCGGTTGTCCATGAAGGCCCAGAGCTGCTTCTTCAACCGGTAGTCGAGCTCGCGCACCCACTTGCGCGACAGGAACTCGACCACCTGCTCGCGGCCGTTGACGAACTCGGCGCGATTGCGCCATTCGGTGTCGGGCGTGTAGGCCAGGCTCACGCGCACGGGGTCGCGCGAGTTCCAGGCGTCTTCGGCGGCCTGGACTTTCTTGGTGGCGGATTCAAGGGTGAAGGGCGGCAGCGGCGGGCGTGATTCCATGGCGGTTCTTTCGATTGATGTTGAAGGGGAATGCGCCGCAATGTGCCACATGTAGACAGACCTGTCTACATGCCTACAATCGCGCCATGGACATCTCCTCCATCTCCGAACTGCCTGCGCGCGAACGCATCCTCCGCACCGCGCACGACCTCTTCTACGCCGACGGCATCCGCGCGACCGGCATCGACCGCGTCATCGCAACATCGGGCGTCACCAAGGTCACCTTCTATCGGCACTTCCCGTCGAAGGACGACCTGGTGCGCGCTTTCCTCGACCACCGCCACAGCCTGTGGATGGCGTGGTTCGTCGATGCCCTGGGCCGGCTCGGCGCGCAGCAGCGCATCGGCGGCGGCCAGGCGCTCGAGGTGCTGGCCGACGCCATGGCCGAGTGGTTCGCCGACCCGGCCTTTCGCGGCTGCGCCTTCATCAACTCGGTGGTCGAGGTGGGTGGCAGCGTGGGCGGTGCGAGCGACATCTCGCGCGAACACAAGCGCGAGATGGTCGAAGTGATTGCCGGGCTGCTGCCCGAATCGATGGAGGGCTCGCGCCGCATGGCCGTTGCGCAGGCCGCCGCGCTGGGCGTCGACGGCGCCATCGTCAAGGCGCAGATGGGCGGCACCGAGCTTGCGCGCGAAGCGGTCGACGACCTGCGCCGGCTGCTTCAGGCGCTGGCGGCCACGCTGCCCGACATCACTTCACGACCATCAGCGTGAACGGCCACACATAGGCCTGCAGCGTCACGTACAGGCCCACGAGGCAGGCCAGCGCGATGGAGTGGAAGAACACGTAGCGCAGGATCTCGCCCTCGTGGTTGAACCAGCGCGTGGCGGTGGAGGCGACCACGATCGACTGCGCGTCGATCATCTTGCCCATCACGCCGCCCGAGCTGTTGGCCGCGCCCATCAGGTTCGGGCTCAGGCCGAGCTGGTCGGCCGCCACTTTCTGCATGCCGCCGAAGAGCACGTTCGATGCCGTGTCTGAGCCGGTGAGCGCCACGCCCAGCCAGCCCATCAGCGTGCCGAAGAAGGGATAGAGCACGCCGGTGTTGGCGAAGGCCAGGCCCAGCGTGGTGTCCAGCCCCGAATAGCGCGTGAGCGTGCCCAGCGCGAGCATCAGCACGATGGTGAGCAGCGAGAACTTCACCAGCCACAGCGTGCGGCCGTAGGCGGCCACGAGCTGGATCGGGTTGTACTTCATCACCAGCCCGCCCACGATGGCCGACGCCAGGATGCCCGTGCCCGTGGCGGAGAGCAGCAGCAGCTGGTAGACCGCGCCCTCCTTCGTGGGCTTGGGCACCACGGGCGCCACCTTCTCGACCATGTTGTGCAGCCCGTCGATGGGGAAGCTCGGCGCGAAGATGCCGTTGAGCCAGGTCTTCACCGCGGGCAGGCCCCAGATGAACACGAACACGGTGAGGATGAGCCACGGGGTCCATGCGCGGATCACGGCGGCGGTCGAGTGCTTCGTGGGCGCGACGGCCGCCGCGGCTTCTCCGCCGTCGGCCTCGTGCCCCTTGAGCGACACCGATGTCCAGACCTTCTTCGGCTTCCACACGCGCAGGAACGCGATCAGGCACGCCATCGACACGATGGCCGCGATGATGTCCACCAGCTCGGGGCCGATGTAGTTCGACACCAGGAACTGCGGAATGGCGAAGGACACGCCCGTCACCAGGATGGCCGGCCACACCTCCATCATTCCCTTGCGCCCCGCGAAGGCCCAGATGAGCCAGAACGGCACCAGCAGAGAGAAGAACGGCAGCTGCCGCCCGATCATCGCGGTGACCGCCATCAGGTCGTAGCCGTGCACCTTGGCCAGCGTGATGACCGGCGTGCCCAGCGCGCCGAAGGCCACCGGCGCGGTGTTGGCGATGAGCGAAAGCCCCGAGGCCGCGAGCGGCGAGAAGCCCAGCCCGATGAGGATGGCCGCCGTAACGGCCACCGGCGTGCCGAAGCCCGCCGCGCCCTCGAAGAAGGCGCCGAAGGCGAACGCGATGAGCAGCAGCTGCAGGCGCCTGTCTTCCGTGATGCCGGCGATGGAGTCCTGCAGTATCTGGAAGCTGCCGTTCTGCTGCGTGAGCTGCTGCAGGAAGATGATGTTCAGCACGATCCAGCCGATGGGCAGCAGGCCGGTGATGCCGCCCAGGAAGGCCGCCTTGCCCGCCATGTCGGCCGGCATGCCGAACGCGAACACCGCGATGACCACCGCGCTCAGCAGGCCCAGCCCCGCCGCGTAGTGCGCCTTGACGTGCAGCAGCCCCAGACACACCAGCATCACCACCACCGGTATCGCGGCCAGCGCCGTCGATACGATCATGTTGCCGAACGGGTTGTAAACCTGTTGCCAGACCATGCGCTTGCTCCTCTTTGTTGGAATCTTTTTGAGTCGGCAGCAAGAGGCGGAAAGGTTCCGCCGCGAGCGACCGAAAGCGTTCGCTACCATCCTACCCCGCTACCTCCCCCGACAAAAGATGGTTTCTCCGCGTCTCCCCTCGACACAGGGCCTGCAGGCCTTCGAGGCCGTCGCGCGGCTGCGCAGCGTGAACCTCGCCGCCGAAGAGCTCAGCGTGACGCCCAGCGCGGTGAGCCACCGCATCCGCCAGCTCGAGCTGCTGCTGGGGCTCAAGTTCTTCGTGGGCAGCGACTTCAGCCTCAGCGCCGACGGCATGGCCTACCTGGCGCGCGTGCGCGAGGCCATCGCTGCGCTGCAGCAGGTGCCGGGCCGCGAGCCCGAATCGCAGCTGCGGCGGCTGCGCGTGGCCGTCACGCCTACCTTCTCGCGGCAGATGCTGCTGCCGAGGCTGGCCCGCTTTCGCGACGCATACCCGAACATCGAGCTGGTGCTGCAGGTGACCACGCCGATGCGCAACACCACGGTGGAAGAAACCGACCTCGAACTGCGCTTCGGCACCGGCCCCTTCCACGACCGCGAGTTCTTCCAGCTGCTGGCCGACGAGGTCTCGCCGGTGTGCAGCCCCGCCTACCTCGAGCGCCACGGCCCCTTCGACGGCTTCGCCACCGACGCCGAGGTGTCGCGCGCGCAGCTGCTGCGCACGCCGCTGGAGTCGTGGCGCACCTGGTTCAAGGCCTGCGGCGTGGGCCTGCCCGAGCCGGCCACGGGGCATCAGTTCAACGACCTCGGGCTGGCGCTCGACGCCGCGGCCGAGGACTTCGGCGTGGTGCTGATGCACCTGCGCCTGGGCAGCGCCTGGCTGGACAACGGGCGGCTGGTGCGGCTGTCGGCCCGCAGCGTGCCCTCGCCCAACGCCTATTTCCTGTGCTGGCGGCCCGGCACCATGGAGCGCTGGGAATGCGCGACCTTCGCCGAGTGGCTGCGCGACACGCTGCGGGACTGAAGCCCGACGCCCGGTGCCTGACGCTTGAAAAGGCCCATCTGAATTCTTTTCAATCGCGGGCCCGTCATTTTTCAGATGGCGCGCCGCGGCGCCTGCAGATAATGGCCGGTTAGCTTCCGCCGATCCACAAGAACCTGCCAGGAGACAGCCCGTGTCCGACCTTTCCAAGATCACCAACATCGAAGACCTGCGGGTGATCGCCAAGCGGCGCGTGCCGAAGATGTTCTACGACTACGCCGACTCCGGCGCGTGGACCGAGGGCACCTACCGCGCCAACGAGAGCGACTTCCAGAAGATCAAGCTGCGCCAGCGCGTGGCCGTGAACATGGAAGGCCGATCGCTGCGCACCACCATGGTCGGCCAGGAAACCGCGATGCCCGTGGCCATCGCGCCCACCGGACTCACCGGCATGCAGCACGCCGACGGCGAGATCCTCGGCGCGCGCGCGGCCAAGGCCTTCGGCATTCCGTTCACGCTGTCGACCATGAGCATCTGCTCGCTGGAAGACATCGCCGAGAACACCGACCGCCATCCGTTCTGGTTCCAGCTCTACGTGATGAAGGACCGCGACTTCATCGAGCGCCTGATCGAGCGCGCCAAGGCCGCCAACGTGACCGCGCTGCAGCTCACGCTGGACCTGCAGATCCTCGGCCAGCGCCACAAGGACATCAAGAACGGCCTGACGGCGCCGCCCAAGCCCACGCTGAAGAACCTCATCAACCTCGCCACCAAGCCGCGCTGGTGCATGGGCATGCTGGGCACGAAGCGCCGCACCTTCGGCAACATCGCGGGCCACGCCAAGGGCGTGAAAGACCTGTCGTCGCTGTCGTCGTGGACCTCCGAGCAGTTCGACCCCGCCCTGAGCTGGGCCGACGTGGAATGGATCAAGAAGCTCTGGGGTGGCAAGCTCATCCTCAAGGGCGTGATGGACGTGGAAGATGCGCGCCTCGCGGCTTCGAGCGGCGCCGACGCGCTCATCGTGTCGAACCACGGCGGCCGCCAGCTCGACGGCGCGCCTTCGTCCATCGCGGCACTGCCGGCCATCGTCGACGCAGTGGGCAACGAGATCGAGGTGTGGATGGACGGCGGCATCCGCAGCGGACAGGACGTGCTCAAGGCACGCGCGCTGGGCGCCCGCGGCACGCTCATCGGCCGCAGCTTCCTCTACGGCCTGGGCGCCTTCGGGCAGGAGGGCGTGACGCGCGCGCTGCAGATCATCCAGAAGGAACTCGACATCACGATGGCCTTCTGCGGCCGCACGCGCATCGACGACGTCGATTCGAGCATCCTGCTGCCCGGTACTTTCTGATCGTGCCCGAGCGCCCCCGGAAGGCCATTCCGGGGGTAGGCCGATGCGGCATCGGCCGACACGCCACAGCCTCTTGGCGGCGCAGAATGTTTTGGAAACAACAACATTGCCCGCGCGGCACAAGAAGGCACCATGAGCGCAGTCACGCCTACCTCGGGAGGCCCAGCAGCGGCCTCTACCTCATCACCCCCGCACTACACAGCCGAAGAAAAGCGCCACCGCGTCTTCGCCATCATGGCGGCCTCTTCGGGAAACCTGGTCGAGTGGTTCGACTTCTACGTGTATGCCTTCTCGGCGCTGTACTTCGCGCCGGCCTTCTTCCCCAAGTCCGACCCCACCGCGCAGCTGCTGAACACCGCGGGCGTGTTCGCGGCAGGCTTCCTCATGCGGCCGATCGGCGGCTGGCTCTTCGGCCGGCTGGCCGACCGGCTCGGGCGCAAGACCTCGATGCTGATCTCGGTGACGATGATGTGCGGCGGCTCGCTGGTCATCGCCTGCCTGCCGACCTACGCGCAGATCGGCGCATGGGCGCCCTTCCTGCTGCTGGTCTGCCGGCTGTTCCAGGGGCTCTCGGTGGGCGGCGAATACGGCACCACGGCCACCTACATGAGCGAGGTGGCGCTGCGCGGCCAGCGCGGCTTCTTCTCGTCGTTCCAGTACGTCACGCTGATCGGCGGCCAGCTGCTCGCCGTGCTCGTCATCGTGGTGCTCGAACAGCTGCTGGACGAGGCCGAGCTCAAGTCGTGGGGCTGGCGCATTCCCTTCGTGATCGGTGCCATCGCGGCGGTGGTCGCGCTGCTGCTGCGCCGCACGCTGCACGAGACGCAGACCGACGAGGCGAAGAAGAACAAGGAAGCCGGCAGCATCGCCGGCCTCTTCAGGCACCACACGCCGGCCTTCCTCACGGTGCTGGGCTACACGGCCGGCGGCTCGCTGATCTTCTACACATTCACCACCTACATGCAGAAGTACCTGGTGAACACGGTGCACCTGCCGATCAAGACGGCGAGCTACGTGATGACGGGGGCGCTGTTCGTCTACATGTGCATGCAGCCGGTTTTCGGTGCTCTGTCGGACCGCATCGGGCGGCGCAACAACATGCTGCTGTTCGGCGGGCTCGGCGCGCTGACGACGGTGCCCGTCCTCACGGCCCTGCAGCACACGACGAGCCCCGTGCTGGCCTTCGTGCTCATCATCGCGGCGCTGGCCGTGGTGAGCTTCTACACCTCGATCAGCGGCATCGTGAAGGCGGAGATGTTCCCGCCCGAAGTGCGTGCGCTCGGCGTGGGCCTGGCCTATGCGGTGGCGAACGCGATCTTCGGCGGCTCGGCGGAATACGTGGCGCTGGGACTCAAGTCACTGGGACATGAGTCGGCCTTCTTCTGGTATGTGAGCGCGATGATGGTCGTCGCCTTCCTGGTGAGCCTGCGGCTGCCGAGGCAGGCGAGCTACCTGCATCACGACCACTGACCCGGAAGAGGAAGGAACGACCGAGCGAAGGATGGCTACTCGGCCCCCAGCCGCTCGGCCACCTGCTGCTTGCCCAGCCCGCGCACGGCAGCGAGGCTTTCGAGCTGCGCAGCCCTGGGGCGTGCCTTGCCCTGTTCCCAGTGATAGATCGTCTGGCCCGATACGCCCACCAGCTTTCCGTAGGAAGCGGCGGAAATACCCAGCTTCTCGCGATGGGCAGCCAACCGGCCCGCGCTGAAACGGCGCTTGGGGCTGTCGTCTCCGTCCTCTTCCGACGCGCTCGCGCGCGAACTGCGGGCCGTGCCCTTGGCAACGTTGCGCAGCTCCTTCTCCAGCGAACTCACCTGGCGGCGCAGCGCCGCGATGGCTGCGCGATGGTGAACGGATGCCTTCTTGAGGGTTTCCATTTCCGCGCGCACTTCCTTGCGGGCTACGCGCGAAATCTCGGATTTAAGAATGGATGCAATATTTGGCATCCCGGCATTTTGCCCAGCAAATGTAAATACAAGGCAAGAATCTCAAATTTGGATCAAAGATGAATCTTTTGATTACAACTGGAAGATCCGCGTCATTTCGACCCACTTTTCCCCTTCGGGCGTCCATGGCGTGGGCGCCTGGAATTTCCACATCAGCTCTTCCCATTGCCTGATCTTCGGATCGTTGCGCGTGGCAAGGGCCATCGCACCGGCGTCGTAGCGCGCATCGTCCGTTTCCATCAGCATCACCATCCGCGTACCGAGGCGATGGATTTCCATGCCGGTCACGCCGTGCGCCTTCAGATGCGCGCGCACATCGGGCCAGATATCGCGGTGATAAGCCTCGTATTCGGCGATGAGGGCCGGGTCGTCCTTCAAATCCAGAGCCAGGAAATGGCGCATGGGCAATTCCGATCGGAAAGTGGAAAGGATCAGGTCAGCGCCCGGTCGAGATGCGTATAGCCGCCGTCGACGAACACCCATTGCCCGGTCGTGTGCGAGGCGCGCTCCGACAGGAGGAACACGACGCTGTCGGCGATCTCCTCGGGCGTCGTCATGCGGCGCCCGAGCGGGATCTTGTCGGTGATGTCGGCCAGCTTGCGGTCGGGCTCGTCGAATGCGGAAATCCAGCGCTGGTAGAGCGGCGTCATCACTTCGGCCGGGATCACCGCGTTCACGCGAACGCCATCTTCCAGCAGCGAAGCGGCCCACTCGCGCGTGAGCGACAACTGCGCGCCCTTGGCCGCCGTGTAGCCGCTGGTGTTGCCCTGCCCCGTTACCGCCGTCTTCGACGAGATGTTCACGATGGCGCCGCGGCTCGCCTTCAGGTGCGGCAGGCAGTGATGTGCCATCACGTAGCAGTGGATCAGGTTGCGTTCGAGCGAGGAGACGAAGGCATCGCGCCCCGCCTCCAGCCCCACGCTGTCGTTCACGCCCGCGTTGTTGACCAGTCCGTCGATGCGCCCGAACTCGGCGACTGTGTCGGCGATGGCCTTGACGCAGGCGGCCTCCTCCATCAGCTCGAGCTGGAAGAAGCGCGTGCGCGGCTGCAGCGTGCGCAGCGCTTCCTCGAAAGGCGCATCGAGCGGGTTCTTGCCGAAGATCACCGGCACCGCGCCTTCTTGCGCCAGCGCCATCGAGATGGCCGCGCCGATGCCGCTGCCGCCTCCGGTGACGATCACCACCTTGTCTTTCAGATGCAGGTCCATGGTGTGCGATGCCTTTCCTTGTCCACTTATCCGCGAAAGCGGTACTGCTCCAGCGACTGCGGCTTCATCGTGATCGAGAAGCCCGGCCCCTTCGGCGGCATGTAGGCCGCGTTGCGAATCTCGCAGGGTTCGACGAAGTGTTCGTGCAGGTGGTCGACATATTCGGCCACGCGGCCCTCGCGCGTGCCCGAGATGCAAAGGTAGTCGATCATCGACAGGTGCTGCACGTACTCGCACAGCCCCACGCCGCCCGCATGAGGGCACACGGGCAGCCTGTACTTCGCGGCCATCAGCATCACCGCCAGGATCTCGTTCACGCCGCCGAGCCGGCAGGCGTCGATCTGCACCACGTCGATGCCGCCGCGCATGATGAACTGCTTGAACATGATGCGGTTCTGGCACATCTCGCCGGTAGCCACCTTCACCGGCGCGACGCCCTCGCGGATCTTGCGGTGGCCCTCCACGTCGTCCGGGCTGGTGGGCTCCTCGATGAACCACGGCCTGGCAAAGGCAAGCTGCCGTGCCCAGTCGATGGCCTGCCCCACCTCCCACACCTGGTTGGCGTCGATCATCAGGTGCCGGTCGGGCCCGAGCACCTCGCGCGCCACGGTCAGGCGGCGGATGTCGTCCTGCAGGTCGCGTCCCACCTTGAGCTTGATGTGGCTGAAGCCCGCGTCGATCGCCTCCTGCGCGAGGCGCCGCAGCTTGTCGTCGGAGTAGCCGAGCCAGCCGGCCGAGGTGGTGTAGCAGGGGTAGCCTTCGGCCTTCAGCGTGGCGATGCGCTCTTCCTTGCCGCGCGATGCTTCGCGCAGCAGAGCCAGCGCCTCGTCGGGCGCGACGCAGTCGGTGATGTAGCGAAAGTCGATGCAGCGCACCAGCTCCTCGGGCGTCATGTCGGCCACGAGCTGCCACACGGGCTTGCCTTCGGACTTGGCCCACAGGTCCCACATCGCGTTGACCACCGCGCCCGTCGCGAGATGGATCGCCCCCTTGTCGGGGCCGATCCAGCGCAGCTGGCTGTCGGAAGTCACGTGCCGCCAGAAGCGCCCCATGTCCTCGGCCACCCATGCCAGGTCGAGCCCCACGACCAGGTGCCGCATCGCCTCGATGGCCGCGCAGCAGATCTCGTTGCCGCGGCCGATGGTGAACGTGAGGCCGTGGCCTTCCAGCCCCGGCCGGTCGGTCTCGAGAACGACGTACGCCGCCGAGTAGTCCGGATCGGGGTTCATCGCATCGGAGCCGTCCAGATGCTGCGAGGTGGGAAAGCGCACGTCGAGCACGCGCATGGAGCGGACGATGGTCATGGGGTCTTCCTTCGTTCGCCTGCGGATCAGTCGTACAGCACAGCCGCGATCTTGGGATCGGCGATGTTGGTCTTGTCGTACCAGAAGAAGCCGGTGTCGACGATCTTCGGCAGCTTCTCGCCCTTGACGGCCTTCACCGCCATCTCGACGGTCTTGTAGCCCATGCCCACCGGGTTCTGCGTGATGGCGCCGGCCATGCTGCCGTCCATGATCGCGTTCTTCTGCTGCTTGCCCGAGTCGTAGCCGATGATCACGACCTTGCCGGTGCGCTTCATCTCCTTCACGCCGTTGACCACGCCGATGGCCGAACCCTCGTTGGCGCCGAAGATGCCCTTCAGATTGGGCGATGCCTGCAGTATCGACTTGGTGATCTCGGTCGACTTCAGCTGGTCGCCGCCGCCGTACTGCACGCTCACGATCTTGATGTTCGGGTAGGCCGACTTCATGCGGTTGACGAAGCCATCGCGCCGGTCGACGCCGGTGCGGCTGGTCTGGTCGTGCACCACCAGCGCGACCTCGCCGCTCTTGCCGATGAGCTCGGCCATCTTGTCGGCGGCCAGCGCGGCTGCGGCCTTGTTGTCGGTGGTGGTCGTGGTCACCGGAATGTCGCTGTCCACGCCCGAGTCGAAGGCCACCACGGGAATCTTCGCGGCCTGCGCCTTCTTCAGCAGCGGAATCGCGGCCTGACTGTCGAGCGCCGCGAAGCCGATGGCCTGCGGCTTCTTGGCGAGGGCGGCCGAGAGCATGTCGATCTGCTTGTCGACCATGGCCTCGGTCTCGGGGCCCTCGAAGCTCACCTTCACCTTCAGGTCCTTGCCGGCCTGCTCGGCGCCCGACTTCACGGCCTGCCAGAACTGGTGCTGGAAGCCCTTGGACACGAGCGGGATGTAGATCTCCTGCGCCTGCTGCGCCTGCGCGAGGCCCGACAGACTGACGAGGGCCGCGCCCAGCGTGCACGCGACGACTGCTCTTCTCTGGATCATGCGAAGTCTCCTGTGGTTGTATGGAACGGATCGGGAACGCGGGGAGTTCAGTGCGTCTTGCTGCCGCTGCGGCGGCGCAGGATGTCGGCGTACACGGCCAGGATGATGATCACGCCCGTGACCACCGTCTGCCATTCCTGCGCGACCGAGAGAATGCGCAGGCCGTTGGTGAGCACGCTCATGATGAAGGCGCCGATGATGGTGCCCACGATGGTGCCGGTGCCGCCGCTGAGCGATGTGCCGCCGATGACCACCGCCGCGATGGCGTCGAGCTCGTAGCCCTGCCCCAGCGCGGGCTGCGCCGAGTTCAGGCGCGAGGCGATCAGCAGCCCCGCGATGCCGCAGATGCCGCCGCTCACCGTGTAGACCACGATCTTCCAGAAGTCTGTGTTCACGCCCGACAGGCGTACCGCCTCCTCGTTGCTGCCGAGCGCGAAGGTGTAGCGCCCGAGGATGGTCCGGTTGAGCACGATGCTCGCGGCCACCGCCACCAGGAACAGGATCAGCACCGCGTTGGGAATGGGCAGCGAGGGCACGATGTCGCCGATCAGCGAATCCTGCGAGATGGCGGTGAAGCCCGGCGTGTCGTTGAAGTAGATCGGCTTGGTGCCCGAGATCACCAGCGACAGCCCCTTGAGCAGCATCATCATGCCCAGCGTCGCGATGAAGGGCGGGATCTTGAGCTTGGCGATCAGCACGCCCGAGACAAAGCCGCTGAACGCCCCGAAGAAGATCGCCGCGCAGATGCCCAGCCACAGCGGCATGCCCATGTAGGTGAGCACCACGCCGGTCATGACGGCGCAGAAAGTCATCAGCGTGCCCACTGACAGGTCGATGCCCGAGGTGATGATGACGAAGGTACAGGCGATGGCGAGCACGCCGTTCACCGCCGTCGACTGCAGGATGCCCACGAGGTTGTCGGCCTGCAGGAACTGCGGCGACGCGAAGCTGAAGAACACCATCAGCGCGACGAGGCTGGCGAAGGCCAGCAGCTTCTGCCGCGTGGCGGGGCGGAAGAGCCTGTCCTTCAGCGTCTTCGGCGAGAAGCCCTGTGCGGAGGCGGTGGTCACGGTCGGGGTCGTCAAGGGGAGTCTCCAGTCGTGGTCAGGGGGCGGCGGTCGCAGCTTCACGCCGGGTGGCGAGCTGCATGATCTTTTCCTGCGAGGCCTCGCGCGCCGAGAGCTCGCCAGTGATGCGGCCTTCACACATCACGAGCACGCGGTGGCTCATGCGCAACACCTCGGTCAGCTCCGAGGAAATGATGACGATGGCCTTGCCCTGCGCGGCCAGTTCGTTGAGCAGGCGGTAGATCTCGGCCTTGGCGCCCACGTCGATCCCGCGCGTGGGCTCGTCGAAGAAGAGCACGCTGCAGTCGCGCAGCAGCCATTTGGCGATGACGATCTTCTGCTGGTTGCCGCCCGACAGCAGCCGCACCTGCTGGCGCACCGAAGGCGTCTTGATGCCCAGCTGCCGCACGTAGCGCTCGCCGGCCGACTCGACGGCGGCCTGGTCGATGAAGAAGCCCGTCGACAGGAAGCGCTTCATGCTCGCGAGCGCGATATTGGTTTCCACGTCCATGCCGGTGGCCAGGCCGAAGTGCTTGCGGTCTTCCGACAGGTAGCCGATGCCGTGGGCCACCGCGTCCTCAGGGGAGCGGATCGACACCTTCTTGCCATGCACGAAGACCTCGCCCGCCTCGATGCGGTCGGCGCCGAACACGGCGCGCGCCAGCTCGGTGCGGCCCGCGCCCATCAGCCCCGCGAAGCCGAGGATCTCGCCGCGACGCAGCACGAAGCTCGCGTCGCGCACCATCGAGCCGCGGCGGATGCCCCTGGCCTCGAGCACGACCTCGTTGCCCGAGGTGTCGGGCATCTCGTGCTCGGCCTCGGCGAGCTGGCGGCCCACCATCATCGCGATGAGCGTGTCCATCGGCGTGCTCTCCATCGGCACGGTGGCGATGTACTGGCCATCGCGCATCACGGTCACGCGGTCTGCGATGCGCTTCAGCTCATCCATCTTGTGCGAGATGTAGACGATGGCCACACCGCGCGACTTCAGCCGCGCGATGATGCGGAACAGGTCGGCCACCTCCTCGTTGTTCAGCGCGGCGGTGGGCTCGTCCATGATGAGCACGCGCGAGTCGAACGAGAGCGCCTTGGCGATCTCCACCATCTGCTGCCTGGCCACCGTGAGCTCGCCCACCGGCGTGCGCGGGTCGAGCTTCAGGTTCATGCGCTCGAAGATGCGCTGCGCCTCGCTGCACATGGCTTCCTCGTCGATGAAGACGCCGAAGCGCCCGCGCGGCTCGCGGCCGATGAAGATGTTCTGCGCGGCGCTCAGGTGGTTCATCAGGTTGAGCTCCTGATGGATGATTCCGATGCCCAGCGCCTGCGCGGCGCGCGGGCTCTCGATGTCCACGGGCCGGCCGTCGAGCAGCACCTCGCCCGAGTCCTTGCGGTAGACGCCCGCCAGCACCTTCATCAGCGTGGACTTGCCCGCGCCGTTCTCGCCCATGAGCGCATGCACCTCGCCGGGCAGCAACTCGAACTGCGCCCTGTCGAGCGCGCGCACGCCGGCGAAGGCCTTGCTCAGGTCGCGGATGGCTACGACGGGTTGCGTCATGGGCTTTCCTGGTGACTTTCCTGGTGGGATGGCAGGCCGTAGAAGCGCCGGGCGGTGCCGCTCCAGACACTGGCCTGCTCCTGCGGCGAAAGGCCGCCGATGCAGCCTTCGCTCACGGCGATCCAGCCCGCGTAGTCGCCGGCCAGCGTGAGCACAGGCCAGTCGCTGCCCCACATCAGGCGCGCGGGGCCGAACACCTCGAGCAGGTGCTCCCACACGGGACGCACCGCGTGGGTGACGACATCCGCATCGCGCTGCATCGCGGACGGCGCCTCGGTCCACAGCCCCGAGAACTTGCAGCACACCTGCGGCAGTGCCGCCACGGCGGCGATGTCCTCGCGCCATCGGACAAAGTCGTCGCTGCCGTGCGCGCCCACCGGCGGCTTGGCCGCGTGGTCGATCACCACCGGCAGCTGCGGCCACTGCTTCAGGAACTGCAGCAGCGGCGAAAGATGCCTCGGCTTCACCAGCGCGTCGAAGCGCAGGCCCAGGCGCAGCATGGCGTGCAGTGCGTCGGGACGCGGGCGGCGCGCGATCCAGTCGTCGTCGGGCAGGTCCTGCAGCATCGGCCGCACGCCCTTGAACTTGCGATTGCGCGCCAGGCGCTCCAGTGAGTCAGTCGCGCCCGGCCGGCTCAGGTCGACCCAGCCGACCACGCCGCCGATCTCTTCATGGGCGTCGGCGATGTCGAGCAGGAATTCGGTCTCGGCCCCGGACTCGGCGGCCTGCACCAGCACGGTCCGGCTCACGCCGTGGGCACGCAGCAGCGGCGCCAGGTCTTCGGGCATGAAGTTGCGCAGCAGCGGCGCCAGCGCGGGCTCGTCGGCGCGCAACCACGTGTAGTCGCCGCGCGAGGGCCGCCAGAAGTGCTGATGCGAGTCGATGCGCTGGATCATTTCGGGTCGCGGGCAGCGGTGGGTACTGCCGAACACCTTGCCTCTCTAGTCCATTCGTGAACAGAGTATTTACATACGAACTTTCAGCGTCAAGCTCGCTTCATGGGTGCTTTCCCGTAAAACGAAACTTGCAAACAGCAGTTCTTGCTGTTGAAATTCATTGGTGAACAAATCGATTCAACCCGACATCCTCGGCAAGCCGGCCGAAGACCAGGAGCCTCAGGATCGCTACCGCGCGCCCGCGCTGGACAAGGGCCTGGACATCCTCGAACTGCTCGCCGACCAGCCCGAGGGCCTGACGCGCGGCGAGATCGTGAAGGCGCTCGACCGCGGCCCGAGCGAGATCTACCGCATGCTCGAACGGCTGGTGGCGCGCCAGTACGTGCTGCGCTCGCTCGCAGGCGACCGCTACAGCCTGAGCCTGAAGATGTTCGACCTGGCGCACCGCTATCCGCCGAACCACCGGCTGGTGACGCAGGCCCTGCCCGTGATGGACCGCTACGTGAAGGAAGCCGAGCAGTCGTGCCACCTGGGCGTGTACGACCGGGGCAACGTGCAGATCGTGGCGCAGGTCAGCAGCCCCGCCACCTGCGGCATGACGGTGCGGCCCGGCACGCGCGTGAACCTGCTCGACACCGGTTCGGGCCAGGTGCTGCTGGCCTGCGAATCGGACGAGCGGCGCCGGCAGATGGTGGCCGAGCACGTCGCGCTCGACGGCGAGGTGCAGATTCCGCCCGACGAGCTGGAGCACATGCTCGAAGCCGTGCGCGCCACCGGCTACCGGCAGCGCGAGAGCCTGCAGTACTTCGGCGTGATCGACATCTCCTGCCCCATCCTCGGCCCGCACGGGCATGCGCTGGCGGTGCTCACCACGCCGTACATCCGGCGCATCGACCGCCATGCGATCCCGTCGCTGGACCGCGCGCGCGAGCTCATGCTGCAGGCGGCGCGCGATCTCTCGCTGCTGGCGAACGCCTAGGGCGGCGTCGGGACCTTCTTCTTTTTCTCCTTCCGCCCGCCGATGGCGCCCGATGCAGCGGCGCCGAGGATGCGCCGGAAGGTCGGGCACTCCATGTGGCTGGGCGCACGGCAGACGGCCGCATGCCGCAGGCCGTCGCGCATCGCGCTCAGGTTGCGGATCGTGCGGTCGAGCTCGTCCGCCTTGGCGGTGAGCATCAGCCGGTCGATGCGCGGCTGTCCGTTGGGTCCGAACATGCGCGCGATCTCGTCCAGCGAAAAACCGGCCGCGCGGCCCAGCGCGATGAGCGCCAGGCGCTCCAGCACGTTGGCGTCGAACACGCGGCGCAGGCCCTGCCGCCCGATGGGGGCGATCAGCCCCTTCTCGTCGTAATAGCGCAGCGTCGAGGCAGGCACGCCGGAGCGCTGCGCCACCTCGGCAATATCCAGTTGCTTCATCCTCTTGACCTCAAGCCGGCTTGAGTTTGCATAGTGCGGTTTCCGCCTCCCGAAGGCAAGCAAGAGGAAACCATCATGGAAAGAACCGCACAGCAGCCCAGTAGCGAACAGGCCAGGCTCTGGAACGGCCCGGCCGGGAACGCCTGGGTCGACGCGCAGACGACGCTCGACCATCTGTTCCGTCCCCTGGAGAAGCTGCTCGTGAAAGCCGCATGCGCCAGCAGCCCGCCGACGGGCCGCGTGCTCGACGTGGGCTGCGGCACCGGCGGCACCACTCTGGCCATCGCACGGGTGCTCGGCCCCGGCGCGAATTGCACCGGCATCGACATCTCGGAGCCGATGATCGCCGCCGCCCAAGGTCGCGCCGTGCGCGAAGGCGCGGCGGCACGCTTCGTCTGCGCCGATGCCCAGACGCATGCATTCGAGCCCGCGAGCTTCGACAGCATCGTCTCGCGCCTCGGAGTGATGTTCTTCGACGACCCGGTTCGCGCCTTCTCCAACCTGCGGCGTGCCGCGAAGGACGGTGCCGCACTGCACTTCATCGCTTGGCGCGGCGCGGCCGAGAACCCCTTCATGACTACCGCCGAGCGCGCTGCCGCTCCGCTGCTGCCGGATCTTCCGCCTCGACAGCCGAACGCGCCGGGCCAGTTCGGCTTTGCGGACAGGCATCGTGTGGAAGCCATCCTCGAGGAAAGCGGCTGGCGCGGCATCGACATCCGGCCCGTCGACCTGCCCTGCACCCTGCCGGAGAAAGATCTCGTCGGCTACCTGAGCCGGCTGGGCCCCGTCGGCCTGGCGCTGCGGCAGGTGGACGAGCGCACGCGCGAACGGGTCATCGGCACGGTCCGCGCCGCCTTCGAGCCTTTCGTGCACGGAGACGAAGTCCGCCTGGTCGCGGCCTGCTGGATGGTCGCCGCGCACGCGCCGGGGAGAAACCGGAATGACTGAAGGCACGAAGCTGCTCGCGAGCATGCTGCTGACCGGCGTGGGCGCGACGGCGGCGATGGACCTCTGGGCCATCGCCCGCAGGCGGCTGCTCGGCGTTCCCTTGCTCGACTACGCACTGGTGGGCCGCTGGCTCGCCTACCTGCCGCAGGGCCGCTTTCGCCACCACCCCATCGCCGCATCGCCACCCGTGCGCGGCGAGCGGGCGCTCGGATGGGCGGCGCACTACGGCATCGGCATCGCCTTCGCAGCCTTGCTGTTCGCCGGCTGGGGGCCGGCGTGGGCCGGCAACCCCACGCTGGGCCCGGCCATGATCGTCGGCATCGGCAGCGTGGCGGCGCCCTTCCTGGTGATGCAGCCGGGCATGGGCGCAGGCATCGCAGCAAGCCGCACACCACGGCCCATGGTCGCGCGGCTGCACAGCCTGGTCACGCACGCTGTCTTCGGGCTGGGTCTCTATGCGGCCGGCTGGTTGGCCGAGCTTGCCCTCGCAGCCTGACCCGCAGGCTTACGCGAACAGCTTCCCGTTGAGCGCGATCCGAACGGTCTTCACCGTGAGAACAGCCAGCGCGACGTTCAGCGCGGCCAGCAGCACCAGAGCGACGACCCAGAGCGCGACGCTCGCGCGCAGCTCCGCGTACTTCAGCGCCGCGTTGGCGAGAGCGGCCATCGGGAAACCGATCGCCCACCAGTTCGGCGAGAACGTCGCGCCCTTGCGGAACACCTTCGGCGCGACCACCGCGAAGATGAAGAGGCCGAAGTAGAAGAGCATCGCGGCGAAGCGGTCGATCTCGCCGACGACGTTGGTGTACGCGAGGAAGCCCACCGCGAAGGGCGCCACCAGGATCATCAGCGAAGGCTCCATGGCGGGAGCGAGCGGATCGCGATGCACGAGCCGGCCGATGATCATCGTGAAGAGCACGAGCGCCAGCACGGCACCGATCGCGCTCGCGGCCAGGTTGACTTCGCCGGCCCAAGCCATCGGCATGTGGGCGCCGGTGACGGGAATGTCGAGCGTGGCCACGCCGGGGATGATCCAGGCCGGCACGGCGAGCGACGCATCCACCTGCCCCTTCAGCAGCCGGGACAGCACGACGAAGCTCAGCGCGATGGTCGCGATCAGGCCCACGGTCCAGGCGAAGTGCGCGACGGGCGCGCTGTAGGGCGCAATGACGACCGACAGCAGCAGCACCGAGATCGCGATGGTGCCGAAGAAGTTGCCCGCCACCGGGTGCCTGAACTCCGCCTGCACCGCCTGCGGGTGCCTCGCGAGCTTCGTCAGGTAGCCCGCCGAGATGAGCACGAAGACGACCAGCGCGAACGCCCCCACGGCCTCGCCGACGAATGCAGGCACACCCAGGCTTTCGTGCACGAGCCGCCACGCGAGGGCCAGGCCCGACAGGCCCATCACGGAGGCGAAGAGGTTGACTGGAAGGTTGCGCACGGAGACTTCGGCGCGCGGCGCAACGACGGATGAGGAAGGGTTCAGTGACTGGCTTTGCATGGCTGGCACCTTTGGCTGAATTTGCATTAGTTGATATTTTCCGCCAGACTCCAGTCGTCGCCGTCCCCGGTTCACGGCGTTTTCAGCCAATCCCCGGACCTTGTCAGCCATGCGTATCGCCATCCTCGCCTTTCCCCGTTTCCAGCTGCTCGACATCGCCGGGCCCGCCGACGTCTTCGCCGAGGCCTCGCACCAGCTCGGCAATCCGCGCGCCTACCAGGTGCAGGTGATCGGCACCAAGGCAGGCGTGCTCAAGAGCAGCGGCGGCCTCAAGCTGGCCGTCGACGCCACCGTGGAAACGCATCGCGGCGCCATCGACACCCTGCTGGTCGCGGGCAGCCCGCGCATCGAGGACATGGAAAGCGACACGCAGCTGCAGGACTGGCTCCGGCGGCAGGCGGGCAGCGTGCGGCGCTACGGCTCGGTGTGCTCCGGAGCCTTCGTGCTGGCGGCCTCGGGGCTGCTCGACGGCAAGCGCGTCGCGACCCACTGGAACGTCGCCTCCGGCCTCGCGGCCGCGTACCCGCGTGCACGCGTCGAGGCGGACGCCATCTACGTGAAGGACGGCAACCTCTTCACCTCGGCCGGGGTCACCGCCGGCATGGACCTCGCGCTCGCGATGGTGGAAGAGGACCACGGCCGCGAACTGGCGCTGCGCGTGGCGCGCCAGCTGGTGATGTTCCTCAAGCGCCCTGGGGGCCAGAGCCAGTTCAGCGCGCACCTGGCGGCGCAGACCTCCGAGCGCTCCGGCGTGCGCGCGGTGCAGGACCACGTGCTCGCGAACCTGAAGGACGACCTGTCCGTGCCCGCCCTCGCCGCGCGCGCGGGCATGAGCGAAAGAAGCTTCGCGCGCATCTTCCGCAGCGAGACGGGAACGACGCCCGCCGAGTTCGTGGAGAACGCGCGAATCGACGCCGCCCGCCGCCTGGCCGAGGAGTCGGACGCGCCTGCCAAGCGCCTGGCCGACGCGGTGGGCTATGCGAACGTGGACGGCTTCCGGCGCGCGTTCTCACGTCGCCTGGGGGTCAGCCTCGTGGAGTACCGCCGGCGCTTCGCGACCTGACGCGGCGGGCGGCCGCTCGTTCAGGCCGTCTTCTTGTCGTCCCTGAGCACGGTTTCCCCGGTGCGGGGATTCGTCAGCGTGACATTCTCCAGCGCCTTGATCCGCCACTCGCCGGACTCCCGCGTCAGCACGGCAAGGATCAGCGTGTCGACGGCATGCGGTCCCGCCGGGTGCGCCGGGCCACTCGAGAGGCGGCTCCAGAAGTGCACGACCGCGGCGTCGTCGCCGATCGGGGTGGCGTCGATCAGCTCGTTGTCGAGCGTGGAGTCGCTGTAGATGGTCGCGTGGATGGGAGCATGCAGGTCGACGATTTCCTCGACGCCGCGCACGTAGTGTCCGAACCGGTTCACGAAGCTCGCGTTGGCGTGGAACAGCGCCGCGAGCGCCTTCATGTCGTGGCTGTTCCAGGCGGCCTGGAACGCTTCGGGTGCATCTTCAGGATGGTTCATCTGGTTCATCTGGCTCGCTTCACCTGGGTTCTTGCCGGCGTCCGCGCATCGGGGATCCGTTGCACGGACGGGCCCTCTACACGTCCTCGTCGGCGGGCGGCCCGCTCGCCGATCCCGGCGCCGCCTGCGCCAGGTGGCCACCCACCGTCGAGAGCAGGCCTCGCAGCCAGCGATGGGCGCCCTGGTGCTGCGAGCGCTCGTGCCACAGCTGATAGAAGCGCATGCGCGGAAAGCCCTCCGGGGCCGCCACGCACACCACCGGCAGGCTGCGCGTGAACTGCTCGGCGAAGTGGCGCGCGGTGGTGAACACGAGGTCGCTCTGGGCCACGAGGTAGGGCGCCATCGCGTAGTAAGGCACGAAGACGCGCGCGTCGCGGGTCTGCCGCAGCCCGGCCAGGTGGCTGTCGACCACCGCGCGGTGCGACTTGGCGAACGGCGTGGGCACCACGTGCACGGCCGCGAGGTAGCGCGGCAGCGTCATGGCGTCGGGCGCGGCCAGCGGGTTGCGCGGGCTCATCATGCACACCAGCTCGTCCTCGATCAGCAGCGACAGGTGCATGCGCTCGGGCGGCAGCGGCCAGTTGCCGATCACGATGTCGAGCTCGCCCTGCGCCAGCGCGCGCTCGTAGTCGTAGCCGGGCGTCAGCGGGTGGACCAGCAGGCGTGCCTGCGGCGCCTCGGCGCGGAAGCGCGCCACCACCTCGGCCATGAAGCTGGCCGCCAGGTAGTCCGGCGTGGCGATGGTGAACGTCATGGTGCTGGAGGCGGGCTCGAAGCGCTCGGGGCCGGCCAGCATGCGGTCGATCTCGCCGAGCACTTCGCGCGCGCTGTCGCGCAGCTGCAGCGCCCGTGCGGTGGGCACCATGCCGCCGCGCTCGCGCACCAGGATCGGATCGCCGAAGGCGTCGCGCAGGCGCCGCAGCGCCGCGCTGACGGCCGGCTGCGTCTGGTTCATGCGCACCGCCGCGCGCGAGACGCTGCGCTCGGCCACCAGCACCGCCAGCACGCGCAGCAGGTGGATGTCGACAAGGTCCTGGCTTCTGGTCATGTGTCTAGGGGTTCGACCGGATGGCGCGCCTTTGCGGGGCGCGACCTATCGCTCTGGTTTATGCCGCACATTCCGCGCGCCGTGCGCGCGGCCGGACCATTGTGCCTACAGTGCCCACGCAGGCGGCGCTCCTTTTGCCGGTCCGGATCGCAGCGCCCCACATCAAGGACCTGGAGACAAGCATGACATCAACCACAGCGGCCGCATCGGTCCGGCCTTCATCCACCCCGTCCGAGCTGGACGGGGTCTACCGCAAGATCATCTGGCGGCTCATTCCCTTCCTGATGCTGCTGTGGGTGCTGGCCTGGATCGACCGGGTCAACATCGGCTTCATCAAGCTCACCATGCTCGACGAGCTCAAGTGGAGCGAGGCGATGTACGGCCTGGGCGCGGGCATCTTCTTCCTGGGCTACTTCTTCTTCGAGGTGCCGAGCAACCTGCTGCTGCAGCGCATCGGGGCCAAGAAGACCATCATGCGCATCACCATCGGCTGGGGGCTGACCTCCATCGCCACGATGTTCGTGAAGACGCCGGAGATGTTCTATTTCCTGCGCTTCCTGCTGGGCGTGTTCGAGGCCGGCTTCTACCCCGGCATCATCCTGTACCTGACCTACTGGTTCCCCAACGACCGGCGCGCCAAGGCCTTCGGCATGTTCATGTCGGCCTCGGCCTTCGCAGGCGTGATCGGCGGGCCGCTGGCCGGCACCATCATGACCGGCATGCACGGCGTGAACGGCTGGTCGGGCTGGCAGTGGGTGCTGCTGCTGGAGGGCATTCCCTCGGTCATCGCCGGCTTCGTCACGTACTTCTACCTGACCGACAGGCCCGAGCAGGCCGACTGGCTCACGGCACGCGAGCGCCAGCTGGTGCACGAGGACCTCGAGCGCGACGGCCGCTCGCTGGGCCAGCGCGAGCACAGCATGCTGGCCTCGCTCAGGAGCGGGCGCATCTGGCTGCTGATCCTGATCTTCTTCTGCATCATCGCGGCCAATTCCTCGCTGACCTTCTACGGCCCGACGCTGGTCAAGGAAGTGGGCTTCGCCAGCCCGGTGGCGGTGGGCTGGATCATGGCCGTGGCCTACCTGTGCGGCGCCGTCGGCATGATCTGGAACGGCTTCCATTCCGACAAGCACCAGGAATCGCGCTGGCACTGCGGCCTGGCCGCTGCGCTGGGGGCGGTGTCGCTGCTGGCCGTCGCGCTCTTCCTTGGGCACAGCGCGCTGGCGGTGCTGGTGGGCCTGACCCTGGCCATCGTCGGCACCATGAGCGCCATCCCGGTGTTCTGGCAGATGCCAAACCGCTTCCTGGCCGGCACCGCGGCCGCCGGCGGCGTGGCGCTGATCAACTCCATCGCCAACCTGGCAGGCTTCGGCGCGCCCTGGATGCTGGGCCTGATCAAGACCTCCACCGGCAGCCTCTCGCCCGGCCTGTACGTGGTGGCGGCGGTCGAGATCTGCGCCACCCTGCTGATCCTGGCCTGCGTGCCCTCGCACCGCAAGCAATCCGTTGCTGCCGCCGCCGCGCGCTGAGCGGCAGGCCCCGTCACCGAAGAAATGAACGACCGATGATCCTCACCACCACCCGCCTGAACCTGGCCGCGCTCAACGAGATGGACCGCGACGCCTTCGTCGCTGCCGTCGGGCCGACCTTCGAGAACTCCCCCTGGGTCGCGCAGGCCGCGTGGGCGCGCCGCCCCTTCGCCGACGTCGACGCGCTGCATGCCGCGATGCTCGACGTGGTGCGGCAGGCGCCGCAGGAGCGCCGCATCGCCTTCCTCTGCGGCCACCCGGAGCTGGCGGGCCGCGAAGCCCAGGCCGGCACGATGACTGCCGAGTCCGTCGGCGAGCAGCGCAGCGCCGGGCTCGACGCGCTCAGCCGCGACGAGCTGGACGAGATGCAGTACCTGAACCGCGCCTACCGCGAGCGCCACGGCTTCCCCTTCATCATCGCCGTGCGCCGCAACACCAAGCAGCAGATCTTCGAGGCGATGCGCACGCGCGCGGCGGCGAGCACGGAGACCGAGCAGCGTGCCGCGCTCGACCAGATCGGCTTCATCACCCGCGGGCGCATCAACGCCCTGCTGGACGGCTGAAGCCGCCGGCGCTCCCCTTCCCCACGACACGTTCCCGTTCCCGCCAGCCGGTGTGCCCTCGCACCGGCCAGGCGTTCCATCGCCCGGAAAAAGGGCAGACAACGACAGGAGACAAGCAAAGATGGCGAATCAAGTCGTATCCCACCATCCCGCGCGCAGGCAGTTTGCGCTCTCGGGACTGGCGCTCGGCGCCGCGGCGCTGACCGCGCGCGGGGCGCTGGCACAGCAGCCGGCCGCCCCCGCCCGGGCCAGCGGCCCCATCGTGCTGCACGGCGTGAGCCCGCGGCTCACGGTGCACGCGCTGGACACCTTCCACGGCGCGGCCGCCACCGGCCTGCGCATCGACTTCTCCCGGCTGGAAGGCGGCAGCTACAGGCAGCTGCGCAGCGTCGTCATGAACGGCAACGGGCGCTCCGACGACCCGCTGCTGATCGGAGACAGCTACCAGCCCGGCGACTACGAACTGCTGCTGCACATCGACGACTACTTCGCCGGCAGGAAGGCCGTGCTGCCCATGCCGCCCTTCCTGACGAAGCTGCCGGTGCGCATCCGCGTCGCCAACGTCGCCGAGCGCATCCACCTGCCGATCCAGTTCGGCCCGTGGAGCTACACCTACTCGCGCGGCAGCTGAGCCCATTGCACTGACGAAAGAGGAAACGACATGACCGGCATCTCGACGCACGTGCTCGACATCACCAACGGGCGGCCCCTGGCGGGCCTGCAGGTGGAGCTCTACGACGTGGCGACCAACCCGCCCACGCGCATCAACGGCACCCGCACCAACGCCGACGGCCGCACCGATGCGCCCATGCTCGCGGCCAAGGACGCGCGCACCGGCCACTTCGAGCTGCGCTTCCACGTCGGCGACCACTTCAAGGCGGCCGACGGGCTCTCGGACGTGGTGCCCGTGCGCTTCTCCATCTTCGACGCAGCGCAGCACTACCACGTGCCGATGCTGTGCGCACCCTGGTTCTTTTCAACCTATCGCGGCAGCTGATTCGCCGCAGGAGTTTCCACAGATGCCCCATCCCGATCAAGACTCGGAGAAGTACATGGTCGACGCCATCCGGCTGGCCATGCGGAACGTGCGCGAGCGCAGGACCTGGCCCTTCGGCGCCGTGCTGGTGCGCGACGGCAAGGTGCTGGCCCGGGCGGTCAACGAGGTCGACGCCCTGTGCGACCCCACGGCCCACGCCGAGATGCAGGCGGTGCGCATCGCCGCCAAGGCCCAGGGCGGCACCGACCTGTCGGGCAGCGTCGTGTACGCCAGCGGCTACCCGTGCCCCATGTGCCTCACGGCCATGTACCTGGCCGGCGTGAAGGAGGTGTACTACGCCTACTCCAACGAGGACGGAGAGCCGCACGACCTCTCGGCCGAACGCGGCTACCTGGAGATCGCGCGGCCGCTGGAGCAGCGCGAGATGCCCGTGCGATCGCTGCCCGTGCGCGACGAGGGCGAGGACCTGTACGAGGCCTGGTCGCGCTCGATGCGCTGAACACAGGCCCCGGGGCGCGGCCTCAGTCCGCGTAGACCCCGGCCGCCTTGATCACCGGCGTCCACTTCGCGATCTCGTCGATCACGAACTTCTTGTGGCCCGCGGGCTCGATGCGCCCGTCGGTCGCCACCACGGCGCCCAGCAGCTCCTCGCGATGGATGAAGTCCGGGTCCTTCAGCGCGACCTTCACCGCGTCGTTGAGCTTCTTCAGCACCGGCGCGGGCGTGCCCTTGGGCGCATAGAGGCCGTGCCAGATCGTGACCTGGAAGTTCTTCAGCCCCGCCTCGTCGAGCGTGGGCAGGTCCTTCAGCGTCGGCAACGCCAGCCGCTTGGAAGTGGTGACGGCGAAGGCCTTCACCTTGCCCGCCTGGATGTGCGGCGTGGTGTTGGTGGTCTGGTCGCACAGCAGGTCGATCTGGCCGCCGATCAGGTCGGTAATGGCCGGCGCTGTGCCCTTGTAGGGCACGGGCGTCATCTCGGTCTTGGTGGCGCTCTGGTACAGCAGGCCGCACAGGTGCGACGCCGAGCCCACGCCCGCGTTGCCGATGTTGATCTTGCCCTTGTTGGCGGCGATCCAGCCGCTCAGCTCCTTGTAGTTGCTGGCGGGAATGCCGGGCTTGGAGATGAGCGTCATCGGCACGTCGTTGACGATGCCCAGGTACTCGAAGTCGCTCTCGACCTTGAACGGCACGTTGCGCACCAGGCTCGGCACGGTCGCCATCGCAATGTGGTTGAGCAGCAGCGTGTAGCCGTCGGGCGTGGCGCGCGCCACCTTGGCGGCGCCGATGGAGCTGCCGGCGCCGGGCACGTTGTCGATGATCACGCTGGCGCCGCCGAGCGGCTTGCGCAGCGCCTCGGCCAGGTCGCGCGCGACGCGGTCGGTGGGGCCGCCGGCCGCGAAGGGCACGACGATGGTGACGGGCTTGCCGCCCGGGAAGTCCTGCGCGTGGGCAGCGACGGCGGCGGCGGCGATCGCCGCGAGGGCGAACAGTTTCTTCATGGAGTCTCCGTGACGTTGGATTGAAAAATGATTCAGGGCGCGCGCGACGGCACGCGGCTCTCGAGCGCGGGCGGCTGCCATGCGGGCTGGATGTGGCAGCCGTTCTTGCCGTCGGTGTCGTAGTGCGGCATCAGCGCCTTGCAGCGCTGCGCGAGGCCTTCTGGCGTGGGCTTCTCGCCCTTGTCGATCCAGTCGAGCAGCGCGGCGAAGAGCGCGGGGTATTCCGAATCGCTCAGGTAGCTGTGCTCGCGCTCGCTGCTGAAGCTCTGCACCAGAAGGTTGCCGGTGCCCGCGGCATCGCGGATGCGGCGGTAGGAGCTTTCCAGCTCGACGAAGGCCGTCGGGTCATCGATCGCATGCAGGCCCACGGTGGGCAGCGCGGTGCGGCCGGTGGGCTGGCTGTCGGCCGCCAGCGCGCCCTTGGCCTGCGGATCGGCCGCGTAGCGCAGCACGCCGGCATTGAGCACCGCGTCGTCGGCCGAGCCGCTGTAGACCACGCCGATGTTGCCGAAGGGGTTGCGGCCCTCGAGCCGTTTCTGCACTAGGTCCTGGAAGAGCCATGTCGCCCAGGTGAGATGGCCCAGCAGCGAGCGCTCCTGGATCTTCACGACCGAGAGGATGGTCTTCAGCCGAGCCGCCTGCTCGGGCGTGCGCTGCGCGGCCGGCAGGCCGACACCAGTGCACTCCTTCACGCGGGCGGCGAGATCGGCGCGCGTGAGCTTGGAGTCAAGAGGAAGGCCCATCCACAGCGGGTATTGCGGCTCGTCGGGACGCGGATGGTTGCGGCAGACGTACTGGTAAACCACGCGCAGGTCGAGCCGGAAGTCGTAGGCGCTGTTGCCGCCGCCGAGCACGCCACTCGTGAGCAGCAGGCCGTCGTAGGGAGACTTCGCCCCGCCGGCCGGTGCATAGAGCTCCGCCGCCTTTGCCGCCACGCCCGCGCCGTAGCTCTGCCCGTGCAGCAGCGTGCGGTACGGCTGGCCGAAATGGCGCACGAAGATCTGGCGCAGGCGCTCGGTGTCTTCCGCCGCCATGGTCACGCCGTAGCCGCCGCGCCGGTAGGTGGAGGCGGCCCATGCGTAGCCGGCCTTCACGGTGACTGCCCAGCGCTTCAGGTCTTCCTCGCTGCGCTCCAGCTTGGGCGGTCCGGTCTCGGGGCCGCCATGGGCGTGCATCACGAGAACGCGGCCGGCGTTCTTCGCCCAGTCCTTGGGCATGGCGATCCAGTAGAAGGAGCCCGCGCCATCCTCACCGGTGTAGCAGCGCGCCGACTCTGGCACCAGCGCCGGGCAGGCGGCCGCCTTGGGCCCTGAGGGCGCCGCATGCGCGGGCAGCGTCGATGCCGCGCCGATCAGCGCGAAGGCCATGGAAGCCGCAAGGCTGGACAGTCGTTTTTTCAATGACGTACTCCGAGTTCTAGCGCCGCCTTCGCCGCATCGGTGGAGACGAATGCGAGGACGCCGCTGTTGAAGATGAAATTGCCCGACCGGCCGGCATCGGCCTGCGCCACGCCGAGCACCGGCGTGTCGTAGCTCAGCCCCGCGGCCGCGCCGCCGAGGTTAAGGCCGCTGCCGGCCACCGTGGCATCGTGGTTCTCGCCCTTGACGCTGAGCAGCGCATAGCTGCCGTCGGCAGTGCCGGAGACCAGGCTCTGCTGTAGGCCGAAGAGGCGCATGCCCGCGTTGGCGGCCGATTCGCGCACCAGGTGCATCGGCACCGCCGTGCCGCTGACGAGGCCGATCACCATAGAGCCGGTGAGCGTGCCGCCGCTGGTCACGGCACCGCCGGTGGGCGAGGTCGTGAACAGGTCGAAGGAGCCGCGCGTGCCGTTGTAGGTGATGTAGCCCTTCTCGGTCTGCGTGCAGCTCGCGTCGTAGATCATGAAGCCGCCGCTGACCGGATCGCGGCAGTACTGGAAGGAGCCCAGGTTGCGCAGCCGCACCGCCAGCGCCTGCGCGGTCGTGCCGCCCGTACCCTGCTGCACACCCACCGCATTGAAGACGTTCGCCACCGGGTTGAACACCATCGGCGTCGCCGCGTTCTGGAAGGTGTTCTGGAAGGCCAGCAGAGGCGCGAAGCCGCCGCCGCTCGGCGCATTCACGCCGCCCGACAGCACGCCGCCGGCACCGAAGCTGAACACCGCCCCGCTCTCTCCGCTGCCGTAGCTGCAGTTGCCCTCCGACACCAGCGTGCCGGTACGCACCGTGCCGGCCGCGCGCTGCAGGCTCGCGTCGATGGTCACGGTGTAGGCCATGGTGGCCGGGTCGATCTGCACGCGCAGCTCTTCGCCGAAGCTGTTGCCGCCCTTGTAGCTGGTAACGGCCGCGGGCAGGTTCGGGCAGGCCAGCGGGTCGCCGACCTCGGTGACGCAGCTGTAGTTGACGGCCGCGTCCAGGCTGCCGCTGCCGCGGTACTTGGGCCAGGCCGGGAACAGGCACAGCGGGCGCGTGCGGCCGTAAGTGCCGGCCACCGCGTCCACCGCGACGCCGGTGGCGGGAGCCAGGCCGTTTTCCACCCAGCCTTCGAGCGCGGCCAGCGAGTCCCAGTTGGGGATGAAGCTGCCGGTGCCGTGGCCCATGCCGGGCACGGTGTAGAAGCGCACGTTCTGGTCGACCGAGGCCTGGCCCACCGTGGCGATGAGCTGCTTGTAGTAGTCGATGGTCGAGTTCGGGCTGATCACCTCGTCGGCCAGGCCGTGCAGCATGATGAGCCGGCCGCCGTGCGCGAAGAAGGGCGCGAGGTTCGGGTTGGTGGCGTCGGTGATGTTCGACACCTCGGTCACCCGCGCGGCATAGCTGCCCGGGTTCAGAGGGTCGAAGGTCAGCGTGTTGAAGTTGGCGTCGCGCGTGACGAAGAACTTCACCCACTGGTCGCCAGTGACGTACATGTTGGCGTCGGCCGAGGTGGCGGGGTTGGCCGGCACGTTGCGCGTACCGAGGTCGCGCGTGGTGAACGGGCCCGCCACCAGCGCGCCTTCGAGCAGGTTGTAGCCGCCCGCGCGCTTCACGCCGTTGGCCAGCGAATAGGTCGTGAAATCGAGCGGCGACTCGATGGCCTTCACGGTGGCGATCTGCGCGTCCGACAGGCAGGTCTTGGCAGTCTTCGTGCCGCCGGGGCAGCGCAGCGAGGCCAGCAGCTGTGTGTTGAGCTGGCGGCAGCTCTCGACGTTGCTCACGATGCTGTCGGCCGCGCCGTCGAGCTTGTCGCAGGCCTGCATCGCGGCCTTCTGCACCATCAGCGTCTCGCTCAGGTCCATCCAGCCGTCGGTGCCGTTGTTGTAGTAGAGCGCGCGGCCCACGGCCACGTTCGACAGCCGCGTGCCGGTGTAGTTGAGCGCGGGCTCGTTGGCGATCACGCCGTCGTAGTCGAACGGCCAGCGCTGGATGTAGCTCAGCGCGTCGCGACCGCCCGTGGAGGTGCCGAGGAAGTAGGCGTGCTTCGGCGCCACTCCATAGCGCGCGAGCACCAGCGCCTGCGCCACGTCGCGCGTCTTCTTGAGCGAGTTGCCGCCGTAGTTGGCGAGCTGCTCGTCGTTGGCCGCGAACTTGCCGTCGGTGATGCTGCCCGACTGGTGGCCCGAGTCGTCGCCGTAGGTGGCGTAGCCCAGCGCGAGCGGCGCGGGCTTGCCGGCGGGGCCGAAGCGGATGACCTCGGTGCCGTCGATCAGCACGCCGTCGAAGCCGCCGCCGCCGAAGTGGATGGTCTTCTGGTTCCACTTCTCCGGCAGGTTGACCGCGAAGTTGATGGACTGCGAACTGGGGTCGACCGGCTGGATGGTGCCGCGCACGCGGCAGTAGTCGCCGAGCGTGTTGCCGGCGTCGCTCGCGGCCACGGGCGTGGCGCTGGTGACGGTGGCGCCCTGCGTGGGCAGGCTGATCAGCGAGGCGGGCAGGCTCTTGCCGTTGAGGTCCGCGCATGAAACGGCCGGCTGCACGGGCGGGGGCGGCGGGTTGTCCGGCGGATCGTCCGCGGGCGGGTTGGTGGCGGGCGGATTGCTGCCGCCGCTGGCTGGCGGGGTGGTCGGCAGGAAGCCGATGCCGCCGCCTCCACCTCCGCCGCCACCACCGCAGGCGGCAAGGATCAGCGAGACCAGCGAAAGGCCGACCGCGTGGCGGACGGCTCGAAACATCGAGGCAGGGATCGAGGCAGGGCGCGTTGTGCGCATGGGTTTGTCTCCGGCATGCGGCCTCGTTGGGCCGCTTGTTCTTGAATGGGCGGCCGGACGATAGATTCGGTGTGACCTAGGGTCAAATAAAATAACAAGGCACTTTTCATACAAAAAACATATGGACATACGGGCACTGCGCTACTTCGCCGCCGTTGCGGAGACCGGCCACATGACGCGCGCGGCCGAGCAACTGGGCATCCAGCAGCCGCCTTTGAGCCTGCAGATCAAGGCGCTCGAACGCGAGTTGGGCGTGCTGCTGTTCCGCCGCCATCCGCGCGGCGTGGCGCTGACCGACGCGGGCCGGCTGTTCCAGGCCGAGGCGCTGCGCATGCTGCAGGACATGGAGGCCATGAAGCAGCGCATGACGCGCGTGGCCAAGGGGCAGTCCGGCACGCTCGCGGTGGGCTTCACCAGCTCGGCGGCGGCGCACCGATTCATGCCCGAGGCGCTGCGCGAGTTCCGCCGCGAGTACCCTGAAGTGGAGCTGCAGCTGCGCGAGGACAACGCGGCCGAGCTCACCGAGGCGCTGGCCGCGGGCCGCCTGCACTGCGGCCTGCTGCGCGTGCCGGTGGCACGGCCCGAGGGGCTGCTGTTCGAGACGCTGCTGCGCGAGCCGGTGCTGGTCGCCATGCCCAGCGATCACCGCCTTGCCCTCGGCCGCGACAAGGACTCGCGCCCGCTGCCGCTCGCGAAGCTCTGCGAGGAAGGCATCATCCTCGTGCGGCGCCCGGGCGCGCCCGGCCTCTATGCCGACCTGCTCGCGCTGTGCCACGCCAAGGGACTGCGCCCGCGCGTGGTGGCCGAAGTCGATCGAATGATGACCAACCTGAATCTCGTGGCCGCGGGTGTCGGCCTCTCGGTGGTGCCGGCCTCGATGCACGGCGTGCACGCACATGCCATCGCCTACGCGCGGCTGGCCGACGGCGGCCAGCTCGACGCGCCGCTCACGCTGGTGTCGCGCGCCGAGGAAGACAACCTGCCCGCGCTGAACTTCGCCGCGATGCTGCGCCGGCTGGCGCTGGAGAACCCGGGCTCATGAACCGGCTTCGCCGCCGACTGCTGCAGGGCACGGGCACGCTGCTCGCGGCCGCCTACGCGCTGCCGCGCGTGCTTCATGCCGCACCGGCGCAGTGGCCGAACAAGCCGGTACGCCTGATCGTGGTCTATCCACCCGGCGGTGTCAGCGACGGCATGGCGCGCGTGCTGGCCGAGCCGCTCGCACGTTCGCTCGGCGTGCCAGTGCTCATCGAGAACCGCCCCGGCGCGGGCGGCAGCCTCGGCATGGATGCGCTCGCCCGCGCCGCGCCCGACGGCTGCACGCTGGCCTTCTCGGCCATCAGCCCGCTCACGCTGCACCCGCTGCTGGCGCGCGTTCCCTACGACCCGATGCGCACCTTCGTGCCCGTGGCCAGCGTGATGCGCACGCCGGTGCTGGTGGTGGGCACGCCGGCCTTCACCGGTCGCGGATTCGGCGAGCTGATCGCGCAGGCGCGCAGGCAGCCGGGCGCGGTGCGCTGGGCGACATCGGGCGTGGCCACCATCGGCCACCTGGTGCTGGCGCAGGTCCGCGTGCAAAGCGGCACCGACATCACGCACATCCCCTACCAGGGCGGCGGCCCACAGCTCAACGATGCGCTGAGCGGCCAGTTCGAGGTGCTGTCGACCAATGTCGCCGCGCAGCAGCTGCAGTACATCGAGGGCGGCCGCTTCCAGGCGCTGGCGGTGGGCGCGCCCGCGCGCATCGAGGCACTGCCCACGGTGCCCACGCTCGCGGAGCTGGGCTTCGATAAGGCAAACCGCGACTCGCTCTTCGGCATCTTTGCGCCGGCACGCACGCCGGGCGCCGTGGTGCAGATGCTCAATGCGGAGATCAACCGGGTGCTGGAAAGCGATGCGGTGCGCTCGCGGCTGCGTGCGGCCTACAACCTGCCGGCCGGAGGCGGCACCGAGGCGTTCGCGCACGAGATCGCGATCGACCGGCGGCGCAACCGCGATCTGGTCGCGGGTGATCGGTCGCAGTTCGACTGAGCGTTGTGGGTGGCTACTTCTCGGCCACCCAGAGCCGGGGGTAGTCGCTGACGAAGCAGTCGGGCGTCACGCTCAGCGTGGCCGCATAGTCGAAGCGCTTCGCCTCGTAGGCGTACTCGTTGTCGCTGCGCCGCTCGTAGCGCTGCATCAGCTCGCTGAGCACGCCGCCGCCGTCGATGTCGACCCATGCGGCGGGTGCATCCGCGCCCTCGCCTTTCGAGAGCCCGAGGCGGCGCAGCTGCAGCAGGTTGGTGGCGGGCGTGAAGCCCAGGTCGAGGTCGATGCAGTGCGACAGGTCGGGCACGGGCTCGTCGTTGAGCTTCCAGTGGCCGCGCGCGTCGCGGGCGATCGACAGGTCGACTGCCGAGTCGCCGAGCCAGCCGCGCACCGTGCCCCACTGGGTGTGCCATAGCAGGTCGCAGCGCACGCGGTAGTGCAGCTGGCCGATACGGCCGTCTTCAAGACGGAACACGGCGGCTCCGTCGAGTTGCCAGGCCGAGGCGTTGCGTTCGAGGCGACAGGCGTCGTGGCCCGGTACATCGAGCCTGCGCCAGAGGATGGAGGCGACCGTTTGCATGGCGCGCATGATGGCACCTGCATGCTGCGGCGCGCAAGCAATGACCCGCCGCCCCGCAGGTGCCAGTCAGGTTCGGGGAAGACGATTTCCCCGCATGACGCCTCCGGCAGACACCCCTCCCCCCGTGGACTCCGCGGAGCCCTCCGGCCCGCCCGCGCCGCGCTGGCTCGACTGGATCGACCGCGTGGCGATGACTTTCGCCGTCGCCATCGCGCTGCTGCTGTTCGCCCAATGGCCGTTGCGCGACCTGGCCGGCTCCGGCAACGGGCCGACGCAGGCCAACGACCTGGCGCAGTGGCTGTTCGCGCTTTACGTGGCGGTGGCGCTGCGGCACGCAGGCCGGCGCGGCGCGCATCTGGTGGCCCGTCCCGACCTGGCGGCCGACAACGCCGGGCGCCGTGCGCGGCTGCGCCGCATCGGCGCGGCGCTGTGCGTGCTGCCCTGGGCGCTGTTCCTGGTCTTCACGGCGGCGGCACCGGTGATGCGCTCGGTGGAGGCGCTCGAACTTTTTCCCGACACCTTCAACCCCGGCTATTTCATGATCAAGGTGGCCCTGCTGCTGCTCGCCGCGCTGCTGGCCCTGCAGAGCGCGCTCGACCTCTGGCAGGAGCTGCGCCCAGCGAACCCGCCCGAGGACACCGGCCAACCCGGACAGCCCGGCCCGTAGATGCCCTGGCTCGGACTCGCACTCCTCGCGCTGGCCCTGGCGCTGATGATGACCACCGGCTGGCCGACCTACGCCGTGCTGCTGGGCACATGCACGATCGGCGCGCTGGCCGGCCTGGCATTGGGCACCTTCGACCTGGCGCTGCTGCAGAACCTGCCCTGGCGCATCGTCGGCCTGCTGGAGCACGACCTGCTGCAGGCACTGGCGCTCTATGCGCTGGTGGGCGCACTGCTCAACCGGCTGTCGCTCGCCGGCTACCTGTACAACGGCCTGCGCAAGGTGCTGGCCTTCGTCGCGCCGCGCGCCGCACCCGAGCTCGCCGGCATGGTTCTGGGACTGCTGCTCGCGCCGATGAACGGCTCGGTGGGCGCCAGCCTGCTGACGCTGGCGCGCACCGCTGGCCAGGGCTGGGCGAGCGAGGGCCTGCCCCCCGCGCGCCGCACCGCGCTCGTGGCCGTGACCAGTACGCTGGGCGTGATCGTGCCGCCATCCCTGGTGCTCCTGCTGCTCGGCGACGCGATGCTGCGCGCCCACACCGAGGGCATGAACATGGCGCGCGAACTGGCGCTGCCCTCGGCGAGCGCGGCCAGCCGCGTCGTCAACACGCAGGACATCCTCCAGGCCGCGCTGGTGCCGGCGGCGGCGCTGCTGCTGGGCTGGCTGGCCGTGGCGTGGTTCGGTGCGCGGAGCAAGCCGAAGAGCGCCGCACCGCGCGAGCCGCTGGAGCGGCGCGAGGGCTGGACGCTGCTTGTCGTGCCTTCGCTGATCGGTGCCCTGCTGGTGCTGGTCACGCTCGGCAAGGTGCGCGCGGTCGAAGGCGCGGCCGCCGCCTGCGTGCTGCTGCTGGGTTGGGGCGCGGTGTCGCGCCAGCTCACGCGCGCCGTGTTGCGGCAAGTGCTCGACGACGCGATGGCGCTCACCGGCGCGCTCTATGCGCTGCTGGTGGCCGCCACCACCTTCTCGCTGCTGCTGCGCGGCTTCGGCACCGACGGGCTGATCGCGCGGCTCATGCTGTCGCTGCAGGACCATCCGGTGATCGGGCTCGCGGTGGTGCTGGCCGTGCTGCTGGCCTTCGCCTTCGTGCTCGACGCCTTCGAGCTGATCTTCCTGATCGTGCCCATCGTCATGCCGCCTGTGCTCGCGCAGCTCGACGACGCGGCATGGATCGCCACGCTCACGCTGCTGGTGCTGCAGGCCGGCTTCCTGCTGCCGCCCTTCGGCTACGCGCTGGTGCTGGCGCGCGGGCAGGTGAAGCCGCGCCCGCCGGCGGTCGCCGTCGGCCGGGTGCTGGTGCCGTACCTCGCGGTGCTCGCGGCGGTGACGGTGCTGGTGATGGCGCTGCCCCAGACCACGCGCTGGCTTCGCACCTCGCCCACCGCGCTCGCGCCCGCCCAACCGATGAACGACGAGGCGGTGGAGCGTCTGATGCGCGAGATGGCGCCGCCCGACACTGGCGACAGTGCCCCTCCGCCAGAAGAGAAATAGATTGCCGCGCGGCGTGCCGCACAATGCGCGCCCATGACCTTCAAGCTCCCTGCAGCCGTCGCGCTCGTGCTGTCCGCTCTCCTGGCAGGCGCCGCCCATGCCTCGACGGAGCTGAAGGACGGCGACATCATCTTCCACACCTCGCGCTCGGCGCAGAGCATCGCGGTGCAGCGCGCGACCGGCTCGCGCTACAGCCACATGGGCATCGTGCTGATGCGCAACGGCAAGCCCCATGTGTTCGAGGCCGTGTCCACGGTGCGCTACACGCCGCTCGCGCAATGGACGGCGCGCGGCAACGGCGGGCACTACGTGGTGAAGCGGCTGCGCAACGCCGACACGCTGCTCACGCCGGGCGCGATCGCGAAGCTGCGCGCCGGCACATCCGACTTCGAGGGCCGGCCCTACGACCTGACCTTCGAGTGGTCGGACAAGCGCATCTACTGCTCCGAGCTCGTGTGGAAGCTCTACCAGCGCGCGCTGGGCGTGCGCATCGGCGAGCTGCAGAAGATCCGCGAGTTCAACCTCACCGACCCGGCGGTGCGCGCCAAGATGCGCGAGCGCTACGGCGACAAGGTGCCGATGGACGAGCCCGTGATCTCCCCCGTGGCGATGTTCGAATCGCCCCTGCTGGTGACGGTGGAAACGCGCTGATCGAATCGCCCCCGGCGCACACGTGGCGCCCAGCCGCGAGACAATTGTTTCCGTGAGCTCCCAGACCCCGACGGCACCGCCGATCCGCCGCATCGCGCACCTCGACATGGACGCCTTCTATGCGTCCGTCGAGTTGCTTCGCTATCCGCAGCTCAAGGGCCTGCCGGTGGTGATCGGCGGCGGGCGGCGGCGCGTGGACGAGGCCATCCGCAACCTGCCCGAGGGCGGCACGCTGGCCGACATTCCGGTCGATTCGTTCCCGCTGCTGAAGGACTACACCGGCCGCGGCGTGATCACCACCGCCACCTACCCCGCGCGGCAGTTCGGCGTGGGTTCCGCGATGGGGCTCATGAAGGCGGCCAAGCTGTGCCCGCAGGCCATCATCCTGCCGGTGGACTTCGACGAATACCGGCGCTACTCGCGCACCTTCAAGAAGATCATCCTGGAGGTCGCGCCGCTCATGGAAGACCGGGGCGTGGACGAGGTGTACATCGACTTCACCGACGTGCCCGGCGGGCAGCGCGACGGCGGGCGCTCGCTGGCGCGGCTGCTGCAGAAGGCCATCCTCGACGCCACCGGCCTCACTTGTTCCATCGGCGTGGCGCCCAACAAGCTCATCGCCAAGATGGCGAGCGAGTTCAACAAGCCCAACGGCATCTCGGTCGTCTACGAGGACGACCTGGAAAAACTCATCTGGCCCCTGCCCTGCCGCAAGGTGAACGGCATCGGCCCCAAGGCCGACGAGAAGCTCAAGCGCTTCGGCATCGAGACCGTGGGGCAGCTCGCGGCGCGCGATCGCGACTGGCTCGTCGCCAACTTCGGCAAGGCCACCGGCGCTTGGATGCACGAGGTCTCGTGGGGCCGCGACAGCCGCCCGGTGGTGACCGAGAGCGAGCCCGTGTCGATGAGCCGCGAGACCACCTTCGACCGCGACCTGCACGCGGTGCGCGACCGCGCCGAGCTGGGCGCGATCTTCACGAAGCTGTGCGAGCAACTGGCCGCCGACCTGCAGCGCAAGGGCTACGTGGGCAAGACCATCGGCATCAAGCTGCGCTACGACGACTTCAGGATCGCCACCCGCGACCAGACCATCGACCGCTTCACCGACGACGCGAAGACCATCCGCCACACCGGCGGCCTGTGCCTGAAGCGCGTGCCGCTGGAGCGCCCGCTGCGCCTGCTGGGCGTGCGCGTGGGCACGCTGGCGAAGGCCGGCAGCCCCGAGGCGCTGGCGCCCGCAGGTTCCGGCACGCACCGCGCGACGGCGGAACCGGTGGCCACCACCGCTTCGCTCTTCTGAGTACGCGATGGTCCGACGCTGGCTGCGCCGCATCGCCTTCACGCTGCTGGGCTTCTTCGCGCTGGTGGGCCTGTACGTGGCGACGGCCTGCGCGCTCGTGTTCTGGCCCGCCAATCCTGAGCCTCCGCAGAGCACCAAGGCAGAAGTGCAGGCCTGGGTCCTGAGCAACGGCGTGCATACCGACTACGTGTTCCCGATCCGCACGGCCACCATCGACTGGCTGCAGCTCTTTCCGCTGAAGGACTTCAAGGCGCCGCCGCCCGACGCCGAATTCATCGCCATCGGCTGGGGCGACCGCGAGTTCTACCTGAACACGCCCACCTGGGCCGACCTGACGGCGGCACGCGCGTTCGGCGCGCTCGTCGGCGGCAACCGCGCGCTGATGCACGTGAGCTACCTGCGGCGCAACCAGCTGGGGCAAGGCGCATATGCGCTGCCGCTCACGCAGGCGCAGTACGCGCAGCTCGCAGACTACGTGCGCGCCGCGCTGCCTTCCGGCCGGGCAACGCCCATCGCCGGCGCGCACTACGACAACCAGGACGCCTTCTACGAGGCCGAGGGCGGCTACAACCTCTTCGAGACCTGCAACACCTGGACCGGCCGCGGCCTGCGGCGCGCAGGCGTCACCGCCAGCCGCTGGACGCCCTTCGACTTCACGGTGACGTGGCACCTGAAGCCGGCGCGGCCCTGACCAGCTTCGGATTCAGGCTCAGGGCTTCGGCACGCCGCCCGACCACTTGGGCCAGTTCGCGACGATGTGATCGACCACGCGCGAGCCCACCAGCTCGATGTTCTCCACCGTCTCGGCGAAGCCGCCGGCCGTCTCGCCCGGCGCGGGGTCGAGGTGCTGCAGCGTGGTTTCCTTCGGGTTGCCCTGGTCGAAGTTGACGGCGCCGCGCAGGCTCATCACGCGGTCGGTGCCGTGGGTGCGCTTGATGACGAGGGTGATGGCGGCGGCCTCCATCTCGGTGATGACGTAGTCGTCGGCGCCGTAGAGCTTGGCGATGTACTGCGCCTGCTTCGACATGCCGGGGCCGTGGAAGAAGGTGTCGCCGGTCATGTGCGTGCCGGTGCCGACGAAGGGCGCGCGGCGCGCCGCGGCGTCGGGGTAGCGCAGGCGGTACTTGCGGGCCGAGTCGGAGTCCTTCAGCGGCGTGTCGGCCGAGAGCTTCATGGCCCAGCCCACGAGGTCGGGGTTGAGCTTGAAGCGGCGGTATTCCTCGTAGCCCTTGCGCGGCATGAAGGTGGGCTCGCCGGGCTTGTTCTCCTCGGGCGCCCAGCGGTGGCCGAGGTCGTAGTCGACCAGCCAGGTGGCCCAGCTCACTTCGCCGATGGTGCCGCGCGAGGGCGGCGTGCCGGCCACGCCGGAGATGACGTAGTAGCTCTGCGAGAAGTCGAACTGCGGGTTCAGCAGGATGGCCTGCATCGACGACGACGAGTTCACCTTGCCCATGCCGAGCACCGAGCCGCACACGCCGTCGGCGTTGCAGTACACGGGCTGCAGCGCGCCGGGCACGGCGATGGGCTTGGCGTCCTTCCAGTAGCGCTCGTACCAGTGCTGGAACTCGCCGGCGCGGTCGCCGGTGTTCTTGCCGATCTCGAACATGGCGGCGACGAAGACCTTGACCTTCACCGGCGCGGCCGGGGCCTGCGTCGAGGCGGTCGTGGTGGACGTGGAGGCGCAGGCCGTGAAGAGCAGCGCCGCGGCGGGCACGGCCAGCCAGCGGACGGCGAGAAGGGAAGGCTTGAAAGAACTCATTCTGGAACCCGGTGAGAAAGAAAAAACGGCATGGCCGGCGGCACAAGCGCGCCCGGCGCACCGCCGGCGCCTGCGGCGTCCTACAACCGGCGATTGTCGGTGCTGGCAAAAGCGCGGTGTACCACCACGCAAGCCCCATGCCGGCCTCTTCCCCTCCTTCCTCTTCGCCCTCCACCGCCAAGCCTCCGTCCAGGCCGACGCCCATCTCCAACGGCCTGGTCTACGTGAACCCCGACATGCCCGGCATCCGCCGCCTGAAGAACGGCGAGCGCTTCCGCTACCGCGATGCCCGCGGCAGATGGGTGCGCGACGCGGACGATCTCTCGCGCATCCGCATGCTGGCCATTCCGCCGGCCTACACGCAGGTGTGGATCTGCCCGCTGCCCAACGGCCACCTGCAGGCCACCGGCATCGACGCGCGCGGGCGCAAGCAGTACCGCTACCACGCCGACTGGCGCTCGATGCAGGACGAGACCAAGTTCGACCGCCTCGAGGCCTTCGCGCTCGCGCTGCCGGGCATCCGCGCCCGCGTGGCGCGCGACCTGCAACTGCCTGCGGGCCGCAAGGCGCCCGGCCGCGCCCAGGTGCTCGCGGCGCTGGTGCGCCTTCTCGACACCACGCTGCTGCGCGTGGGCAACGAGGAATATGCGAACAGCAACGGCTCCTTCGGCCTCACCACGCTGCGCAACCGGCACGCGGCGGTGAAGGGCCAGGCGCTCAGGCTGCGCTTCCGCGGCAAGAGCGGCGTGATGCACGAGGCGCAGCTCGACGACCCGCGCGTGGCGAAGGTGGTGCGGCAGTGCCAGCAGCTGCCGGGGCAGGCGCTCTTCCAGTACGTGGATGCCGGCGACGAAGGCGATGACGGAGAAGGCGAACTGCGCGGCGTCTCGTCCACCGACGTGAACGACTACCTCGCCGAAGCCGCCGGCGGCGAGCGCTTCACCGCGAAGGATTTCCGTACCTGGCACGGCACGGTGCAGGCGCTGGAACTCACCCGGCTGGCCTGCGAGCCCGGCCGCACCGCCGCCGACGGCAGCCGCTACAGCGCCAGGGACATCCTCGGCGCGGTGGCGAAGCAGCTGGGCAACACGCCGGCGGTCTGCAGGAAGGCCTACGTGCACCCGGCCGTGCTGGCACTAGGCAGCGCGCTGTCGGACGGCGACGAGGCCACCGCCGCGCTGTTCGAAAAGATCGGCGGCAGCCGCAGCGCGAGGCCTTCGCGCGGGCTGCATGCAGCCGAGCGCCGGCTGATGGCGTTCCTGAAGGCGCACCGGCGCGAACAGGGGCGCGCCAGCGCGAGCACCTCAGCCGCCAGGAGACAGAGAAAAGGGAAGGAAAAGGAAAAGGCTCAGGTCCGCGTCACGAGCACCAGGCGCACGCTGGCGGCATCGAGCGCCACCGCGTAGCCCAGGTCTTCCGCGAGGTTCTGCAGCGCCACGGCGTCGATGGCCAGCGCGCGCGGCGCGCGGTGGGCGTCGAGCACGGCCTCGGAGGCGCCCGGCTCGCGCGGCAGCGCCGTGAGGCGCAGCGCGTTCGCGCCATCGGCCTCGATGCGGATGGCACCGGCCTCGTCCGCGCCGTCATGCAGGTAGCCCATTGCGCCGAGGAACAGGTAGCGCAGCGCGGCCGCGGCGGGCCAGAGGTGTTCGTCGTCGGACGGCGCCAGCGAAGGGTCCGTTTCCAGCGCCACGCCGTGCAGGTCGAAGGCCGAGCGCATCAGCGTCACGCATTGCGCCACCAGCGCGCTGCGGGTGATGCCGTCGTCGACGGTGGCGAGCTCCCAGTCGCGCAGCGAGCGGATGGCTTCCACCAGTTCCGAAACCTGGCTGTCGATCAGCCCCACCCGCTCCTCGCAGGCCGCCGCATCGACGGTGGCGGCGCCGATCTGCCGCTTGAGCATCAGCAGTGCCATGCGGATCACCGAGACCGGAGCGGCCATGTCGTGTCGCAGGGCGGGCAATGCGCGGGTGAGAAGTTCGTGGCGCACGCCGGCGGCGATCCAACTGCGCGCGCTGGGGGAGGATTTCATTGGGCGGTGGCCACGGGCTTCGGGTTCATCATCGGCAGGATCAAGAACTGCTTGGCTCCAGAAACGTTCTGGTAACAAGTATGAAGTATGGCGCGCGCCCGCAGATGTAGGAGGGTGCCTACCATGACGCCACCACGGCGCGCCGGGCCTTCCGGCCGCCGCCGGCTCGCTCAGGGCTTGCCGAGGTAGGCGCGCACGTCCTTCACCTCGACGCCCGCCGCGGCAATGGCCGAGCGCAGCTGCGCCTCGGTCACGCCCAGCGTCCGGGTCCAGTAGCGCACCTCGTGCGCCTCGTTCACGTTGATGCGGGAGGCATCCTGCGGCCCGCGCTTGTTCAGGTCATCGGCCATGATTGGGTTTCCCTATCGGTGGAGGTCCTGTTTGCATGGAACCCCACCATGCGGCGCTCGCGCGGTGCGTGCTGGAGGACTTCGGCGCGCCCGCTTGCAGGAGAAGGCCGAAGCGGGGCCGAAGCGGCGCCCGGGTTGGGAATGTCCGGAAACGGCGTGCCGGCGCCCTCCTCCGCTCCTAACTTCGGGCTGCACCAACTCCCGACCCTCACGTGATGACCCCGGAACAGAACAAGCGCGCCGTCACCGACGCCTGGAAAGCCTTCGCGAGCCGCGACCGGCAACGCATCGAGGCCGTCTTCACAGACGACGCCGAATGGCTCGCGCCGAAGGGCAACGCCACGGCCGTGGCACTCGGCGTGCCCGACCACATGATCGGCCCGGTCGCCATCGCGCGCTTTCTCGTGGACGACTTTCCGAGGCTCTTCGTGGCCGACGTCGCCGTGAGCTTCTCGCACCTGCATTGCGACGGCGACACCGTGATCCTCGAGGAGCGCATGCAGGCCACGCTGGCCGGCGGCAGGCACTACGACAACGACTACTGCTTCGTCTTCGAGCTGCGCGAAGGCCGCATCGCCCGCGTGCGCGAGTACATGGACACGCGCAAGGGCCACGCGGCGATCTTCGGCTGAACCCGTTCGCTCAACTCACGGCCGCGACGCAGCGCGCCTTCAGCTCCCGCTTGAGCAGCTTGCCGTTGGCCGTGGTGGGCATCGCGTCGATCAGCTCGATGCGCGCCGGGCGCTTGTAGGGCGACAGGTTCTCGGCAAGATGCGCGCGCAGCGCCGTCTCGTCGAGCGCCGCGCCGGGCTTCAGCTCGATGAAGGCGACCACCTGCTCGTTGCCATCGGCCTCGGGCACGCCGATCACCGCGCACAGGTGCACGCCCTCGAAGCGGCCGATGACCGCCTCGATCTCCGCCGGGTACACGTTGAAGCCCGAGCGGATGATCATTTCCTTCAGCCGGCCCACCACGAAGAGCGCGCCGTCGTCACCGAAGCGCCCGAGGTCGCCGGAGGCGTACCACCCGCCGGGCCGCATCACCTGTGCCGTGGCGGCGGCGTCGCGGAAATAGCCGAGCATGAGGCCGGGGCCGCGCAGCCAGATCTCGCCGGTGTCGCCTGGCGGCACGTCGTTGCCGTCGGGGCCCACGATGCGGGCCTCGCCGCCCTCCACCGCATGACCGGCCGAGGTGTCTGAGCGCGGAGACTCGGTGCGCGTGAGAAACACCGAGCCCGCGTACTCCGACAGCCCGTAGCCGTAGTGCAGCGGCTGGCCGAAGAGCCCCTCCACGCGCTGCTTGAGCGCCGGATCGAGCGGCGCCGAGCCGGTGTAGACGTAGCGCAGCTGCGGAAAGCGCGGCGCGGCGCCTTCGGCCTCGATGTGGGCAAGCAGGCGCGCGTACATCGTCGGCGGGCCGAGCAGGTTCGACACCTGCTCGTTCGCCAGCGCCTGCAGCACGTCGGCCGGCGAGAAGCTGCCGCGCAGCACCAGCGCGGCGCCGCCCGTGAGCGCGGCCATCAGCACGGTGCCGATGCCGAAGATGTGCGTCATCGGCAGGAAGGCATAGACGCGGTCGTTCTCGTCCAGCGCACGCACCCGCGCCGACACGCGCCCGAAATGCAGCAGGCCGCGGTGCGACACCATCACGCCCTTGGGCGTGCCCGATGTGCCGGAGGTGAAGATGATGGCGGCCGTGTCGGCCAGCGCCGGGTCGGGCTCGGTGCGCGCGTCGTCGCGGGCGGCCGAGCACATCACGCCTGCAAGCGAGGTCGGTTTCGCACCGACCCTCTGCGCATGCTTTGCGGCGGCCTCGGAGGCTCCGGTCGTGAAGCAGCAAAGCCGCGCATCCGCCCGTTCGGCGATGGCCGCGATCTCGCCCGGCGACATGCGCGCGTTCACGCCGCACGACCACGCGCCCACGCGGCTGCAGGCCATGAGCAGCGCGATGTGCGCGGCGCAGTTCTCGGCCACCAGCAGCACGCGGTCGGTGGGCCGCACGCCGGCCGCGAGCAGGTCCTGTGCGGCGACGTCGACCATGGACTGCAGCTGCGCGTAGGTCGTGGTGTTTCCGGGCTCGAGGAGAAAGACCGCATCCGGCGTTCGCTCCGCGCGCTCTTCCAGCAATTGGTGAATCCGCTGCATCTTCTATTCCGCCTCGATGCCCTTGGAGGCCGTCGCCCACAGCTGGCGGTCGGCCTTGCCCTTGGTCGCCAGCACATCGGCCGCGCCCGACCACACGTCGTAGCCCTGCTCGCGCAGCCGGCTGGCGATGTCCTCGCGCGCCAGCATCTTCTGCGCGGCGGCGTTCATGCGCGCGACCATCGCGGGGTCCATGCGCGCCGGGCCGTAGAGGCCGAACCAGCCGCCCACGTCGTAGCCGGGCACGCCCGACTCGACCATGGTCGGCACCTCCGGCAGCATGCGGTTGCGCTGGCGCGAGGTGACGGCCAGCGCGCGCACCTTGCCCGTCTGGATGAAGGGCTTGGAGGTGGCGATGATGTCGAACATCATGGTCACGGTGCCGGCCATCACGTCGGCCAGCGCCGGTGCGCTGCCCTTGTACGGCACGTGCGTGAGCTGCACCCCCGTCATCTTCTCCAGCAGCGCGCCGCTCAGGTGGTTGGAGGCGCCCACGCCGGCCGAGCCGTAGAACACCTTGCCCGGCCGCGCCTTCGCATAGGCCAGCAGCTCGGACACGCTGCGCACCGGCACATCGTTGTTGACGACCAGCACGTTGGTGTAGTCCACCAGCGGCGCTATGGGCACCAGGTCCTTCATCGGGTCGAAGGCCATTCTGCGCTGCACGTTGGGGTTGATGGTGATGGTCGGGCTCGCGCCGAAGAACAGCGTCGCGCCGTCGGGCGCGGCCTTGGCCACCGCGTCGCCGCCCAGCGAGCCGCTGGCGCCGGGGCGGTTGTCCACGATCACCTGCGTGCCCAGTTCCTGGCTCAGCGCGGGCGCGAGCAGGCGCGCCGCCCCATCCACCGGACCGCCGGCCGAATAGCCCACCACCAGCTTGATGAGCGAAGGCAAGGGCTGCTGCGCGAATGCACGCTGCGACAGCACGCCGAGTGCCGCACCGCCGGTCAGCGCGGCCATGAGTTGGCGGCGCGAGAAGTGAATCGATGTCATGAGCGTTGTCTCCTGTTGTTGATCTACAAGTCAGGCTCAAAAGCCAAGCAGGACTGTTCTTTCGTGAAACACCGCGGAACCGGCTTTGCCGGGCCGCAGGTGTTGCCCCCGGTAGGGGGTTGGCGAAGCGACACGAAGTGCGCGAAGACTGGGGGCGAGCCTCATACGGGCAAGTCCAGAACCTGCCGCGCGAGGATGTTGCGCTGTATCTCGTTGGTACCGCCGTAGATCATTGCGGCCGTGGAGCCGATGAGCGGCGAGAGCACGTTGAAGCTCTGGCCGTCGAGCACCTGGTCGCCGGCCACCGCGCCCTGCTCCTCGCCGGCCTCGACCAGCAGCGCGCCGATGCGGTGATAGGTCTCGCTCGCCCAGACCTTCAGCAACGACACCGAAGCCGGCAGCGGCTTGCCCGCGCGCACGATGTTCGCGAAGCCGGTGTAGGCGGCTGAGAGGTCGAGCACGTCGAGCCGCAGCGCCGCGAAGCGCTGCGCGAACACCGGGTCGGCAAAGAGCCGCCGCGCCTGCGCCAGCCGCGCGAGCTGGCCCAGCGCGTACTGCGACTGCTTGGGGCTGCCGAGGAAGATTCGCTCGAAGCCCAGCAGCGCCTTCGCGATGCTCCAGCCGCCGTGCAGCTTGCCCACGAGGTTCTCCGCCGGCACGCGTACGTTGTCGAAGAACACCTCGCAGAACTCCGGCTCACCCGCCAGCGTATGGATCGGCCGGATGGTGATGCCCGGCGTGCGCAGGTCGCACAGCAGGAAGCTGATGCCCTCCTGCTTGCGCGCGTCCTTGTCGGTGCGCACCAGCATGAAGATGTGGTTGGCATCCTGCGCGAGCGTGGTCCAGATCTTCTGGCCGTTGACGACGAAATGCTCGCCCTGCGCGTCGCGCGCCGGCATGGCCTCGGTGCGCAGGCCCGCGAGATCGGAGCCGGCGTTGGGCTCCGAATAGCCCTGGCACCAGACATGCTCGCCGCTGAGGATGCGCGGCAGAAAGCGCTGCTGCTGCTGTGGCGTGCCGTGCTGGATCAGCAGCGGTCCGATCATCACGATGCCCTGGTCGGGCGCGCGCGCCACGCCGTACTGCTCCAGCTCCTCGATCCACGCGATGAGCTTGTCGGCCGGCAGGCCCATGCCGCCGTGCACCTGCGGCCACGCGGGTGCGATCCAGCCTTGCGCCGACAGCGTGAGGTACCAATCGCGCATCTCGCTCCAGCGCGCACGGTGCGAGAGGTAGCGCAGTTGCTGCGGGTAGCGCTGCTGCAGGAAGGCGCGCACCATGCGGCGGAAATCGGCCTCGGACATCGAGGACCAATCGGCGGTGCGCGGGAATTCGCCTTCCCATGCGGCGGAGACCGCCACCGTGTCCGCATCGCCGCTCAGCGCCGCATGCCTGCGCTGATGCGCGCTCACATTGCCCAGCCACGCCGAAAGGCACAGCACGCGCTTGTAGAACAGGCTCAGGTCGCACTCCTGCGTGTAGCCGATGGCGCCGTGCAGCTGCACGGAAGCGCGCGAGGCCTGCAGCGCGGCGGCGGTGCAGCGCGCGTTGACGCGGCTCGCCTCGGCCTCGAGCCTCTGCGCCGGCAGGCCCTGCGCCGCCAGCGCCAGCACCTCGTCCAGCGTGGCCTTCGCCACTTCGAGATGGATGAACATGTCGACGCAGCGGTGCTGCAGCGCCTGGAAGCTGCCGATGGGCTTGCCGAACTGCGAGCGCGTGCGCAGGTAGGCCAGCGTCTGTGCCAGCATGGCCTGCCCCGCGCCCAGCAGCTCGGCCGACTGCAGGATCTGGCCGGCCGCGAGCGCATGGCGCAGGGCCTCCTGCGCGGCCGGGCCTTCGGCCAGCACCGCATCGGCCGGCAGCGCCACCTGCTCGAAGCGCAGGTTCGAGGCCTGGCTGCCGTCGACCAGCGGCACCGGCGTTTCGATCACGCCTTCGGTGCCGCGCGGCACCCACAGCAGCACGGCATCGTCTTCGCCGCGCGCCGACACCAGCCAGCCGCTGGCGGCCGCGCCGGGCAGCACCATGAGCTTTTCGCCCTGCAGCAGCACGCCGCCCCGGTGCCCGGGCCGTGCCTCGCAACCGCAGGCCAGCGGCACGGCGCTCAGGTCGCCGGCGCTTTCCTGCCAGGCCAGCGCGGGCAGGTTGCGGCCCGCGACCAGTTCGGCGAGCAGCGCGCCCGCACCGGGCGTGCCCAGCCGAGCCAGCAGCAGCGCGCCGAGGCCTGCCACGGCCAGCAGCGGTTCGGGCGCGGCATGCTCGCCCGCTGCGCGGAAGATCTCGGCCGCGCCGTCGAGGCCCAGTGCCAGCCCTTCCGCGGACTCGGGCGCCAGCATGCCGGTCCAGCCGAGCCCTGCGATGTCCTGCCAGCCCTCGGCCTCGTCGCCGCCGGGGTGTTCCATGCGTGCACGCCGCCGCTGGATGGCACGGCTGCGGGTGAAGTAGTCGAGCGCCGATTCGCGCACTGCCGAAAGTGATTCGAGGTCCATCGCCGCAGCGTGCCCGAAGACCCCGCCGGGCGGCATTTGCATTTGCCGAAGGGAGGGTTTCGCAATCAGAGAGCCGCTGCGCGCGCGTGCGGGCTAGATTCGGCCCATGACCACCAAGATCAAGAAATCCCTGCACACGGAGCTGGGCCACAGCACGCCCGACAGGATCACCGTGCGCGGGCGCGACCTGCCCTCGGAGATCCTCGGCCACCTCAACCTCGGCGACATGGCCTTCCTGGAGCTGACCGGGCGCATCCCGACGCCGCAGGAGTCGGTGACCTTCAACGCCATCGTCGTCACGCTGGTGGAGCACGGTGTCACGCCCAGCGCGCTGGCCGCGCGCCTCACCTATGCAGGCGCGCCCGAGGCGCTGCAGGCGGCCGTGGCGGCCGGCCTGTGCGGGCTGGGCACGGTGTTCGTCGGCAGCACCGAGGGCGCCGCGAAGATGCTCTACGAGGCGATCCCCTTCGGCGAGAAGCCCTCGCGTCCGCTGGCCGACATGGCGAAGGACATCGTGGCCGACCACCGCGCGCGCAAGCTGATCGTGCCGGGGCTGGGCCATCCGCTGCACAAGCCCATCGATCCGCGCACGCCGAGGCTCTTCCAGATCGCGGCGGAGAACGGCCTTTCCACGCACTACGTCGCGCTGATGCAGGCGGTGCAGGAAGAGGCCGAGCGCGTGTCGGGCAAGTCGCTGCCGATCAATGCGACGGGTGCCATCGGCGCCATCGCGGCCGAGTTCGGCTTTCCCTGGAAGATCATCCGCGGCTTCGGCGTGATGGCGCGCGCCATCGGCCTGGTGGGCCACATCCTGGAGGAGATCGACGACCCGATGGCCATCGAGATCTGGCAGCGCGTGGAAAAAGAGGCGGGCGGCCCCCGCCAGGATTGAGCCAAGACCGATGAACAACGCCAACGACAAGAACTTTCCCGACATCCGCGACGCGGTGCGCGACCTGTGCGCGCAGTTTCCCGACGCCTACTTCCGCAAGATCGACGAGGAGCGCGGCTACCCCGCCGACTTCGTCGACGCGCTCACCAAGGCCGGCTGGATGGCCGCGCTGATCCCGCAGGAGTACGGCGGCTCGGGTCTGGGCCTGACCGAGGCCTCGGTCATCATGGAAGAGATCAACCGCTGCGGCGGCAACTCCGGCGCCTGCCACGGCCAGATGTACAACATGGGCACGCTGCTGCGCCACGGCAGCGAGGCGCAGAAGCGCGCCTACCTGCCCAAGATCGCCAACGGCGAACTGCGCCTGCAGTCCATGGGCGTGACCGAGCCCACCACCGGCACCGACACCACCAAGATCAAGACCACCGCCGTGAAGAAGGGCGACCGCTACGTCGTCAACGGCCAGAAGGTGTGGATCTCGCGCATCCAGCACTCCGACCTGATGATCCTGCTGGCGCGCACCACGCCGCTTTCGGAGGTGAAGAAGAAGTCCGAGGGCATGTCGATCTTCATCGTCGACCTGCGCGAGGCCATCGGCAAGGGGCTGGAGGTGCGACCCATCCTGAACATGGTGAACCACGAGACCAACGAGCTGTTCTTCGAGAACCTGGAGATTCCGGCCGAGAACCTGATCGGCGAGGAAGGCCAGGGCTTCAAGTACATCCTCGACGGGCTCAACGCGGAGCGTACGCTGATCGCGGCCGAGTGCATCGGCGACGGCTACTGGTTCATCGACCGGGTCACGAAGTACACGAAGGAGCGCGTGGTGTTCGGCCGCCCCATCGGCCAGAACCAGGGCGTGCAGTTCCCGATCGCCGAATCGTTCATCGAGGTGGAAGCCGCCAACCTCATGCGCTACGAGGCCTGCCGCCTGTTCGATGCGCACCAGCCCTGCGGCGCGCAGGCCAACATGGCGAAGTACCTCGCGGCCAAGGCGAGCTGGGAGGCGGCCAACGCCTGCCTGCAGTTCCACGGCGGCTTCGGCTTCGCCTGCGAATACGACATCGAGCGCAAGTTCAGGGAGACGCGGCTGTACCAGGTGGCGCCGATCTCGACCAACCTGATCCTGAGCTACGTGGCCGAGCACATGCTCGGCCTCCCCCGTTCGTTCTGAAGGACTTCCCATGAACTCCATCGACCATCCGAGCAAGGTGCTCGCGACTTTCGCGGCCGACCTGAAGTTCGCCGACATTCCCGCCCCCGTGCTGCGCCGCACAGAAGACCTGATGCTCGACTGGCTGGGCTCGGTGCTCGCGGCCCGTACGGCGCGGCCGGTGCGCAGCATCGAGCGCTTCGCGCAGATGATGGGCCCCGCCGAAGGGCCGAGCGAGCTGCTGACCTCGCGGCGCACCACGTCGCCGGTGTTCGCCGCGCTGGTCAACGCGGCGGCCTCGCATTTCGTGGAGCAGGACGACGTGCACAACGGCTCGGTGTTCCACCCGGCCGCCGTCGTCATCGCGCCCGCGCTCGCGGTGGCGCAGAGCATCGGCGCGAGCGGCGCGCAACTGCTCACGGCCGTGGTCGCGGGCTACGAGGTCGGCATCCGCGTCGGCGAGTTCCTCGGCCGCTCGCACTACAAGACCTTCCACACGACGGCGACCGCGGGCACGCTCGCGGCCGCTGCTGCAGTGGGACGCCTGCTTGAACTCACGCCGCAGCAGATGCTGCATGCCTTCGGCTCCGCGGGCACGCAATCGGCCGGCGTGTGGGAGTTCCTGCGCGACGCGGCCGATTCCAAGCAGCTGCACTGCGCGCACGCTGCGGCAAGCGGGCTGATGTCGGCCTACCTCGCGCAGGACGGCTTCACGGGCGCCGCGAAGATCCTCGAAGGCGCGCAGGGCCTGGGCGTGGGCATGTCGAGCGACGCCGACCCGGCGAAGCTCATCGACGGCCTGGGCACGCGCTGGACGCTGGCCGAGACTTCCTTCAAGTACCACGCCTCCTGCCGCCACACGCACCCCGCCGCCGACGCGCTGCTGCAGGTGATGACGCAGAACAGGCTGAAGCCCGCGGACGTGTCGCGCGTGACCACGCACGTGCACCAGGGTGCCATCGACGTGCTGGGCCGCGTCGACGTGCCCGCCACGGTGCACCAGGGCAAGTTCTCGATGGGCACGGTGCTGGGCCTCATCGCCGTGCACGGCCGCGCGGGCCTGGGCGAGTTCGACCGCGACTTCCTCGCGCCCGAGGTCTCGGCCTTCCGCGAGAAGGTGGCGATGCAGCTCGACGAGGAGGTCGACACGGCCTACCCCGCGCGCTGGATCGGCAAGGTCAGCGTGCAGACCGCCGACGGCCGCACGCTGCAGGGCCGCGTGGACGAGCCCAAAGGCGACCCCGGCAACAGCCTGAGCCGCGCGGAGATCGAGGACAAGATGCTGCGCCTCGCGCACTACGGCGAAGGCGCGACCGCCGACGAGGCCAAGGCGCTGTGCCAGCGTGTCTGGCAGCTGGCCGACACGCCGCGCGTGGGGCGCTGGCTGGCCTGAGGGCTCTCGGGAGGGCGTTCAGGCCGGCGCGGTCCAGGCGAAGAGCCGTCCGCAGCCGGGCGAGCGCGCATCGAGCCCCGCGGTGCGCGCCAGGTCCCAGAAGCCGGCTGGCGAGCTGGACACCACGGGCACCTGCAGGCGCTCCTCCACCTCGCGCACCGCATCGAGCGTGACCAGCCCGCCGCACGAGATCAGGATGCCGTCGGCTCCCGGCTGCGCCTCGAACACCTTCACGCACAGGTCCACCAGTGCCCTGGTCGGCACCTTGCCCACGGCCTGCACGTCGGAGATCGAAAGGCCTTCGAGTGCCAAGGGCTCGAAGTCGCTCTGCTCCAGGTAGCCGCGCAGCTGCGCGTTGACCTCGTCGATGTAGGCCGTCGCCACCGCCACGCGCCGCACCTTCAGGTGACGCAGCCCGTTGACGATGGCGTTGCTCATGGTCGTGCACGGCAGGCCCGTGGCGCGCGCCATCTCGACCTCGAGCTGGCGGTTGAAGGTCGCGCCGCGGAAGAAGCTCAGCGAGGTGCCCATGAGCGAGATCGCGGAAACGCCCTCTTCCTTCTTCAGCTCGACCGCCTTCGCGACCACCGAGTCGATCACGTCGAGGTAGCCGCGCGTGGAGATTTCTCCCAGGCCCAGCCCGCGCGCGCTGAAGCGGATGCGCTCGCCGTACAGCAGCGGCCCGTCCACCGGCACAGCGCCCGCGGCGGGCGGCACGATCAGGCCCAGATGAGGCTGCGCCATGCTCAGCTCCCCTCGGCGACGATGCGCTGGTCCTCGATGATCTTCTTCCACCGCGAGGTCTCCGCCGCCATGTCCTTGCCGAGCTGGGCCGGCGTGGAGTAGGCGCGCAGCGTGCCCTGCGCGGCGGCAGCGGTGCCGGCTTCCGGCGTGTCGAGCACCGACTTCACCGCGGCCGAGAGCTTGTCGACGATGTCGTTCGGCGTGCCGGCCGGCGCCAGCACGAAGATGCGCGGCGCCACGTCGAAGCCGGGCAAGGCGTCGGCCAGCGGCGGCACGTTCTCCGCGCCTTCGAGCTTGGCCGTGTTCATCATCGCCAGCGCGCGCAGCTTGCCCGCCTTGGCCTGCGCCATGCCGGCCGTGGCGCTCACCACGCCCAGGGGAATCTGGCCGCCGATCACGTCGGGCACGATCTGCGCCGCGCCCCGGTACGGCACGTGCACCACCGGGCTGCCGGTGGCCTGCTTGAGCATCTCGAAGCCCAGGTGCTGCACGGTGCCCACGCCCGAAGTGGCGTACGAATAGCGCGAGGCGTTGGCCTTGAGCTCCTTCACCAGCTCGGCCGGCGTCTTCGCGGGGAAGTCGTTGCTGGCCACGATCATCAGCGGCGAGATGAAGGCCCCCGCCACCGGCCTGAAGCTGGTGAGCGGGTCGATCGCGATCTTCGGCTGCAGCAGCTTGGCGGCGAGCAAGGCGCTGTCGCCCATCATCAACGTGTAGCCGTCGGGCGGCGCCTTGGCGACGAAGTCGGCCGCGATGAGCCCCGTTGCACCGGTGCGGTTCTCCACCAGCACCTGCTGGCCCAGCACGTTCGACAGGCGCGTGCCGAGCAGCCGCGCCACCGCATCGACGCCGCCGCCGGCGGAATAGCCGACGATGAGGCGAATGGGCTTGTCGGGGTATTTCTGGGCCCAGGCCGCGGGCGCAGCGAAGGCGGCCGCGAGGCCCAGGGCGGCCATCGCGCGCAATGCATGGCGGCGCGCGGGTGGTCGAATCGCTTGTCTGGCTTTCATCATGTCTCCGTTGTCTTGATCGGACGCCGGCCGTCTGTCGCGGCCCGGTCGTGAAGGAAGAAAGTGTCGCCCCCGCGGCGACGCGGGCCGCTCAGGCCTTGCCCTTGCCGTGCGAGGTCGGCAGCTTCGCCAGCTCGCGCACGCGCTCGGCATTGGGCGCGAAGCCCAGGCCGGGCGTCTCGGGCAGCGTGAGCCAGCCCTGCTCGGGCACCGGCAGGCCGTCGAAGATCTGCTTGAGCATCTGCACCGCCACGTAGTGGTACTCGACCAGCCCGCCGTTCGACACGCCCGCATGCAGGTGCATGTTGTGGAAGGGCCAGGCGCCGCCGTTGTCGATGGGCACGTTGAAGGCCTGCGCCATGCCCGCGATCTTCAGCACCTGCGAATAGCCGCCCGAGATGGTCACGTTGGGCTGCAGCACGTCGGCCGCCTGGTTCACCAGCAGATCGCGGAAGCGGAAGGCCAGGCCCTCGTTCTGGCCGCAGGCCAGCGGGATGCGGGTGCGCGCGCGCAGCTGGGCCATCTGCCGCACGTCGTTCTGCGTGAGCGGCTCCTCGAAGAAGCTGATGCCGTAGGGTTCGATGCGGTGCGCCAGTTCGGTGGCGTGGAACAGGTCGAGGCCGCAGTTGGCGTCGACGTAGAGCTTCACGTCGGGGCCGACCGCCTCGCGCACGGCGGCGACGCGGCGCACGTCTTCGGCGATGACCTCGTCGAGCGGGCGCGGCTCATCGCGGCGCGCGAGCGCATGGTTGCCGACAGTCATCTTCAGCCGCTGGAAGCCCTGCGAGACCCACAGCTTCGCCGCCGCCGCGAGCTGGTCGCGCTCGAAGAAGCCGAAGCCGAAGGTGGCGTACACCGGCACCTTCGCGCGCGCGCCGCCGAGCAGGCGCCACAGCGGCTGGCCCAGCGCGCGGGCCTTGATGTCCCACAGCGCGATGTCGAGCGCGGCGATGGTGTGGCTGGCGTAGCCGGTCTGGCCGCGCGGCGAAAGCAGCCAGTAGAGCTTTTCCCACAGGCGCTCGGTGGCCATCGGGTCTTCGCCGATCAGCGCCGGGCCGGCCACCTCGCGCACGGCGGCGGCGATGATCTCCTCCTCGGTGATGGCCGTCATGCCATGGCCGACGAGGCCGGTGTCGGTCTCGATCTCGGTGAGGCACAGCGACAGCGAGGTCTGCTTGTTCATGCCGACCACGTCGATGGTGACGGGAATGTTCAGCGGCGTGGCGCTGACGCGAACGATCTTCAAGAGTGTCTCCTTTGTTGGTGCGCGCATCTTTGCGTGCGAACCGCGGGAGAACAATTCGTTTTTGGCGAGTTCGAGCCTTCGCGTGGCGCGAAGGCTGACGCAAGAACCCGCTCAGTCGGGCAGGCCCAGATGCTCCAGCACCGAGCGCGCGGCCACCGTCAGGTCCTGCTGCCTGCGCACGCACAGCAGGTGGCGCCTGTTGGCCCAGGGTGCGTCGAGCTTCAGGCAGCGCAGCTTCAGTATCTGCAGCTGCGGCAGGATGGCCGCGTAGGGCAGCACGCCGATGCCCGCACCCTGCTCCACCATGCGGCAGACCATGTCGAAGCTGCCCACCTGCATGCGCACCTTCAGCGGCACCTGCGCCTCCAGCGCCGCGGCCAGCAGCACGCGGTGCAGCGCCGTGCCTTCGCGCACCACGATGTGGTCGTGGCTCAGCACCTCGTCGACGCCGATGCGCCTGCGCCGTGCCAGCGGATGGTCGCGCGCCACCACCACGGCCAGCTCGTCGGTGCGATAGGGCAGGCATTCGAGGCCCTCGGCGGGCGTGTTGCCCTCGATCACGCCGATGTCGGCGAGGCCCGCCTGCACCGCCTTCACGACCTCGGTGCTGGCGCGCTCCTGCAGGTCGATCTTCAGCACCGGATGAAGGCGCAGGAAGGAGCCGATCTGCGCCGGAAGAAACTGCGCGATGGTCGAGGCATTGGCCGTGATGCTGACCACGCCGGCCACGCCGTTCTGGAAGTCGTCGAGCTCGGCGCCGAGGCGGTCCATGGCCGAGAGCACGGCGCGCGCATGCAGCAGCAGCCCGTGCCCCGCCGAGGTGAGCGTGACGCCGCGCGCATGACGCACCAGCAACGGCAGCCGCGCGCGGGCCTCCAGGTCGGAGATGCGCTTGCTGGCAGCCGCCAGCGCGATGTGGCAGCGCTTGGCGCCCTCGCTGATGCTGCCGTTGTCGGCAACGGCCACGAACAGGCGCAGCGACTTCAGGTCGGCCGACATGGCTGCGGCCTCCTCAGCGCGCCGCGAGGTGGTCGAACAACTCGCGCGCCAGGGCGGGCAGCTGCTCGCGGCTGCGCGCGATCAGCTTCAGCTCGCGCTCGGCCCAGGTGTCGCTGAGCGCCACGGTCGAGATGCGCATCGCCATCGAAAGCCGCTGCGCAGAAGACATCGGCAGCACGCCGATGCCCACGCCCGCTTCGATCATCAGGCAGATGGCCTCGAAGCTGCTGACCTGGATGCGCGGGTTGAAGCCGCGCCCTGCAAGCTCGGCACGGCGCTGCAGGAAGCGGTGAATGGCACTGCCGTGGTGCAGGCCCACGTGCTGTTCATCGAGCGTGTCGGCAAAGGCCACCGAGGGCGCGCCCGCGAGGCGGTGCGTGGTGGGCACCACCAGCACGAGCTGGTTGCTGCCGAAGGGCCGTGCGTCGAAGTCACCCGTGTGCACGTCGCCCGCGAGGATGCCGATGTCGGCCTCGCCATCGGCCACGGCGCGCACGATCTCTTCGCTGAGGTATTCGCGCAGATCGACCTGCACGGCCGGGTGCTGCGTGAGAAAGCCCGCCAGCTTCTGCGGTAGGTATTCGGTGATCGAGGTGGTGTTGGCGAACACCCGCACATGGCCCTTGATGCCCTTGCCGAAGTCCTGCATGTCGCAACGCAGGTGCTCCATCTGCTGCATCACGCGCTTGGCGTGGTAGAGCACCGCCTGCCCCGCCGCTGTGAGGCTCACGCCCTGCGCGCTGCGGTGCAGCAGCTTGCCGCCCACGGCCTCCTCCATCTGCTTGATGCGCGTGGAGGCGGCGGCCAGCGAGATGCAGGCCTTCTCCGCGCCGCGCGTAAGGCTGTGCGCGTCCGCCACGTAGACGAACAGTTTCAGGTCGAACAGGTCGAAGTGCAGGTTCACCGGGCGCCGGTATCAAGGGGAAACGGAACGCGCATTGTCCGGCGAATGAGGCTGCTCGCCGCCCTCTGCGGGTTTGTCCTCAGACCGGGTCCCAGCTGAACACGTCGGCCGAGCGGTCCAGCGGGTAGAAGCTGGCGCGCATCGCGGGCATGGCGTGCTCGGCGATGCTCTGCGGCGTCCAGCCCTCCGAGCGGTGGATGGAGCGAACCGGGCGCGGCTGGCTGATGAGCGAGATCTCGTTGTTGCGCACCGAGAAGATCTGGCCGTTGACTGCCGCGGCGGCATCGCTCGCGAGATAGACGGCCAGCGGAGCGACCTTGGCCGGCGTCATCTGCTTGATCTTGTCGACGCGGGCGCGCTGCTCGTCGGTGTCGGTGGGAATGGCGCCGATCATGCGGCTCCAGGCGAAGGGCGCGATGCAGTTGGAGCGCACGTTGAATTTCTGCATGTCCAGCGCGATCGACTTCGACAGCGCGGCAATGCCGAGCTTGGCCGCCGCGTAGTTGGCCTGGCCGAAGTTGCCGATGAGGCCCGAGGTCGAGGTCATGTGCACCAGCGCGCCCGACTCCTGCTCCTTGAAATGCGTGGCGGCGGCACGGCTCACGTAGTACGCGCCGTACAGGTGCACCTTGAGCACCGAGTCCCATTCGTCCACCGACATCTTGTGGAAGAAGCGGTCGCGCAGGATGCCGGCGTTGTTGACCACCGCGTCGATGCGCCCGAAGTTCTCGACCGCGCATTCCACGATGCGCGCCGCGCTCGCGGCATCGGCCACGCTGTCGGTGTTGGGCACGGCCTGTCCGCCGGCCGAGCGGATCTCGTCGACCACCTGCTGCGCGGGGCCTGCGCTGCCGCCGGCACCATCGAGCGCCGCGCCGATGTCGTTGACCACCACCTTCGCGCCATGCGCCGCCATCGCCAGCGCGATGTCTCGCCCGATGCCGCCGCCAGCGCCGGTGACGACGACCACTTTTCCTTCAACCATGCTTGTCTGCGCTCCAGATGTTCGTTCGCCCACGGGGTCGGGGGCGAAATCCAGAATGCCACAGGGAGGGGTGAAGCGGGTTTCGGTTTTCCGAAGAGGGGCTTCGGCGGCGGGCCCGCAGGCCCGTCGGTTTACTGCCTCGCCGTCCGGATGTTCGGCGGCAGCGCCTGCGGCCAGCTCGTGCGGAACGGGTTGATGTCCAGGCCGCCGCGCCGCGTGTAGCGCGCGTACACCGCGAGCTTGTTCGGCTTGCAGCGGGTCCAGATGTCCGTGAACATGCGCTCGGCGCAGGGCTCGTGGAACTCGTTGTGGTTGCGGAAGCTGATGATGTACGCGAGCAGCCCCGCCTGGTCGATGGGCGGGCCGCTGTAGCGGATCTGCACGCTGCCCCAGTCGGGCTGGCCGGTGACGAGGCAGTTGCTCTTCAGCAGGCGGCTGGTGAGCGTTTCGTTGACGGGCGCCTGCGTGGTGTCGCTGCTCAGCAGCTCGGGCGTGGGCTGGTAGTGGGTGCACTCGATGTCGAGGCGGTCGAGGTCGAGGCCGTCGAGTTCGTGCACCGGCTCGCGGTCGAACATGTCGGGCGCGAGCAGGCTCACGCCGATGGTGGCCTGCTGGTCGCTGCCGCGCCATGCGGCTTCCGACAGGTCGGCGCGCAGGCGCTCGCGCACGGCGTCTGCGCTCGCGAACTGGCTGTTGTTGAAGCTGTTGAGGTAGAGCTTGAAGCTCTTGCTCTCGATGATGTTGGGCGTCTCGCAGGGAATGGTGAAGTGCGCGATGGCCAGCTGCGGCTTGCCGCGAAGGTTGAGCCAGCTCACCTCGAAGGCGGTCCAGAGGTCGGCGCCGAAGAACGGCAGCGCGCCGGTCTTGATGCCCATGGCCTCGCGCTGCGTGGCTCGTGCGATGGGAAAGAGCAGCGTCGGGTCGTAGCGGTCGGCGTAGGCCGAGGCGCGGCCCAGTTGCGATTGCTCGGGAGTATTGGGGTTGTGCGGGTCGTGGCTCATGATGGTCTCGTATCTGCGGCATCCGCCGCCTGGGCGAACGGTGCGATGTGGTTGGCGAGGATGTTGCACACCTCGGGCGGCAGGTCGTGGCCCATGCCGGGAATGGAAACGAATTGCGAACCCGGAATGCGCCGGGCCGTGTCTTCGCCGCAGGCGATGGGCACGAGCGCATCGGCGTCGCCGTGCAGCACCAGCGTGGGCGAGCGGATGCCCTGCAGTATGCGGGGGCGCTCGTCGTCGGCGCCGATGGCCAGCATCTGCCGCAGCAGTCCGGCCGGGTGGTACGCGCGACGCAGGCCGAAGGTGAGGCGCTCGGCCAGTTCCTCGTCGGTCTGCGGGTAGGCCGGGCTCTGGATGAGCCGCAGCAGCCGGATGCTGTGCGCGACCAGCGCGGCCTCGTCGCGGCTGGCCGGGCGGCGCATGAGCATGGTGGTGACCTCGCGGCGCGGGCCGGGCAGTCCGCGCGCGCCGCTGGAGCTCATGATGCTCACGAGGCTGGTCGTGCGCTGCGGCGCGAAGGCCGCGATGCGCTGCGCGATCATGCCGCCCATGGAGGCGCCGACGATGTGGGCCTTCTGGATGCCCAGCGCGTCGAGCACGCCGAGCGAATCGATGGCCATGTCCTGCAGGGTGTAGGCCGAGCGCACCTTCAGGCCGAGGCGGTGGCGGATGGTCTCCCACACGATGTTGCCGGTGCCGGCATGGTCGAAGCCCTGGCTCAGGCCGATGTCTCGATTGTCGTGACGTATCACGCGAAAGCCCGCGTCCGCCAGCTGCCGCACGAAGGCCGTCGGCCACGCGACGAGCTGCATGCCCAGGCCCATGATGAGCAGGATGACGGGGCGCCCCTCGCCTCCGGTGTCGTCGACTTCGATCTGCAGCCCGTTGGCGGTGACTTTCATCGGGTCCTTGCTTGTTCTTCCGCTACTTGAACTCGCGCTCGCGCAGCCACTTGGTGGCGACCCACTTCTCGCCCGCCAGCACCGGCGCGCCGCCGTGCAGGGTGCGGGTGACGGGGTCGGGCCGGTCATAGCTGAAGAACACGCCGCAGCCCCGCGCCGGGGCCACTTCGAGGCCCACGTCGGGGAAGGTGGTGGCGCCGCCGCCCTCGGGCTCCTGCAGGTACATCACCAGCGTGGCGACGCGCTGCCCGCCGCGCTTGAGGATGGTGGGCGTGCCGGACTCGTTCGGGTCGAAATAGTCGTAGTGCGGGCGGTATTGCGCGCCGGGAGCGTAGCGCAGGATCTGCAGGCCCTCGCCGAACTCGAGCGGCCAGCGCAGCAGCGCGGCAATGCGCTGCTCGAGGCGCGCGACGATCTCGTTCTCGCCGCGCTCGAAGAACATGCCGTCGCTGGTGCGATCGACGTTGAGCACCTCGCCGCCGGTGCGCGTCTCGACGGTGAGCGAGCGCGCGAGCCGCACGCGCGCGGCGGCGATCAGGCCTTCGCACTCCTCGGCAGACAGCAGGTTGCCGAAAACCACCACGCGCGGGTGCCGCATGGTCTGCAGCACCTGCACGCGGCGGTCGCCCGCATCGATGTACAGGGGCGCGCCGTCGAGGTCGGGCCCGGGCATCTTCGCCTGCACGGAAGGCAGCGCGACTTCCACGTTGGGGAAGCCGGCTTCGAGCTGGGCCAGCGCCACGTCGGCGGCGGCGTCGTGCCAGCCGGCCGCGCGCATCGAGGCGCGCAGGGCCGGCACCGAATGCCCGGCGGCGAGCTGGGCAACCAGCCATTCGCGCAGTTCCGGACTGATCGCTTGGGACATCTCAATACTCCTCCACGCCGCGGCAATCCCCGCAACGCATGAAAAAACCGCCACGCCCCATTCCGGGAACACCGCGGAACCGGCTTTGCCGGGCCGCCGGTGTCGCCGCCTGCAAGACAGGCTGGCGCAGCGACACGAAGTGCGCGAAGGCCGGGGTCAGTCCAGCCTTCTCCTGAACACCAACCTGTCGGGTTTGGACACTTCCGCGTCGAAACCATAACCCTCGAGGTCGAACTTTTCCAGTGCCTTGGGCGTGGCCGCCTTGTGCTGCACGGCCCAGCGCGCCAGCAGGCCGCGGGCGCGCTTGGCGAAGAAGCTCACGATCTTGTACCGGTCGCCCTTCCATTCCTCGAACACGCATTCGACCACGCGGGCCTTGAGCACCTTGCGGTCGACCGACTTGAAGTATTCCTGCGAGGCGACGTTGACCACCACGGGGGTGCGGTCGGCCGCGAGGCGTTCGTTCAGGTGCTCGGCGATGCGCGGGCCCCAGAAGGCGTAGAGGTCCTTGCCGTGGCGGTTGGCCAGCTGGGTGCCCATTTCGAGACGGTAGGGCTGCAGCAGGTCGAGCGGGCGCAGCAGGCCGTAGAGGCCGCTGAGGATGCAGACGTGGTCCTGCGCCCAGGCCAGCTGGGTTTTCGTGAGGGTGCGGGCGTCGAGGCCGCCGTAGACGTCGCCGTCGAAGGCGAAGGCGGCCTGGCGGGCGTTCTTCGGGGTGCTCTTGCTCGACCAGGCCTCGTAGCGGGCCACGTTCAGTGCCGAGAGCTTGTCCGACAGGCTCATGAGCTCGGAAATCTGCTGGGGCGACTTCTCGCGCAGCAGCTTGATGAGTTCGACCGAGGGGCCGCGGGGCGATTCGAAATGGGGTTGGGTGGCGGGGAGTTCGGAGGGGACCGGGGTGTCGTAGTCGAGTGACTTTGCAGGGGAAAGCAGGAACAGCATCCCGGAATTATCAGTGGCTGCCGTGACACGGGGCCGCCCCGGTAAAATCGCCGGCTACCCACCTGTGTCCCCCCAACGGCTCCCCGAAGGGCCGTTCCTGCATTTCCCATGAGCGAACCCACCACCCCTCCCGCCCAGCCTGGACTGGACAGCCTTTCCAAATCGTTCGAGCCCGCCGCCATCGAGGCGCACTGGGGCCCCGAATGGGAGAAGCGCGGCTACGCCAAGGCCGGCTTCAGAGGCACGCAGCAACCCAAGGATGGCGCCGAGTCGTTCGCGATCCAGCTGCCGCCGCCCAACGTGACGGGCACGCTGCACATGGGCCATGCGTTCAACCAGACGATCATGGACAGCCTCACGCGGTACCACCGCATGAAGGGCGACAACACGCTGTGGGTGCCCGGCACCGACCACGCCGGCATCGCGACTCAGATCGTGGTGGAGCGCCAGCTGCAGGAGCAGAAGGTCAGCCGCCACGACCTGGGCCGCAAGAACTTCGTGGCGCGCGTGTGGGAGTGGAAGGAAAAATCGGGCAACACCATCACCCAGCAGATGCGCCGCATGGGCGACACGGTGGACTGGAGCCGCGAGTACTTCACGATGGACGACGACCTCTCCAAGGTCGTGACGCATACCTTCGTGAAGCTGTATGAAGAGGGCCTGATCTACCGCGGCAAGCGCCTGGGCAACTGGGACCCGGTGCTCAAGACCTCCGTGAGCGACCTCGAAGTCGAGAGCGAGGAAGAAGACGGCTCGCTCTGGCACATCGCCTATCCGCTCGAAGACGGCAGCGGCACGCTGACCGTAGCCACCACCCGGCCCGAAACCATGCTCGGCGACACGGCCGTGATGGTTCACCCCGAGGACGAGCGCTACAGGCACCTCATCGGCAAGCGCGTGAAGCTGCCGCTGGTGGACCGGCTGATCCCGATCATTGCCGACGACTACGTCGACAAGGAATTCGGCACCGGCGTCGTGAAGGTCACGCCCGCGCACGATTACAACGACTACGCCGTCGGCCAGCGCCACAAGCTCGAGATGATCGGCGTGCTGACGCTCGACGCGACCATCAACGACAACGCGCCCGAGAAGTACCGCGGCCTCGACCGCTTCGTGGCGCGCAAGGCCATCGTGGCCGACCTCGACGCGCTGGGCCTGCTGGTCGAGGTGAAGAAGCACAGGCTGATGGTGCCGCGCTGCGCGCGCTCGGGCGCCATCGTCGAGCCCATGCTCACCGACCAGTGGTACGTGGCCATGACGCGCCCCGGCGCCGACGGCCAGTCGATCGCGCAGAAGGCCATCGACGTGGTGAAGTCGGGCGAAGTGCGCTTCGTGCCCGAGAACTGGGTCAACACCTACAACCACTGGATGGAGAACATCCAGGACTGGACCATCTCGCGCCAGCTCTGGTGGGGCCACCAGATTCCCGCCTGGTACGACGAGGAAGGCAACGTGTACGTGGCGGAGGACGAAGCCGCCGCCCAGGCCAAGGCGCCCGGCAAGAAGCTGACGCGCGACGAGGACGTGCTCGACACCTGGTATTCGTCGGCGCTGGTGCCCTTCTCTTCGCTGGGCTGGCCCGAGAAGACACAGGACCTCGACCTGTACCTGCCCTCGACCGTGCTGGTGACCGGCTACGACATCATCTTCTTCTGGGTCGCCCGGATGATCATGATGACCAAGCACTTCATCGGCAAGGTGCCCTTCAAGCACGTGTACATCCACGGCCTGGTGCGCGACGCGCAGGGCAAGAAGATGAGCAAGTCGGAAGGCAACGTGCTCGACCCGGTGGACCTGATCGACGGCATCGAGCTGCCCGCGCTGCTCGACAAGCGCACGCAAGGCCTGCGCAAGCCCGAGACGGCGCCCGCCGTGCGCAAGAACACGCAGAAGGAGTTTCCGGACGGCATTCCGGCCTTCGGCGCCGATGCGCTTCGTTTCACCTTTGCCTCGCTCGCCTCGCTGGGCCGCAGCATCAACTTCGATTCGAAGCGCTGCGAGGGCTATCGCAACTTCTGCAACAAGCTGTGGAACGCCACGCGCTTCGTGCTGATGAACTGCGAAGGCCAGGACTGCGGCCTGCTGGAGCACACGAAGGAAGAGTGCAAGGTCGGCGGCCCGGCGCACGGCTACCTGAAGTTCAGCCGCGCCGACTACTGGATCGTGTCGAAGCTGCAGCGCGTGGAGGCCGAAGTGGCTCAGGGCTTCGAGGAATACCGCCTCGACAACGTGGCCACCACGATCTACCAGTTCGCCTGGGACGAGTTCTGCGACTGGTACCTCGAGATCGCCAAGGTGCAGATCCAGACCGGCGACGACGCACAGAAGCGCGCCACGCGCCGCACGCTCATCCGCGTGCTCGAGACGCTGCTGCGCCTGGCGCACCCCATCATTCCGTTCATCACGGAAGAGCTGTGGCAGAAGGTGTCGAAGGTTGCAGGACGTGAGGGCGAGTCGATCATGATCGCGGCCTATCCGAAGAGCCAGCCCGAGAAGATCGACGAGGCGGCCGAGGCTTACGTGGCGCGGTTGAAGGCACTGGTGGATGCGTGCCGCACGCTGCGTGGCGAAATGAACGTGTCGCCCGCCACGCGCCTGCCGCTCTACGCGGTGGCAGACGATGCCGAAGGCGCGGCTTTCCTGCGCGAATCGGCCTCGGTGCTGCAGGCGCTCGCCAAGCTCAAGGAAGTGAAGGTCTTCGACGACGAGGCCTCGTGGTCGGCTGCCGCCGAAGCCGCACCCGTCGCCGTGGTGGGCGCCGCACGCCTGTGCCTGCACATGGAGATCGACAAGGCTGCGGAGAAAGTTCGCATTGGCAAGGAAGTTGCACGCGTCGAAGGCGAAATTGCCAAGGTGCACTCCAAGTTGGGCAACGAAGCCTTCGTCGCGAAGGCCCCTCCGGCCGTGATCGAGCAGGAACGTAAACGTCTGACTGACTTCACTGCCACTCTGGAGCGCTTGCGCGACCAGCTTGTGCGCCTCGGCTGACAGACTCGGAGTTTCGAAGGCGTTTAGGATGCTTGGAGCGGCCCCGCGCCGTTCTGCATCCTGCCATCCCTACCTTTGACGAAAGACGCTGAACTGCCCATGTCCACATCCGCGACCCGCATCCGCAAGGCCGTATTTCCTGTTGCAGGCTTCGGCACCCGCTTCCTGCCGGCCACCAAGGCGCAACCCAAGGAAATGCTGCCGGTGGTCGACAAGCCGCTGATCCAGTACGCCGTCGAGGAAGCGTACGCAGCCGGCATCCGCGACATGATCTTCGTGACCGGTCGCAACAAGCGCGCCATCGAAGACCACTACGACACCGCCTACGAGCTCGAGAGCCAGCTCGAGGCCAGCGGCAAGACCGCTCTGCTCAACATCGCGCGTTCGGTCATGCCCGACGACATGACCTGCTCGTATGTGCGCCAGCCGCGCATGCTGGGCTTGGGCCATGCGGTGCTGTGCGCCGAGCACCTGGTCGGCAACGAACCCTTCGCCGTGCTGCTGGCGGACGACCTGATGGTCGGCCCCGATGGCGGACAACCCGTGCTGGCGCAGATGACCGAAGCCTTCGGCCGCCTCGGCGGCTCGCTGCTGGCAGTGCAGGAAGTGCCGCTCGCGCACGTCAAGCGCTACGGCATCGTGGCTGGCGACGCGATCGAGGAAGGCCTCGTGAAGGTCAGCCGCATGGTCGAGAAGCCGAAGCCCGAAGAGGCGCCTTCACGTCTCGGTGTGGCAGGCCGCTACATCCTCACGCCGGGCGTGTTCGACGAGATCCGCAACCAGCCCAAGGGCGCGGGTGGCGAGATCCAGCTCACCGACGGCATCGCGGCGCTGATGAAGAAGGAATCGGTCTACGCGTACTCGTACAAGGGCATCCGCTACGACTGCGGCAGCAAGGAAGGCTTCCTGCAGGCATCGGTGGAACTGGCGCTGGCGCACCCGGAAGTGGGCGCGGATTTCCGCGAGTACCTCAAGAGCCTGAAGCTGTAATCGCCGCTTCGAGCACACGAACAAAAAGGGCCGCGACTGCGGCCCTTTTTCTTTGCTGCTTCTGCAGCCTCGTCAGCGGCGTTTCAGCACGTGGATGAAGTCGGTGCCGACAGTTTCCTGCTCCATCAGCTCGTTGCCCGTCTGGCGCGCGAAGGCCTGGAAGTCGCGGATCGATCCCGGGTCTGTCGACACCACCTTCAGCAGCTGGCCGCTCGCCATCTCGTTGAGCGACTTCTTCGCCTTGAGGATGGGCAGCGGGCAGTTCAACCCGCGCGTGTCGAGCTCGCGATCAACTTGCATTGCCAGGCTCCGGCGGCAGGTTCAGGCCGCGGCGGCGCTCCTCGTTCTCGGCGGCCGTGAAGAACACAGGCTCGTGTCCGCGCGTGCGCAGCCAGTCGGCCAGCGCGTAGCCGGTGCCGGCGGGCCAGCACTTGAGATCGGGCAGGTCGTAGAGGCGGTAGTCGACCAGTTCGGGCGAGAGCTTCACCTCGCCGTCGGCCACCACGTGGTAGGCGATGATGACCTGATTCATGCGCTGGAAGTCGTAGGCGCCGACGATCCTGGCGGCGCTCACGTCGAGGTTGGTTTCTTCCTTCACCTCGCGCGCGATGCCTTCCTCGGGCGTCTCGCCGGCCTCCATGAAGCCGGTGATGAGCGCGAACATCTTGCCCGGCCACGCGGCATTGCGCGCCAGCAGCACCTGTCCGCGGTACTCGACGATGGCGGCGAGCACGGGCGTCGGGTTGTTCCAGTGCGTGTGACCGCAGTTGGGGCAGCGCAGGCGCTCCTTGGGGCCGCCGTCTTCCATCAACGCGATCCACTCGAGCGGCGTGGCACAGACCTGGCAGAACTTGGGATGGGGCATGGGGTCTCTTTTCTTTCTTGTCTTGTCGCGGCCCGGCGGGCCGTCGGGCCGTCGGGCATGCGGGCGGATGCCTATGCGGGAAAGACGCCGGTCGACAGGTAACGGTCGCCGCGGTCGCAGACCACGAACACGATGGTCGCGTTCTCGACCGTCTTCGACACTTCCAATGCAGCCCACAGCGCACCGGCTGCGGAGATGCCGCCGAAGATGCCCTCCTCGCGCGCGAGGCGACGGCACATTTCCTCCGCGTCGCTCTGGCTCACATTGATTTCCTCGTCGACGCGGCTCGGATCGAAGATCTTCGGCAGGTACTCGGCAGGCCACTTGCGGATGCCCGGAATGCGCGAGCCCTCGGCCGGCTGCGCGCCGATGATGCGCACCGCCGGGTTTTTCTCCTTGAGGAAGCGCGACACGCCGGTGATGGTGCCGGTGGTGCCCATGGCGCTCACGAAGTGCGTGACCTTGCCCTTGGTGTCGGCCCAGATCTCGGGGCCGGTAGTCTCGTAGTGGATGCGCGGGTTGTCTGGGTTGGCGAACTGGTCGAGCACCCGGCCCTTGCCCTGGGCCACCATCTGCTCGGCGAGATCGCGTGCGTATTCCATGCCGCCGCTCTTGGGCGTGAGCACAAGCTCGGCGCCGAAGGCCTTCATGGTCTGCGCGCGCTCCACGGAGAGGTCCTCCGGCATGATGAGCACCATGCGGTAGCCCTTGATGGCCGCGGCCATCGCGAGGGCGATGCCGGTGTTGCCGGAGGTGGCTTCGATCAGGGTGTCGCCGGGCTTGATTTCGCCGCGCTCTTCCGCGCGCCGGATCATCGAGAGAGCCGGCCTGTCTTTCACGGAACCGGCGGGATTGTTGCCTTCGAGCTTGCCGAGAATCACGTTGCCGCGCCTGGCGTTTTCTGCGGCATTGATGCGTTGCAGCGCGACCAGAGGGGTCTTGCCGATGGCGTCTTCGATCGTCGGATAGTTCATGCCAGCCACTGTGCCATAATTTTGGGCTTCGTTCAGAACCCTGCCCGGGTGGTGAAATTGGTAGACGCAGGGGACTCAAAATCCCCCGCCGCAAGGCGTGCCGGTTCGATTCCGGCCCCGGGCACCACAAGCTGGCTCTCCCCCCAGGCTTCGCGCACTTCGTGTCGCTGCGCCAACCCCCTTCCGGGGGCGACACCGGTGGACCGGCGGAGCCGGATCCACGGTGTCCCTGGAATGGGCCCCTCCCCTGCCTTATCTCGACTCGGTCTGTTCTTGCAGACCTGTATGCACTGTCGGATGCGCCAGCCGCACTCTCAGCTCGCGCTTCAGCCTTGTGTTGTCGAGGCGGCGCGATTCCCCCATGAAGCTCAGCAGTTGCAGCGGAAGCTGCCGCTCGGCTTCGCCGCGGGCCACGCGCGGCGGGCGGGGCATGCCGTAGATGTCGGCGGCGAGGTCGATGTAGTCGCCCATGCGCAGCTCGGTGTCGTCCGAGGCGTGCACGACGCGCTGCGGCTTGCCTCGGAACAGCGCGGCGATGCAGGCACGGGCGAGGTCGTCGGCGTGGATGTGGCTGGTGTAGACGTCGTCCTCTTGCCGCAGGACGGGCGTGCCGCGCTGCAGGCGGGCACGGGGGGTGCCGTTCTCGCGGTCGGGGGCGTAGATGCCCGGGATGCGCAGGATGCTGGCGCGCACGCCCGCGCTGCGGCCCAGCCAGCGCACTGCCCGTTCGGCATCCACGCGGCGGTGGGAGCGCGGCGTGTCGGGGCGCACGGTGCGGGTTTCGTCGATGCGGGCGCCGCCACAGTCGCCGTAGACGCCGCTGGTCGATCCGTAGACGAAGGTCGAGGGCATGGACCGCAGGCGCAGGGCCCTCGCGAGATCCGTGGTGCGCTGGTCGCGCCACCAGGCGGCTCCGCCGTCGCGGGCGGGCGGCGCGAGATGCAGCACCCGTGTGGCGATGCCCGCCAGCCGGCGCAGGGTGGCCGGGTCGTCCAGGTTGCCCGTCAGCGGGCGTATTCCGGCCGCGCGCAGGGCTCCCACGCGCTCGGCCGATGAAGTGAGCGCCACCAGCTGCATGCGGCCGCGCAGGTCGCGCACCACGCGCTGGCCCACGTCGCCGCAACCTACGATCAGCAGGCGTTCTCGCCGGAACCGCGCTGGCAGCGCGCCGGAGGGGCTATTGATTGAAGGCAAAATCCTGTTCCCGTCTTCCCAATTCAGTTGCTCCCGGGCCGTTTGCGGCCGGAAAGAGCGTTACCCCTCGAAGAATACCGATGACTGTCCCGGCGCCGCATGAAGCGGGCTTTTCCATCACCGTCGAACCCAGCGGACGCCATTTCGTGGTCCAGGGCGACGAAACCATCCTGGCCGCCGGCATCCGCCAGGGCATCGGCCTGCCCTACGGCTGCAAGGACGGCGCCTGCGGCTCGTGCAAGTGCAAGAAGCTCTCGGGCGAGGTCACCCTCGGCCCGCACCAGAGCAAGGCCCTGAGCGCCGAGGAGCAACTCGCCGGCTACGTCCTGACCTGCTGCGCCCACCCCACGAGCGACGTGGTGCTCGAATCGCGCCAGGTCACCGAGGCCGGCGCGCTGCCGATCCGCAAGATGCCGGTGCGCGTGATGGCCCTCACTCGCCAGTCGCACGACGTGATGCTGGTGCGCCTGCAGCTGCCGGCCGGCGAGCCGCTGCAGTTCTACGCGGGCCAGTACGTCGAATTCATCCTGCGCGACGGCGCGCGCCGCAGCTATTCGATGGCCAACGCGCCGCACACCGTGGGCCAGCCCGGCACGGGCATCGAGCTGCACCTGCGGCACCTGCCCGGCGGCAAGTTCACCGACCACGTGTTCGGCACGATGAAGGAAAAGGAAATCCTGCGCATCGAAGGCCCCTTCGGCAGCTTCTTCCTGCGCGAGGACTCCGACAAGCCGATGATCCTGCTGGCCTCCGGCACCGGCTTCGCGCCCATCAAGGCGCTGCTGGAGCACATGCAGTTCAAGAGCATCGACCGCCCTGCCACGCTGTACTGGGGCGGTCGCCGCCCCGAAGACCTGTACATGGACGGCTGGCTGCGCGAGCAGATGGCCCAGATGCCGAACCTGCGCTACGTGCCGGTGGTCTCCAACGCCACGCCCGAGGACAACTGGACCGGCCGCACCGGCTTCGTCCACAAGGCCGTGCTCGAAGACTTCGCCGACCTCTCGGGCCACCAGGTGTATGCCTGCGGCGCGCCCATCGTGGTCGACTCGGCCAAGCGCGACTACGTGGCGCTGGCGGGCCTGCCAGAAGAAGAATTCTTCGCCGACGCATTCACCACGGAGGCGGACAAGGCCCTCCCCTGATCCCCCGACCCCCGAGAACAGACCCAAGAACAAAATGAAGACGAGACACTTCCTCCTCACCCTCCTCGCAAGCGCCACCGCCCTGCTGGGCTCCGGCCAGGCCACGGCGCAGCAACAGCAGCGCCCCATCCGCCTCGTCGTGCCCTACGCGGCGGGCGGCCCGATCGACAACACCGCACGCATCCTGGCCGAGCGCGTGAAGGACTCGCTGGGCACGGTCATCATCGACAACAAGCCCGGCGCGGGCGGCAACATCGGCGCCGACGTGGTGGCCAAGGCCCCCGCGGACGGCCTGACGATCGGCATCGCGGCCACCGCCACCAACGCGGTGAACCCGTGGCTCTACAGCAAGATGCCGTTCAACGCCGCGACCGACTTCGCGCCGATCACGCAGATGGTCCGCGTGCCCAACGTGCTGGTGATGAACGCCGACACCGCGAAGCGCCTGAACATCAACAGCGTGGCCGACCTGATCCGCTACGCCAAGGCCAACCCCGCCAAGCTCAACTACGGCAGCGGCGGCAACGGCAGCGCGGGGCATCTCGCGGGCGAGCTGTTCAAGAAGGAAGCTGGCATCTTCGCGCTGCACATCCCGTACAACGGCGGCAGCCCGGCGCAGCTGGCGCTGATCTCGGGGCAGGTCGACTTCAACTTCGACAACCTCGCCACCGCCGCGCCGAACATCCGCTCGGGCAAGCTCAAGGCGCTCGCGGTGACGACGCTTCAGCGCAGCAGCTCGCTGCCCGAGGTGCCGCCCGTGGCCGACACGCTCAAGGGCTTCTCGATCGACACCTGGTGGGGACTGGTCGCACCGGCCGGCACGCCGCACGACGTGGTGGTGAAGCTCAATCAGGCTTTCGTGGCGGCACTGAACGCGCCCGAAACGAAAACCCGCTTCGCATCGCTGCTGGCCGAGCCGGTCGGCAGCTCGCCCGAGCAGTTCGGCGCCTTCATGAAAAGCGAGCTCGGCAAGTACGAGAAGGTCGTCAAGGCCACCGGCGCGAAGGTGGACTGACGAGGTCCCCGGACAAGGCATCAGCGCCGCGCCCCGCCGTCGAAGCCTCGCCCGAGTAGCTGCGCAGCCCCGCCAGGTCGAGCACCTCGACACCGCCGTGCTCCACGCGCAGCAGGCCGTCGCGCTGCAGGGCGTGCAGCGCCCGGTTGGCGCGCTGGCGCGACACCGCCGACAGCAGGCCGATCTCGTCCTGGCTCAGCCGCACGAAACGGTCGGCGCGCGGATACAGGATCGGATCGAACAGGCTGGCGAGGCAACGCGCCACGCGCGCGTCCGGCCCCAGCAGTCGGTCGAATTCCATGAGCCCGATGAACAGGCTCAATCGCGCATTGATGTGTAACAACAGAAACCGATTGAATTCGATGTTCGAGGCCAGCAGGCGCTCGAAGCTGTGCCGCGGAATGCATGCAACGCGCGTCGGGCGCAATGCCACGCCGTCGTAGCGCCAGCATCCGGGGGTGAGCAGGGAGCCCTCTCCGCTCCAGCCTCCGGCTGTGACGCCGGTGAAGGTGGAAACGCGCCCGTCGGGCAGCGACACGGACATCTTCAGCAGGCCGTCCATCACGCCGACCCAGTGATCGGCGGGCTCGCCGCGCCGCACGACAAAACCGCCGGCGGGAACCGCGCGCTCGTGAGACTCCTGCACGACGCGATCGAGCTCCTCGCTCGTGAGGGCTCGTGCCCACAGGCTCTCGCGGAGCATGTTCTCCAGCGCGCTCGTCGACATCGTCAGGCCTCCTCCTGCGGTCTCCTCCCAAGACAGCTGGCGGCCCGTCGCGGGGGCCGGCCACCGGGGCCGTAAGAAATGTCGTTCCAACGACATCCTCGGCGCGGCCATGATGCCACAGTGGCCCGCGTTCGCCACCACAACAAGGAGACAACGATGAAGCGCTCGAACGAGAGCCCGCGTCCTTCATGCCCCCCGCGCGGGCCGGACGACGGTGATGCGCCGGGCCTGCGCCGGCGCGATGTGCTGGGCTACGCGACAGCCGCGCCGCTGGTGTCGGCAACAGCCGGAGTCGCCGGACTTGCCGGCCTCGCGGCGCCCTCCACCGCAGCCGCCGCGCTGCTGCCGATGACGCCGCCCGACACCACCGACCTGATCGACATCGGCGACGCGGTGACGGTGACTTCGCTGCCGACCATGCCCCTTGTGAAAGTGACGAACGGCGAGAACGGCCGCGTGCGGCTCGCGCTGCCGCGCCTGGAGGTGGGCCAGGGCATCGCCACGGCCACCGCGATGATGCTGGCCGACAAGCTGCGGCTGCCGCTGAGCGCCATCGAGGTGACCTCGGCCGACGCCAGCCCCGAGCTGATCTGGAACCAGCTCACCGGCGGCTCGTCGAGCGTGCGCTCGCTGCATGCCGGGATGCCCGTGCTGGGCGGACTGGGCGGACTGCTCTCGGGCTCCACGCCCTCGGTGGTCGGGCAGCGCGTCACGCGGCTCGACGCGCTCGACATCGTCACCGGGCGCAAGAAGTTCACGCTCGACCAGTCAGTGCCCGGCGCGATGCCGACGATGGTGCGGCGCCCGCCGACCATCAACGGCAAGTTCGTGAGCATCAACAACATGAACACGGTGACGGCCATGCCGGGCGTGATCGGCGTGGTGCCGATTCCATCGACCAACGGCATCACGCCGACGCCGCCCGGCGTGGCCGTGATGGCCGAGACCTTCGGGCAGGCATGGGCCGCGGTGAACGCGCTCGACGTGACCTGGGCCGCCGGCCCTATCGACGGCGAATCGAACGCCACCATCATGCGCAAGCTGAAGTCGGCGCTCTTGCCGTTCGCGCTGCCGCCGCTGGGCGCGCTGACGGTCGAGGGCGAGTTCGAGTTCGCACCCGCCGCGCACTGCCCGATGGAAGTCGAATGCGCAATCGCCGACGTGCGCCCCGACCGGGCCGAGATCTGGGCCGGGCTGCAGAGTCCCATCGTCACGCAGCAGGCCGTGGCGGCCGAACTCGGCCTGCCGTTGAGCAAGGTGATCGTGCATGCGGTGCCCTCGGGCGGCTCCTTCGGCCGGCGTCTCTTCTGGGACCCGGTGCTGCAGGCGATCCAGGTCTCCAAGGCACTCGGGCGCCCCTGCCGCCTGATGTACCACCGCACCGACGACATGCGCCACACGCGCGTGCGCCCGCCGATGTTCCACAAGGCGCGCGCCACGATGCTGCTGGGCCAGGTGATCGCCTTCGAGCAACGCATCGCCGGCGTGCGGCTCGACACGCGCCACGGCTTCGGCAACATGCTGGAAGCCGCGGCCATCGCGCTGCCCAACGCCTTTCCGCAGACGGTGGGCAACTTCGCGATCGAGCAGATCATGTTCAAGACCATGGTCACCTCGCCCTACAACTTCGGCGTCACGACCAAGCTGCTGACGCCGGTGGCGATGGACATGAACACCTGCTCGTACCGCTCGGTGCACATCCAGCCTTCGCGGCTGGTCGAGGAGATCCTGGTCGACGAGATGGCCAAGGCGGCGGGCAAGGACCCGGTCGCCTTCCGGCTCGAGTACCTGCGCCTGCCGCGCGCCCGCGCGGTGCTCAAGGCGGTGGCCGAGGCGGCGCAGTGGGGCAAGGCGATGCCCGCGGGCTTCGCGCAGGGCGTGGGCGTGCACCAGGAGTCGAAGTCGTTCACGGCCTGCATCGTCGAGATCGACGCGCGGGTGCCCTCGGCCGCGAAGGTGGTGCGCGCGACCATCGCCATCGACGTCGGCACGCCGATCAACCCATCGGGCATCGAGGCGCAGATGCAGGGCGGCCTGTGCGAGTCGATCGCGCTGGTGCTCAGCGCGGGACTGCACATCCAGAACGGGCTGCCGCTGGAAGGCAGCTATTCGCAGTACCACTTCTCGCGCATGAAGCACTACCCGAAGGACGTGAAGGTCATCATCATGCCGGCCAGCGGCGAGGCCATCGGCGGCCTGGGCGAGGTCGGCCTGTCGGCAAGCTCGGGTGCCATCGCCAACGCATACGCGCGCGCCACCGGCACCAAGCCGCGCAGCTTTCCGCTGAACTTTCCGGTCGACTTCACGCCGATCCCGCCGGGCAAGCTGCCCACCCCCGTCAACGTTCCGATCCCGACCTGAGGAGGTTCCCCATGCCCGTGCAATCTTTCAAGGTGAACGGCCAGAACGTCAACGTCGAGGCGCCCGACGACATGGCCCTGCTCTGGGTGCTGCGCGACAAGCTAGGCATCACCGGGCCGAAGTACGGCTGCGGCATCAACGTCTGCAAGGCCTGCACATGCCACGTGGACGGCAAGGCGGTGACGGTGTGCTCGGTACGCGTCTCCGACGTGCGCGGCCGGCAGGTGACCACCATCGAAGGGCTGGCCAACGGCAACACGCTGCACCCGGTGCAGCAGGCCTGGCTGAACCTCGACGTGCCGCAATGCGGCTTCTGCCAGCCGGGGCAGATCATGGCGGCGGTGGACCTGCTGCGCCGCACGCGCAACCCGACGGACGCCGACATCGACGCCATCGAGAACGTGTGCCGCTGCGGCACCTACGGCCGCATCCGCGAGGCGATCAAGGCCGCCGCGGCAATGATGTAGCCGGCAGGAAAAAGAAAAAGGCGGTGCGTACCGCCGCGCCATCCGGGCGCGGCCCGCACCGCCTGTGGCGAACGGAACGTCCGCTTATTCGCCGAGGTACGCGGCCCGCACGCGCGGATCGCTCAGCAAGGCCTTGGCCTCGCCGCTCATGGTGATGAGCCCCGACTCCATCACGTAGCCGCGGTCGGCCAGCTGCAGCGCGCGGTTGGCGTTCTGCTCTACCAGCAGGATGGTCACGCCCTGCGAGGCAACGGTCTGCACCACCTCGAAGATCTTGTCGCACATGATCGGCGACAGGCCCATGGTGGGCTCATCCAGCAGCAGCACCTTGGGGCGCGCCATCAGCGCACGGCCCATGGCCAGCATCTGCTGCTCGCCGCCCGACATCGTGCCGGCCAGCTGGTCCTTGCGTTCACGCAGGCGCGGGAAGGTGACGAACACGCGCTCCATGTCGCTCGCGATCGCGGCCTTGTCCTTGCGGATGTAGGCGCCGATCTGCAGGTTCTCGGTGATGGTCATGCGCGTGAACACGCCACGGCCTTCCGGCACCATCACGAGGCCCTCTTCCACCAGGTCCCACGCGCCGCGGCCCTTGATGCTGCGGCCCAGGAACTCGATGTGGCCGGCCCCGGCCGGCAGCGTGCCGGTGATGGCTTTCATGGTGGTGGTCTTGCCGGCGCCGTTGGAGCCGATCAGCGAGACCAGCTCGCCTTCGCGCACCTCGAAGTCCACGCCCTTGACGGCCTGGATGCCGCCGTAGCCCACCTTCAGGCCGTTGACCTTCAGCAGCACCTTGCCCGCCGTCTTCGTCGCGGTGTCTTGTTCGCTCATCATCGTTGCTGCGCTCATCTCAATGTCCTCCGGTGCCGAGGTAGGCCTCGATCACCTTCTCGTTCTTCTGCACGTCCACCGGCGTTCCCTCGGCGATCTGCTTGCCGTAGTCCAGCACGGTGACGCGGTCGCACAGGCCCATGATGAGCTTGACGTCGTGCTCGATGATCAGGATGGTGCGGTTGTCGCGGCGGATGCGGTCGATCAGCTCGCGCAGCGCCACCTTCTCGGTGGAATTCATGCCGGCGGCGGGCTCGTCCAGCGCGATGAGCTGCGGGTCGGTGGCCAGCGCGCGCGCGATCTCGAGGCGGCGCTGGTCGCCGTACGACAGCGTGCGCGCCTTGTAGTCGGCGAACTTGCCGATGCCCACGTAGTCGAGCAGTTCGTGCGCGCGGTCGGCGATGGCCTTTTCCTCGGCCTTGAAGCCGCCGGTGCGGAACATCGCGCCGAGCACGCCCGAATGGGTGCGGATGTGGCGCCCGACCATCACGTTCTCGAGCGCCGTCATTTCGGCGAAGAGGCGGATGTTCTGGAAGGTGCGCGCGATGCCGGCCTTGGCCACTTCATGCACGGCCGTCGGCTGGTAGGGCTTGCCCGCGAGCTCGAAGGTGCCGCTGTCGGGCGTGTACAGGCCGGTGATCACGTTGAAGAACGTGGTCTTGCCGGCGCCGTTGGGGCCGATCAGGCCGTAGACCTGGCCGCGCTTGATGGTGATGCCCACGTCGGACAGGGCCTGCAGCCCGCCGAAGCGCTTGGAGATGCCTCGGACGTCGAGGATGGTGTCTGCCGTCATGTTGATTTCTCCTTCGGCGTTCAGGGATTGATCGACATGGGACGGTTGGCGCCGCCAGGCAGCTCGTCGGCGGGCGAATCGACGCCCGGTGCGTGAGTCTGCAGCGAGCCGGGGGCCACTGCGGCATGGGTCGGGTCGACGGGCACGCCGCCCTTTTTGGTCAGCGACTTGCCGTGCTCCGGCGAGGGCCACAGGCCGCGCGGGCGCACCAGCATGATGATGATCATGGCCAGCGCGATGAACAGCTGGCGCAGGATGGACGCGTCGAGGCGGCCGTCGGTCAGCGACTGCAGCGGACCGGCCACGTAGCGCAGCACTTCAGGCAGCGCCGCCAGCAGGATGGCGCCCAGGATCACGCCGGGCAGGTGGCCGATGCCGCCGAGCACGACCATGGCCACGATCATCACCGACTCCATCAGGCTGAAGGACTCGGGCGACACGAAGCCCTGGAAGGCCGCGAACATCGCGCCGGAGACACCGCCGAAGCTCGCGCCCATGCCGAAGGCCAGCAGCTTCATGTTGCGGGTGTTGATACCCATGGCCTTGGCGGCGATCTCGTCTTCGCGAATGGCCATCCAGGCGCGGCCGATGCGCGAGAGCTGCAGGCGGTGCGAGATGAGGATGGTGGCCAGCACCAGTGCCAGGAACAGGTAGTAGTAGAGCGTGACCGACGAGATGGTGAAGCCGTCGAACTTCAGCGCCTTGCCCAGGTCGAGCCCCCAGAACTTGATCGAGTCGATCGAGGTGATGCCCTTCGGACCGTTGGTGATGTTCACCGGCTGGTCGAGGTTGTTCAGGAACACGCGGATGATTTCGCCGAAGCCGAGCGTGACGATGGCGAGGTAGTCGCCGCGCAGCTTGAGCGTGGGCGCGCCCAGCAGCACGCCGAGCACCGCGGCCAGCACGAAGGCCAGCGGTATCACGATCAGCAGCGAGGTGTGCATGCCGTTCGGAAACGTGATCTTGAACCACTCGAAGGTCTCGGACAGGTGCGTGGAGCCCATCAGCGCGAAGAGGTAGGCCCCCACCGCGAAGAAGGCGACGTAGCCCAGGTCGAGCAGGCCGGCGTAGCCGACCACGATGTTCAGGCCCAGGGCCAGCAGCACATAGAGCAGTGCGATGTCGGCGATGCGCACCCAGGCGTTGCCCTGCATCTGCAGCAGCAGCGGCAGCGCGAGCACGGCGATGGCGCCGATGACGTAGAGGGCGAGGTTCTTGCTGTTCTTCATGATGGCGAGCTCCTCAGGCGCGGTCGGCCACGCGTTCGCCCAGCAGGCCCGACGGGCGCAGCGTGAGCATGGCGATCAGCACGATGAACGCGAAGATGTCGCTGTAGTTGCTGCCGAGCACGCCGCCGGTCAGCGTTCCGATGTAGCCCGAGCCGATGGCCTCGATGAGGCCCAGCAGGATGCCGCCGACCACTGCGCCGGCCAGGTTGCCGATGCCGCCGAACACGGCCGCGGTGAAGGCCTTGAGGCCGGGCAGGAAGCCCATGGCGTGCTGCGCGATGCCGTAGTTGGAGGCGTACATCACGCCGGCGATGGCGGCGAGCACGGCGCCGATGATGAAGGTGGCCGAGATGACCATGTCGGGGCGGATGCCCATGAGCGCTGCAACGCGGGGGTTCTCGGCGGTGGCGCGCATCGCGCGGCCGAGCTTGGTGTAGTTGACCAGCCACATGAGCACCACGAGCGAGAACGCCGTGACGCTGAGGATCATGACCTGGGTGGGAGAGATGACCGCGCCGCCGAGGTGAATGGGGTCGGAGGGAAGGAGGGTCGGGTATGCCTTGTTGGTCGGCTTCCAGATGATCATTGCCAGCGTCTGCAGCAGGATCGACATGCCGATGGCGGTGATGAGCGGCGCGAGCTTGGGGCTGTTGCGCAGCGGCCGGTAGGCCACTTTCTCGATCACGAAGTTCAGGGTTGCCGCGACGACGCAGGCGATGATCAGCGCGATGAAGAGGATGAGCCAGCCCGGCGTGTTGGGCATGCCGTCCTTCATGAGGCCGATGATGGTCCAGCTCGTGAGAGCCCCCACCATCAGCACTTCACCGTGCGCAAAGTTGATCAGATTGATGATGCCGTACACCATTGTGTAGCCCAGGGCTATCAAGGCGTACATGCTGCCGAGAACCAGACCGTTGATGATCTGCTGCAGCAAAATGTCCATAACGCGATTTCCTATGTGTTGCACCGTTGGGGTGCCATTCACCCACCGGGTCACCGGTTTGGCGCCCCTGGCTTGACAAGCAAAAAACCAGCCAGCATGTGTCGCCGGCGGATTTGTGGGCGGGATTGTAGTCACGCACCAGCGCTGATTTGGTGCGCGCGGACCGGGGTTTACCCGCTCACGTCATGCTGTATGCGCGTGGGGTCATGCACGCTTCGCGCGCATGCTGCAACAGGGTATAGACGGCTGTATCAGCCCTTGGCTTCGTCGTTGCGCCGGCGCAGGTCGCGCAGCTTTTCCGCGATGCGGATTTCGAGTCCACGCTCTACCGGTTCGTAGAAAACCTGGCCCTCCAGGCCATCGGGAAGGTATCGCTCGCCGGCGGCGAAACCGCCCTCCTCATCGTGCGCGTAGCGGTAGCCCTTGCCGTAGTCGAGCTCCTTCATGAGCTTGGTCGGCGCATTGCGCAGGTGCATGGGCACCGGGCGCGTGCTGTCGGTCTTCACGAGTGCGCGCACCGCGTTGTAGGCCTTGTAGACGGCGTTCGACTTGGGCGCGATCGCGAGATACACCACGCATTCGGCCAGCGCCAGTTCGCCCTCGGGGGTACCCAGTCGCTCGTAGACCTCGGCGGCATCGAGCGCGAGGCGCAACGCGCGCGGGTCGGCCAGGCCGATGTCCTCGCTGGCCATGCGCACCAGCCGGCGCGCCATGTAGCGCGGGTCGGCGCCGCCGTCGAGCATGCGCACGAACCAGTAGAGAGCGGCGTCAGGGTCGCTGCCGCGCACGGACTTGTGCAGCGCGCTGATGGTGTCGTAGAACTGCTCGCCGCCCTTGTCGTAGCGCCGCATGCGCTCGCCGAGCACGCGCAGCAGCCACTCGTCGGTGATGTGGTCGAGCTTCTCGGCGCGGGCCGCGACCGCGAGCGTTTCGAGGGTGTTGAGCAGCCGGCGGGCATCGCCGTCGGCATAGGCCACGAGGCGATCGACCGCGACGTCGTCGATGGCGGGCACGGCCTGTATGGCCTGCGCACGCGCCACGATCTGCTTGAGGTTGCCTTCGTCGAGCGACTGCAGCACGTAGACGGCAGCCCGCGACAGCAACGCCGAGTTGACTTCGAACGAAGGGTTCTCGGTGGTCGCGCCGATGAAGGTGAAGAGACCCGACTCCACGTGCGGCAGGAAGGCGTCCTGCTGGCTCTTGTTGAAGCGGTGCACTTCGTCGACGAAAACGATCGTGCGCTGCTGCGTCAGCCCGTCGCGCGCGGCGGTGGCGCGCTCCACCGCTTCGCGGATGTCCTTCACGCCACCGAGCACGGCGCTGATGCTCAGGAACTGCGCATCGAAGGCATCGGCCATCAGGCGCGCGATGGTTGTCTTGCCGGTGCCCGGCGGCCCCCAGAGGATGCAGGAATGCGGCTGGCCCGACTCGAAGGCGATGCGCAGCGGCATGCCCGGGCCGAGCAGGTGCTGCTGGCCGATCACCTCGCCCAGCGTCTTGGGACGCAGGCGTTCGGCAAGGGGTTGATGCGCGGTGGAGGCCAATCCCGTGGGCTTTTTACTTTTACTGCTTGACGACGTCGGCGCCGGCCGGCGGCTTGAAGTCGAACACGCTGGCGGGCAGCGAGGGATTCACCTCGACCTTGCTGAACTTGAGCACCGAGCGCTGGCCGAAGCTGTCGAGGATCTCGAGCGCCGCCAGTGCATCGCCCTGGAAGCCGACTTGCACGCTTTGCAGCTGTCCGTCCTTGTTCTTCGGCGTGGCCTTGACCCACTGAAGGCCGTCGCGCTCGGGCGCGGCTTCGAGCATGAAATCGGCCTGCAGGGCCTTCAGGTCGGGTGCCGCGGCGATCAGTGCCGCGGGCGTGGAACCCAGTGCCTGTGCCTGCGCGCGCTGCGTGACCTGGTTCAGGTCGGCGTCGTAGAGCCAGAGCGTCTTTCCGTCGGCCACGATGCTCTGCGCAAAGGGCTTCTGGTAGTCGAACTTGAACTTGCCGGGACGCTGGAATTCGAAGGTGCCGGCCGAGGTCTTGGTACGGCCCGGCTGCCCTTCACGCGCGGGGGCGGTGACGGTCTGGGTGAAGTCGGCGCGGCCGGACTTCACCGTCCTCACGAAGGTTTCGAGGCTCTCGAGCCCGCCCGCCCAGGCGTTGGCGGAACTCAGGAGGCCGATCAGTAGCCAGTGACGCAATTTCAATTTGGATTCCTCTGAATGGCTGTGCATCAGGCTTTCGACCCTACCCGCCGCGAATTGCGGCAGGTGTAGGCCTTGATGAAGATTTGCAATGCCGCAAGGCGCTTTTGCAAATTGCCTTTCAGCACGTAACCCGGGTGGTTGCCGCTCGCCGCTCCTCGCAGCCGGTCATTCGGCAGCTCGTGCCGGCACCAGGATCTCGCGCTGGCCGCTACCGCTCATGGCGCTGACCAGGCCGGCCTTCTCCATGTCCTCGACGAGGCGGGCCGCGCGGTTGTAGCCGATCTTCAGGTGGCGCTGCACCAGCGAGATGCTGGCCTTGCGGTTCTTGAGCACCACTTCGACCGCCTGGTCGTACATGGGATCCTTCTCGCCGTCGCCACCGCCGCCGAGCAGGTCGCCGTCACCGTCGCCATCGACCGTGCCGCCTTCGAGCACGCCTTCGATGTAGTCGGGCTCGCCCTGGCTCTTGAGGTAGGCCACCACGCGGTGCACCTCGTCGTCGCTGACGAAGGCGCCGTGCACGCGGATCGGCAGGCCCGTGCCGCTGGGCATGTAGAGCATGTCGCCCATGCCGAGCAGCGCCTCGGCGCCCATCTGGTCGAGGATGGTGCGGCTGTCGATCTTGCTCGACACCTGGAAGGCGATGCGGGTCGGAATGTTGGCCTTGATGAGGCCGGTGATCACGTCCACGCTGGGGCGCTGGGTGGCAAGAATGAGGTGGATGCCGGCGGCGCGCGCCTTCTGCGCGAGGCGGGCGATGAGTTCTTCGATCTTCTTGCCGACCACCATCATCAGGTCGGCCAGCTCGTCGATCACCACGACGATGTGCGGCTCGCGCTTGAGCGGCTCCGGATCATCGGGCGTGAGGCTGAAGGGGTTGTAGATGAACTCCTCGCGCGCCTTCGCTTCGTCGATCTTGGTGTTGTAGCCGGCCAGGTTGCGCACGCCGAGCTTGCTCATGAGCTTGTAGCGGCGCTCCATCTCGGCCACGCACCAGTTCAGGCCGTGCGCGGCCTGGCGCATGTCGGTGACCACGGGCGCCAGCAGGTGCGGGATGCCCTCGTAGACCGACATCTCAAGCATCTTCGGGTCGATCATGAGCAGGCGCACGTCGCGCGCCTCGGCCTTGTACAGCAGCGACAGGATCATCGCGTTGATACCCACCGACTTGCCCGAGCCGGTGGTACCGGCCACCAGCACGTGCGGCATCTTCGCGAGGTCGGCCACCACGGGGTTGCCGATGATGTCCTTGCCGAGGCCCATGGTGAGCATCGACTTGCCTTCGTTGTAGACCTGCGAGCCCAGGATCTCGCTGAGCTTGATCGACTGGCGCTTGGCGTTCGGCAGCTCGAGCGCCATGTAGTTCTTGCCCGGGATGGTCTCGACCACGCGGATCGACACCAGCGAGAGCGAGCGCGCCAGGTCTTTCGCGAGGTTGACGATCTGCGAGCCCTTGACGCCGGTGGCAGGCTCGATCTCGTAGCGCGTGATGACGGGACCCGGCGAGGCGAGCACCACGCGCACCTCGACGCCGAAGTCCTTGAGCTTCTTCTCGATCATGCGCGAGGTCATCTCGAGCGTGTCGGCCGACACCGTCTCCTGGCGCGCCTGCGCGGGGTCGAGCAGGTCGACCTGCGGCAGCTTGCTGTCGGGCAGTTCCTTGAAGAGCGGCTTCTGGCGCTCCTTGACGACGCGATCACTGCGAGGCACCTCGGTCATCGCCGGCTCGATCTGGACCGGTGGCGAAGGGGCGCGGCGCTTGGGGGGCGGGTCGATGCGGATTTCGTCGTCGTCGCCGGCAAAGGCGCCGTGTGACGGGGCCATCGAGGGCTCGGACCGGCCGGAATCGACATCGCCACGCGTGAAAGCGGGTTCGTCGGCTTCGGCGCGCTCGCGGGCTGCCTGCTTGCCCATCGCGATGTCGGCTGCCAGCTCACGCTTCTCGCGGCGCGACTCGAACAGGGAGTAGAACCGGGCGCCGATGCGCTCGGCGATCAGGCTCCAGGAGAAACGGAACACCAGCGCGGAGCCGATCACTCCGCCGGCGATGGCCACCAGCGCCGAACCGGTGAAGCCCATCCAGCGCACGCTGGCGGGCCCCACGAGATAACCCAGCGCACCGCCGCCGGAGCCCGGCAGATGGGCTTCGAGCCGGTACAGGCGCGACCATTCGAGCATGGTGCTCGCGCACAGCAGCAGGATCAGGCCGAGCCAGAAGGCAAGGCGGCTGCGGTTGAAGCGCCCGCGCGGCGTTGCCTGCTCAGCCGCAGAGGGCTCGCCGCCGCGCAGCCAGTTGGCCAGCGACGACAGCCAGGCGCGCAGCCCCGCGAAGAGGCACCACCAGACGGAATAGCCGGCGGCGTAGTAGCTGCCATCGGCCAGCCAGGCGCCGATGCGCCCGCCCCAGTTCTTGATTTCGCCCCCGGTGCCCGAGGTGGACCAAGCGGCATCCGAAGGCGTGAAGCTCAGCATCGACAGCAGCCAGAACAGCAGCGCTGCGAATCCCGCGATCAGCGTGATCTCGTGGGCGAAGCGCATCGCGCGCACGCGAACGGGTTGCCCTTCGGCGGCAGAGGAGGATTGAAGCGTATTCAGCGAATAGGTCATGAAAAACACGGCACCCGGCCCCGAAAAGCAGGGGCCGGACGCACGAACACTACAACAAAAGGCCGGGGCCGCCTGCAACGGCGGCCCCGGCCCTGGAGGCTCATGCCAGAGACAGGAGCCGTTCCTTGACGATCATCGAGCCGTCGTCGAGCGTCTGGACGAAGCCGCGCTCTTCCAGGTCCTTCATCACGCGGCTCACCATTTCGCGCGAGGCACCGACCATCTTGGCCAGGTCCTGGCGGGAGATCTTGTCGCGCACCTTGAGATTGCCGGCACCGTCTTCCACGGCGAATTCGAGCAGCGAGCGGGCCACGCGCCCGTAGACATCCATCAGCGCCAGCGACTCGATCTTGCGGTCGGCATGGCGCAGGCGCTGCACCAGGCCGCGCATGATGTTGTAGGCCATGGAGGAGTTCTCGGGCAGGCAGCGCGCGAAGGCGTCGCGGCCCAGCATGAGCACGTCGCACTGGATCTCGGTGCGTACGGTCGCCGAATGCGGTTCATCGTCGATCAGGCTCATCTCGCCCAGGTAGTCGCCCGGATGCAGCGTGGCGAGGATGACCTCGCGGCCCCGGCTGTCGGCGCTCGTGACGCGTGCCCGGCCGGTCAGGATGATGTAGAGCGCATCGGACTTCTTGCCCTGCTCCACGACGACTTCCGCGCGCTTGAAGCGCTTCTTGATGATCGCGTCCGCGATGCTAGCGGACTGCGTGGCCGTCAACGACGCGAACAATGGAACGCGCCGAAGCAATTCGAGGTTGGACAGCATCGACATTTATTCAATCCCTGAGACAGCGGGCGGAGCAATCCAGAAAGCAGCAAGCCGATGGATTACTACAATCGCGCGCATTGAAAACACCGTTCACCCGGTGTTGAACCGGGCAGTGATACTCCATATATATCGCTACCACCCTGAAAATGTACACGCTGAAGCAGCGTCCATCCTAGGTTTTCTACTCATGTCCGCACCCCAACACGCCAAGGTTTTGATTCTGGGCTCCGGCCCCGCCGGCTATACCGCAGCCGTCTATGCGGCACGCGCAAACCTGCAACCACTGCTCATCACCGGCATTGCCCAGGGCGGACAGCTGATGACCACGACCGAGGTCGACAACTGGCCGGCCGACGTTCACGGCGTGCAGGGCCCCGACCTGATGCAGCGCTTTCTTGAACACGCCGAGCGCTTCAAGACGCAGATCGTGTTCGACCACATCAACAAGGTCGACCTGAGCAAGCGCCCCTTCACACTCACCGGCGACAGCGGCACCTACACCTGCGACGCACTGATCATCGCCACCGGCGCTTCGGCCAAGTACCTGGGCCTGGATTCCGAACAGAAGTTCATGGGCCGCGGCGTCTCCGCCTGCGCGACCTGCGACGGCTTCTTCTATCGCGAGCAGGAGGTCTGCGTGATCGGTGGCGGCAACACGGCCGTCGAGGAGGCGCTCTACCTCTCCAACATCGCGAACAAGGTCACGCTGGTGCATCGCCGCGACAAGTTCCGCGCGGAGCCCATCCTGATCGACAAGGTCAAGGAGAAGGTCGCCGAAGGCAAGATCGTGCTGAAGCTGCACAACGAGCTCGACCAGGTGCTGGGCGACGACTCGGGCGTGACGGGCATCCGCATCAAGAACACGCAGACCGGCGCCACGGAGCAGATCGACCTCAAGGGCTGCTTCATCGCGATCGGACACCACCCGAACACCGACATCTTCCAGGGCCAGCTGGAGATGAAGGACAACTACATCCTGACCCGCTCCGGCCTGCAGGGCTTCGCCACGATGACCAGCATTCCGGGCGTCTTCGCCGCCGGCGACGTGCAGGACAACATCTACCGCCAGGCCATCACCAGCGCCGGCACGGGCTGCATGGCGGCGCTCGACGCACAGCGCTTCCTGGAGCAGGACGGCACGCTGTAACCAACGGAGAGCCCAAAAGGGCTATAATCCGAGGCTTTGCCGAAACAGGGCTCTCCCACGAGTCGCGGCAAAGCCGGGGTACCGCCACCCGTTTTCTGGCGAGGTCAAGCTGCAAAACACCTGCAATCACCCTGATTGCACCGGTGCCAGCTGTTCAAGAAAGAGTGTCCTCATGGCACGCGTATGCGACGTAACGGGCAAAGGCCCGATGGTCGGAAACAACGTTTCCCACGCCAACAACAAAACCAAGCGCCGGTTCCTGCCGAACCTGCAATATCGCCGTTTCTGGGTCGAGACTGAAAACCGCTGGGTTCGCCTGCGTGTTTCGAGCGCCGCACTGCGCCTGATCGACAAGAACGGTATCGACTCCGTGCTCGCAGACCTGCGCGCACGCGGCCAAGCCTAAGGAGCTGAATCATGGCAACGAGCAAAGGCGGACGCGAAAAGATCAAGCTGGAATCCACCGCGGGTACCGGCCACTTCTACACGACCAGCAAGAACAAGAAGACGATGCCTGAAAAGATGTCGATCATGAAGTTCGACCCCAAGGCGCGCAAGCACGTCGAATACAAGGAAATCAAGCTGAAGTAATTCGGCTCCGGTTTTCCCAAATAAAAAACCCGCTGTTGATCCAGCGGGTTTTTTATTGCCCGTTTATTTATTCGATCGATCAAATCGGCCGGATTTACGACGGGCACAAAAAAGCCGGCCCGCAGGCCGGCTTTTTAGATCGAGAGACTGAAACGCCTCAGGCGCGGGCAGCGCGCAGGCGGGTCGAGAAGTCGCGCAGACCGGCAATGCCGCTGGCTTCCGCCCGATGGCACCAAGCCGCCAGATCGGCCGCCAGCTGCTCGCGCGACTGCGAGGTGTTGAGCCACAGCTGACGCAGCTCTTCGCGCATCGTGACCATCTTGTCGAGCACCGGATGGGCAGCACGGGCCTGCACGACATGCGAGCGGGCCGAGGCAGGCACCTTGTCGTCGTCGCGATGCAGCCAGCGCTTGGCGGCCTTGAGCACCGACAGGTCGGCACCCTTGTTCTTCAGGGCAGCCAGTTCCAGGCTGGTGGCACGGCGCATTTCGCGCGCATAGCCGGCCATGACTTCGTAGCGGTTCGCGATGACGGCTTCGAGCGTCTTCTCGTTGGCCACGGGCTGGATGTCGCCCATCAGCATCTTCGGCGGCACCTTCTTGACCTTGGCCCAGCCCAGCTTCTGCAGCGCCTGGATATAGATCCAGCCGATGTCGAACTCGTACTTCTTGACCGAGAACTTGGCCGAGGTGGGGTACGTGTGGTGATTGTTGTGCAGTTCCTCGCCGCCGATGATCAGGCCCCAGGGCATGATGTTGCGGCTGGCGTCGGGCGCCTCGAAGTTGCGATAGCCCCAGTAGTGGCCGATGCCGTTGATGACGCCGGCGGCGGTGATCGGAATCCAGAGCATCTGCACGGCCCACACGGCCAGGCCGAGTGCGCCGAACAGCGCCAGGTTCAGGACCAGCATCAGGCCGACGCCCTGCCAGCTGTAGCGCGAATACAGGTTGCGCTCGATCCAGTCATCGGGCGTGCCGTGACCGTAGCGCTCCATCGTTTCCTTGTTCTTCGACTCGGCGCGATACAGCTCGGCGCCGCGCCAGAGCACCTCTTCGATACCCTTGACCTGCGGGCTATGCGGGTCGTCCTGGGTTTCGCACTTGGCGTGGTGCTTGCGGTGGATGGCGACCCACTCCTTCGTCACCATGCCGGTGCCGATCCAGAGCCAGAAGCGGAAGAAATGCGAAGGGATCGGGCCCAGATCCATGGCCCGGTGCGTCTGCGTGCGGTGCAGGAAGATCGTGACCGCGGCAATCGTGATGTGCGTGGTGGCGAGCGTGTACAGCACGACCTGCCACCAGGTGAGATCCCACAGGCCGTGTCCGAGCCATTCGATGGCCGCATTCAGAACGGCGGAGTCAGGAAGCAACATTGAATCAGGTACTCCATCATGGCCACACGAAGATGCAGCCTTCAGATAACCTGCGATTTTAAGGTGGCAGGGCTTAAAACAAGCCCTTTAAACCTTCAAGAAAGGCGCAGATTAACCCTAGTTTGGAGTCCGGCACCTATTTGCGGTTCCACACCGCGGCAAAGAAACCGTCGGTCGCATGACGGTGCGGCCACAGCCGCAGGTAGCGCCTGGCGCCCTCCCCGCCCGAGCAAAGCGCCTCGAAACCGTCGACCTTGAGCCCTTGCAACAGCTCCGCCGCGTCCACGGGCACGAAATCGGGATTGGCGGCGCCGAAAGCCTCCGCGATCGCCTCGTTTTCCTCCGGCAGCACGCTGCACGTGGCGTAAACCAGACGCCCACCCGATTTAACAAGCCGTGCCGCGCTCTGCAGAATGGCCGACTGCTTGACCGTCAGCTCCTCCACCGCCTTGGGCGACTGGCGCCATTTCAGATCGGGATTCCGCCTCAGCGTACCCAGCCCCGAGCAGGGCGCGTCGACCAGCACACGGTCGATCTTGCCCGCCAGGCGCTTGATCCGGTCGTCGCGCTCGTGAGCGATGGCCGCCGGATGCACGTTCGACAGCTTGCTGCGTGCCAGCCGCGGCTTGAGCGCGTCCAGCCGGTGCGCAGAGGTGTCGAACGCGTAAAGCCGGCCGGTGTTGCGCATGGTCGCGCCGATGGCCAGCGTCTTGCCGCCGGCACCAGCGCAGAAATCGACCACCATCTCCCCGCGCTTGGCATCCAGCAGCAGAGCCAGCAGTTGCGAGCCTTCGTCCTGCACCTCGATGGCGCCGCGCGCGAAGGCGTCCAGCTTGGTCAGCGCCGGCTTGCCTTCGATGCGCAGGCCCCAGGGCGAGAACGGAGTCGCTTCCGATTTGATAGCAGCCAGAGCAAGCTCGGCCTTCACATCCGCGCGCTTGTCGGTCAGCGCATTGACGCGCAGGTCGAGCGGCGCGGGCTGCTGCAGCGTTTCGACCAGCGGCCAGAAACCGTCGCCGAGCTGCGCCTTCAGCGGCGCGACCAGCCACTCGGGCAGGTTGTGGCGGTGCCGCTCCAGCAGGTCGTCCGGCTTGACGGCGTCGCAGTTGTCGAGCCAGCGCTTCTCGGTGTCGTTGAGCGCGCTCTTCAGGAAATCCCGCGGGCCGTGAAAGCCCAGGATCGCCATTCGCCGCTCCTTCGAGCCGCTGCCCGAAGGCGAAAGGTGATCGAAGAGCAGCTTCTTGCGAAGCACGGTGTAGACGGTTTCGGCGAGCGTCGCGCGCTCGCGCGGGCCGAACTCGCGGTGCTCGCGGAAAAAGCGCGAGACGACCTGGTCGGCGGGGTGATCGAATTTCAGGACGAGGCCGACCAGATCGGCGGCGGCCTCCAACAAGGCTTTGGGATGCATCCCCCGATTGTCTCAGCCGCAGGCGGCCCGGCCCCGGAGCCTACGCGCCGCGCGTCCAGACCACCCCGAAAGCCTCGCGCTCGATGTCTTCCAGCTTCGGCGAATGCCCCGCCCACAGCACCAGCGCGGCGCCCGGCAGCGTGAGGGTCTGCTCCAGCTCGCGGCACAGGTGCCAGCGGTCTTCGTCGTCGAGCCCCGGCAGCTCGACGAACACGATGTAGGCCCGGCGCCACGGAAATTCGCGCAGATTCTTCCGCACCAGCCAGGCTCGCGAAGCCGGCAGGCAACGCACAAGGTCGGCCCGCAGTTCGCCGAGCTCGTAGTCGTTGAGGTCGTGTCGCGAGATCTGGCTGAAGAACGGCGTGCCGGTGATCTCCTCCCAGGCACGCGCCTCCGCCTCTTCCGCGTCCTTGAGACGGCCGCGCCACAGCTTCAGCGCCTCCTCGTCGTGCGGACCCGTGTCGGGGTCCTCCAGCGAGGCGACGGCGCTCCTGGCAGCCCACCACCGGCTGGCCGCACCCGAGCCATGCAGCCGCTCGAGCACTGCGAGGCGCGCTTCGCGGTCGCTCGCCGGCAGCATCTGGGCCAGTCCGCGCAGCGCGCCGGGATGCTCCGGCGCGATCCGCAGGGCGTTCTCGTAGCGCACGCGCACAGGGGCGGACGGGTCGAGCCGGCGCTCGGAATCGGCCCACTCGACCATTTCGTCCGGCGTGTTGCGCTCGCCGCGCGCAGCCAGCACCGCAATGCGCTCGCGGATGCGCGACCGATGCGCATGGTGCTGCTTCCAGTCGGCCGCGTGGGCCCGGCGCCACTGATTGTCGAAATACTCGATCCACTTCCTGCGGTCGACCAGCAGGTCGAGCGCCGGTCGCGTCGACCATTCGGGCATCGCCGCCTTCTGGTCGAGCGCCTCGAGCCGGTCCCTCAAGACCGGATGGGTGTCTTCCAGGTCGCTGACGCGGCGCATCGCCTCGCGCAGCGCCTGGCGCGCGAAGTCGTCGTCGGGTGGCGTGCGCACGCGCTTGCGAAGGGCTTCGAACGGACCCGGGGGTTGCGGCTCGTGCTCGGCGCGGGCCCAGTGCCAGGGCCAGAACTCGTTGGCGTACCAGTTGCCCTTGATGGCGATCTCGGTCAACGCGGCGGCGGCCACGGACGTGCCCAGCAGCCTGCCCGAGATGCGGTCGGCCTCGTATTCGTCCTGGCGGGCCAGCGCGAAGGTCTTGGCCGCGAAGCGCGGGAAGTACCAGCGGAAGAAGGCCTGCGAGAACAGCGCCATCACGCCTTCGTTGCGCTGCAGGCTGGCGTCGAGCTTGAGCCACGACAGCCGGGTGCGGTAGATCCAGGCGCTCAGCTTGCCGTGATTGCCCCGCAGATGACCATATTCGTGGGCCAGCACCGACAGCAGCCGCCGCCGGTCGAGCATCATCAGCAGCGGCAGCCCGATGCTCAGCGAGTTGACCGCGCCGCCGAACAGCCCGAAGCGCGGCACCTGCCGGATGCTGGCGTTGAATTCGTCGTCAAGGTAGACGCGGTGGACCGGCGGCCCCTTGATCCTGGCGCGGATGCGATCGAGCGCCTCGAAAAGCGCTGGCGCGTCTTCCCGGCGGAGCTCGACGCCCTCGGGGTCGTCGAAACGCACCCAGAGCGCGCGCAGCGTGGCCCACAGGAGCCCCAGGGCGAACAGCAGCAGCCAGCCGCGCGTGAAGTTGAAGCGCTCCTCGCCGATCGAGGAAAGCACCCAGGTGATGATGCCCACCGACAGCCCGAGGCAGCCCAGCACCCACAGGTAGCCGAGCGCAGCGAAGGCCGCGACGCTGCGTCGATAGCGCGCGCTGTCGTCCGCACTGGCATGCTCGCTCAGTCGAACCAGGTGAACAAAATCAGCGCGATCCATCCGACTCCCGTCAAATCAAGCTCCGACAGTTTCTGAAGAAAGGCAAGCCGCCGTTGAACGACGAAGACCTCCCTCCCCTGATCGAGACGCCCCCCGGGCGCTACCGCCACTACAAGGGCGGCGAATACGAAGTGCTCGGTACCGTGCGGCACAGCGAGACGCTGGAACCGATGACGCTGTACCGCGCCCTGTACGGTGCCCACGGCCTCTGGGTCCGGCCTGCCGCCATGTTCGGCGAAACCGTCGAGATCGACGGCGTGCCCAGAAGGAGATTCACACCGATCTAGCCAGCCGGGCTGCGCAGGCCCGTTCTGCCTGTGCGGGTTGCCGCCTCATTCTTTCTTTGCGGCAACCTGGGTAGGGTCAACCGCAGCGGACGTCCGTGACGCGATTGCGGGCGTCGACATCGAGATTGAGACGTCCGCCGTTGAGTTCCATCGTCGTGGCCTCGCCCGGCTTCAGCGTGCGCACCGTGCCGGCGCCGGAGCGCACTCGGGCGGCGGCTTCGAGCTGCGGCGTCAGCGGCTGGCCGATGGCGAAACGGGCGCCGTCAGCATTGCACTGGTAAACCGGCTCGGGCGGCGGAGCAGGCGCGGGTGCAGGGGCGGGCGCGGGTGCCGGAGCAGCACAGCCCGCCACCAGGGCGGCGCCGGCAAGCGCCAGCAGCAACGATTGGTTCTTCACTTTCTGGACTCCCGAAAACCCGCGAATATAAACAACTTTACTCATTGTGACACGATGTATCCGACAGCCAGCCGGCGATGGCTCGCGGATACAACAGATGCTCCTGTGCGAGCACCCGTCCGGCCAGGGTGGCAGCCGTGTCGTCCGGCAGCACCGGCACGACGGCCTGCGCCAGGATCGGCCCGTGATCGAGTTCGGTTGTTACCTGGTGCACCGTGACGCCTGCCACCTTGCAGCCCGCCTCGATGGCGCGCTGATGCGTGTTCAGCCCCGGAAACGCCGGCAGCAACGAGGGATGGATGTTCACCAGCCGGCCCGCATAACGGTTGACGAAGCCCGGCGTCAGGATGCGCATGAAACCTGCCAGCACCACCAGCGCCGGCGCGTAACCGTCGACCACCTTCGCCAGCGCTTCGTCGAAAGCCTCACGGGTGGCGAAATCCTTGTGCGGAACCACCGCGGTGTCGATGCCCTGGGCCTTGGCGATCGTCAGCCCGCCGGCCTCGGCCTTGTTGCTCACGACAGCGGCGATGCGCGCGCCGAAGCGCTCGGCCCAGCGGTCGCGCCCGGCGGCACGCACGATGGCCTCCATATTGGAGCCGCCGCCGGAGATCAGGATCACGATGTTCTTCATGGGAGGCGGAATTATCCGTGCCCCGCGCCCGTCGTCCGGCAGCCGGTCAGCCCTTGTCGCGGCGCGGACACCGCTTCACAGCACGACCGTGCTAAAACTCGTGGTTCCGGAGACAAGCCGCGTCTGCGGTGAACCGATCAACACAGCGAGGCACGCATGGATTTGAGCTTCACACCCGAAGAACAGAAGTTCCGCGAAGAGGTTCGCGCCTGGGTCAAGGACAACCTCCCCAAGGAGATTTCGCACAAGGTACACAACGCGCTCGAACTGACGCGCGACGATCTGCAAGGCTGGGCCAAGATCCTCGGCAAGAAGGGCTGGCTGGGCTACGGCTGGCCGAAGGAATTCGGTGGCCCTGGCTGGACCGCCGTGCAACGCCACCTGTTCGAGGAAGAAACCGCACTGGCCGGCGCGCCGCGCATCGTGCCCTTCGGGCCCGTGATGGTTGCGCCGGTCATCATGGCCTTCGGCAATGCCGAACAGCAGAAGCGCTTCCTCCCCGGGATCGCCAGCGGCGAAGTCTGGTGGAGCCAGGGCTACAGCGAGCCGGGCTCGGGCTCCGACCTGGCTTCCGTCAAGACCAAGGCCGAGCGCAAGGGCGACAAGTACATCGTCAACGGCCAGAAGACCTGGACCACGCTCGGCCAGTACGGCGACTGGATGTTCAACCTCGTGCGCACCAGCAACGAGGGCAAGCCCCAGACCGGCATCAGCTTCCTGCTGCTCGACATGAAGTCGCCCGGCGTCACCGTGCGCCCGATCAAGCTGCTCGACGGCGGCCATGAAGTCAATGAAGTGTTCTTCGACAACGTCGAAGTGCCCGCCGAGAACCTGATCGGCGAGGAGAACAAGGGCTGGACCTACGCCAAGCACCTGCTCTCGCACGAGCGCACCAACATCGCCGACGTGAACCGCGCCAAGCGCGAGCTCGAGCGCCTCAAGCGCATCGCGAAGGCCGAAGGCGTCTACGACGACCAGCGCTTCCGCGACGAGATCGCCAAGCTGGAAGTCGACGTCGTCGCCCTCGAGATGATGGTGCTGCGCGTGCTCTCGGCCGCCACCTCGGGCAAGAACTCGCTGGACGTGGCGGGCCTGCTCAAGATCCGCGGCAGCGAGATCCAGCAGCGCTACAGCGAACTGATGATGCTGGCCGGCGGCGCCTACTCGCTGCCGCTGATCCGCGAGGCGATGGAAGCCGGCTGGCAGGGCAACTTCCCGGGCGGAAACCCGGCGCTCGCACCGCTGACGTCGACCTTCTTCAACATGCGCAAGACCACCATCTACGGTGGCAGCAACGAAGTGCAACGCAACATCGTCGCGCAGACGGTTCTGGGCTGAGGAGACAAAAAGCATGGACTTCAATTTCACCGACGACCAGGAACAGCTGCGCGACGCCGTGCGCAAGTGGGTCGACAAGGGCTACGACTTCGAGCGCCGCCGCGGCATCGAGGCCAAGGGCGGCTTCTCGCGCGAGGCCTGGGACGAACTGGCCGAGCTCGGCCTGGGCGGCCTCTACATCGGCGAGGACGACGGCGGCCTGGGCATGGGCCCGGTGGCCGGCATGGTCGTCATGGAAGAACTCGGCCGCGGCATCGTGCTGGAGCCCTTCGCGCAGACGCTGATCGCCGGCGCGGTGCTCAGCGGCTACGCCGGTGCCGACACCAAGGAAAACTGGCTGCCGCGCATCGCGGGCGGCCAGGCCATCGTGGTGCTGGCCTACCAGGAGCGCAAGGCACGCTACCGCCTCGACGTGTGCGAGGCGCATGCCGCCAAGGCGGGCAGCGGCTGGTCGCTGACCGGCGCCAAGGGCATGGTGCCCGTGGGCGATGAGGCCGATGCCTTCCTGGTGCCGGCCAAGGTCGACGGCAAGATCGCCCTCTTCCTGGTCGAGCGCAGCGCCAGCGGCGTGGAAGCGCGCGGCTACGGCACGCAGGACGGCTCCCGCGCCGCGGAGGTCGTGTTCGACAAGGCCGACGCCACGCTGGTGACGCTCGACGGCCTCGCAGCCCTCGAATACGCGGTGGACGTCGGCATTGCCGCCCTCTGCGCCGAAGGCGTGGGCGTGCTGGACAAGACCGTGGACCTCACCGTCGAATACCTGAACCAGCGCAAGCAGTTCGGCGTGGTCATCTCCAGCTTCCAGGCGCTGCGCCACCGCGTCGCCGACATGAAGATGCAGCTCGAGCTCGCCCGCTCGATGAGCTACTACGCGACGCTCAAGCTCAACGCCCCGGCCGAGGAGCGCCGCCAGGCGCTGGCCCGCGCCAAGTACCAGCTCGGCGTGTCGATGCGCTACATCGCCGCGAACTCGGTGCAGCTGCACGGCGGCATCGGCGTGACCGACGAATACATCGGCAGCCACTACTTCCGCAAGCTCACGCAGATGGAAATGACTTTCGGCGACACGCTGCACCACCTGGGCGAAGTGTCGGCCCGCATGCAGGACACGGCCGGCGTCTTCGCCTGACGGTCTTTTTCACCTAGCATCCAACGCCCGCCCGCCTTCGCGCCGGCGGGCGTTTTCACTTGGCCCCCACCACAGGAATCCAGGAACAAGACAACATGCAGACCCGCCGCACTCTTCTCGTCGCCATGGCTGCCACCGGGACCGCCGCCGCCATGCTGACCGCCTGCGCCACCTCTCCTTCGCCGTCGTACACCGAACGCCCGCCCATCGTGTTCATGCACGGCAACGGCGACTCGGCCGCGCTCTGGCAGACGACGATCTGGCGCTTCGAGTCGAACGGCTGGCCGCGCGAGCGGCTGTTCGCGGTGGACCAGCCCAACCCGGTCGCACGCGACGACGACGCCGTGGCCCAGCCCGGACGCAGCTCCACAGGCGAATCGGCGGTGTTCCTCAAGGCCGAGGTCGACAAGGTGCTGAAGGCCACCGGCGCGAGCAAGGTGGTGCTGATCGGCAACTCGCGCGGCGGCAACACCATCCGCAACTACGTGCAGAACGGCGGCGGCGCCGCGGTCGTGAGCCACGTGGTGCTGGGCGGCAACCCGGCGCACGGCATCTGGGCGGTGAAGGGCTTCCGCGAGAACAACGAGTTCTCGGGGCTCTCGGGCTTCATGCAGCAGCTCAACGAGCCGAAGGGGCCCAACGGCGAGGAAGTCACACCCGGCGTGAAATGGCTGACCCTGCGCTCCGACAACAACGACAAGTACGCCCAGCCCGACGGCGTGTGGATCGGCGCTCCCGGCAAGCCGACCAACATCGGCTTCGACGGGCCGGCGCTCAAGGGCGCGACCAACATCGTGCTGCCGCGCGTCGATCATCGCGAGACTTCGTTCTCGCCCGCGGCATTCGCGGCGACATGGCAGTTCCTCACCGGGCAGGCGCCGCGCAGCACCGAGGTTGCACCAGAGGCGGACGTCGTGCTCAACGGCCGCGCGATCGGCGCCGAAAACCTTCCGCTGAATGGCGCCACGGTGACCGTCTACGCGGTCAACCCCGCCACCGGCGCGCGGCTCGGGGAAGCCGTCTTCACCAAGTCCGTCGGCGCCGACGGCCGCTGGGGCCCGTTCAAGGCACGCGGTGACGCAGCCTACGAGTTCGTGCTTGCCACGCCCAGCTACGGCACCACCCACATCTACCGCAGCCCGTTCCCGCGCAGCAGCAGCGTCGTGAACCTGCGACCCGAGCGCGTCACGCCGGCCGACGGCAGCGCCAATGCGGTCGTCGTCTTCACGCGGCCCCGCGGCTACTTCGACGCCCAGCGCGACACCATGCGCTTCGACGGCCAGACCCCGCCCGCGGGCGTTCCGCCCAAGGGCTCGGGCGTGTCGAGCTCGCGGCTGCGCCTCGCGACGGCCGAGCAGCCGCGCGCGGTGACGGGGGAGTTCAACGGCGAGCGCATCACCGGCCTGACCTGGCCCGCGGTGAAGGAGCACGTCACGGTGCTCGAGCTGACCTATTGAAGCGAAGGCGGGCCAGGTCATGACCGACACGGATTCCCCCTTCGTCCTGCAGTCGCGCGACGCACGCGGCGTGGTCACGCTGACCTTGAACCGGCCGGCCGCGTTCAACGCGCTCTCCGAAGGCATGCTCGGCGCGCTCGAGCAGGCGCTGGGCGAGGTCGCCGCCGACACCACTGTGCGCGCGGTGGTCATCGCCGGGGCCGGCAAGGCTTTCTGCGCAGGCCACGACCTGAAGGAAATGCGCGCCGCCCCTTCGCTCGACTATTACGAGCAGTTGTTCGAGCGCTGTGGCGCGATGATGCTGTCGATCCAGAAGCTGCCCGTGCCGGTGATCGCGCGCGTGCACGGCATCGCGACGGCCGCAGGCTGCCAGCTGGTCGCGGTATGCGACCTCGCGGTGGCGTCGAGCGATGCGCGCTTCGCGGTCAGCGGAGTGAACGTGGGCCTCTTCTGCGCCACGCCGAGCGTCACGCTCTCGCGCAACCTCGGGCGCAAGGAAGCCTTCGAGATGCTGGTGACAGGCGAATTCATCAGCGCGCAGGAGGCGCGCGAGAAAGGGCTTGTGAACCGGGTGGCGCCGCCCGCGGAGCTGGATGCGGCGGTCGAATCGCTGGTGGCCAGCATCGTCGCCAAGCCCCGCGCAGCGCTCGCGCTGGGCAAGGCCCTGTTCTACCGCCAGCTCGAAACCGGCATCGAGGCGGCGCTCGCCGACGCGAGCCAGACCATGGCCTGCAACATGATGGACGAGAGCGCGCTGGAAGGCGTTCAGGCCTTCATCGAGAAGCGCCCGCCGGACTGGAAGCGCTGAGGCTGAAACAGCTAGGAATCGTGCAGCCGCGAACTCTCGGGCAGGTGCGCCATCAGGAATTCCATCTGGTCGGCCAGAATGCGCCTGTTCCGCAGAATGAAGTCTTCCCAGAGGCTGGGCACGTAGGGGGCATACAGCAGCGGCATGCCGGCCTGCTCGGGCGTGCGGCTGCTCTTGCGATGGTTGCAGGGCCTGCAGGCCGTGACCACGTTCATCCAGGTGTCGATGCCCCTCTGGGCGAACGGGATGATGTGCTCGCGGGTGAGTTCGTCTTCGTGGAAGTGCCCGCCGCAGTAGGCACAAACGTTGCGGTCGCGCGCGAACAGCTTGCTGTTGGTGAGTCCGGGCCGCTGGGCGAAGGGGTTGATGCGCGGCACGCCCTTGGTGCCGATGATGCTGTTGATCGCGATCTGCGACTGCTCGCCGGTGATGGCGTTGTGGCCGCCACGGAACACGGCCACCTGCGCGCCCACCTCCCAGCGGACTTCGTCCGCCGCGTAGTGGATCACCGCCTGTTCCAGCGAAATCCATGACTGGGGCAGCCCTTGGGCCGACAGCTTCAAGACCTTCACACACGCCTCCTCGAAAAGGGAGAGAACACGGAAAGACCAGGGACACGGAGCGCGTTGGAGACCCACGCCGATCAACGCACTGCGTCACAATATACCGGCTTTGTGACAAATCGGCCTGATTCGCCCAATCGACGGGCGAAAGGCGCTATCAAAAAGATACTCACCGATGCAGGTTTTTCGCGGCTTCCGGCACCCGGGCGTAGCCCCCGCCTGCGCCCTCACCATTGGCAATTTCGACGGCGTGCACCGTGGCCACCAGGCCATGCTCGCGCTCCTGCAGACCGAGGCCCGCCAGCGCGGGCTGCCTAGCTGCGTGCTCACCTTCGAGCCCCATCCGCGCGACTATTTCGCCGCCGTCACCAAGAAGCCCGACCTGGCGCCGGCGCGCATCGGCACGCTGCGCGACAAGCTCAGCGAGCTGGCCGCCTGCGGCGTCGCGCAGACCATCGTGCTGCCCTTCGACGGCCGGCTGGCCTCCCAGTCGCCCGAGGAATTCATTCAAAACGTGCTGATCGACGGCCTGGGCGTGCGCTACGTGCTGGTGGGCGACGACTTCCGCTTCGGCGCGAAGCGGGCCGGCGACTACGCCATGCTCGACGCGGCCGGCGACGCCCACGGCTTCGACGTGGCGCGCATGAACAGCTACGAGGTGCACGGCCTGCGGGTTTCGAGCTCCGCCGTGCGCGAGGCGCTGGCCGAAGGCCGCATGGCCGACGCCCACACCCTGCTGGGCCGGCCTTACACAATTTCGGGCCACGTGGTCCACGGCCGCAAGCTGGGTCGGGCTCTGGGTGCCTCTGCGCCGGGCAAGGACGACGGCTTCCGCACCCTCAACCTGCGCTTCAAGCACTGGAAGCCGGCCGCCAGCGGCATCTTCGCGGTGCTGGTGCATGGCCTGTCCGAGCAGCCGCTGCCGGGCGTTGCCAACCTCGGCGTGCGCCCCTCGCTGGACGCCAACGACGTCAATGCCGGACGGGTGCTGCTCGAAACCCATTGCCTGGAGTGGCCCTCCCATCTGGGCGCCGAAGGGGCCTACGGTAAAATCGTGCGCGTGGAACTCCTGCACAAAATGCACGACGAATTGCGCTACACCAGCCTCGAAGCCCTCACCGCGGGCATCGCGAAGGATGGCCGCGACGCTCGCGCGTTCTTCGCATCGACCCACGCCGAAACCCACCGCCAGACCACGCGGGACCGAATTTAGCCCTGCACGCACCGTGCTGCCGCCCTTCGACAAGCTCAGGGCGAACGGCTTCACCTTCCGCACCGACACGCTTCATGCAGTTCGGGCTGAGCCTGTCCAAGCCCCCTGTTTCGCATCCAACATGTCTGACGCTGCTTCCCCCAAAGATTACCGTTCCACGCTGAACCTGCCCGACACCCCCTTCCCGATGCGCGGCGACCTGCCCAAGCGCGAGCCGGGCTGGGTGAAGGAATGGAACGACGAAGGTCGCTACCACCGCCTGCGCGACGCCCGCCACGGCGCGCCCAAGTTCATCCTGCACGACGGCCCGCCGTACGCCAACGGCCAGATCCACATGGGCCACGCGGTGAACAAGATCCTGAAGGACATGATCACCAAGGCGCGCCAGCTCGAGGGCTACGACGCGCTCTACGTGCCGGGCTGGGACTGCCACGGCCTGCCGATCGAGAACGCCATCGAAAAGCAGTACGGTCGCAACCTGAGCCGCGACGAGATGCAGGCCAAGAGCCGCGCTTTCGCCACCGGTCAGATCGCCCAGCAGATGGCCGACTTCCAGCGCCTGGGCGTGCTGGGCGAATGGGACCACCCCTACAAGACGATGGACTTCGCCAACGAGGCCGGCGAGCTGCGCGCGTTCAAGCGCGTGATCGAGCGCGGCTTCGTCTACCGCGGCCTCAAGCCTGTGTACTGGTGCTTCGACTGCGGCTCCTCGCTGGCCGAGTTCGAGATCGAGTACGCCGACAAGAAGAGCCAGACCATCGACGTCGCCTTCAAGGCGCACGAGCGCGAGAAGGTGCTCAAGGCCTTCGGCACCGACCACACGATCCTCGGCGACATCTTCGCCGTGATCTGGACCACCACCGCCTGGACCATCCCGGCCAACCAGGCGATCAACCTCAACCCCGAGCTCGAGTACTCGCTGGTCGACACCGAGCGCGGCCTGCTGATCCTGGCCAACTCGCTGGTCGAGATGTGCATGACGCGCTACGCGCTCGACGGCAAGGTGCTGGCCACGGTCAAGGGCGAGAAGCTCGGCGGCCTCGAGTTCGAGCATCCGCTGTACGACGTGGACGCGGGCTACAAGCGCCTGTCGCCCGTGTACCTGGCCGACTACGCCACCGCCACCGACGGCACCGGCCTGGTCCACTCCTCGCCCGCCTACGGCCTGGACGACTTCAACTCGTGCATCGCCCACGGCGTGGCCTACGACGACATCCTGAACCCGGTGCAGGGCAACGGCAGCTACGCGCCCGACTTCCCGCTCTTCGGCGGCCAGAACATCTGGAAGGCCGTGCCGGAAATCATCGCCGCGCTGCGCGAAGCCAACCGCCTGCTGACCACCGAGACCATCACGCACAGCTACCCGCACTGCTGGCGCCACAAGACGCCGGTGATCTACCGCGCCGCGGCGCAGTGGTTCGTGCGCATGGACGAGGGCGAAGGCGTGTTCACCAAGGACAAGGCCCCGAAGACGCTGCGCCAGACCGCGCTCGACGCCATCAAGCAGACCAGCTTCTACCCCGAGAACGGCCGCGCGCGCCTGCATGACATGATCGCCGGCCGGCCCGACTGGTGCATCAGCCGCCAGCGCAGCTGGGGCGTGCCGATCCCGTTCTTCCTGCACAAGGATTCGGGCGAGCTGCACCCGCGCACGATGGAAATCCTCGACCAGGCCGCCGACATCGTCGAGAAGGGCGGCATCGAGGCCTGGAGCCGCGTGACGGCCGAAGAAATCCTCGGCGCCGAGGACGCACCGCACTACACGAAGAGCACCGACATCCTCGAGGTGTGGTTCGACTCGGGCTCGACCTTCTCCCACGTGCTGCGCGGCACGCACCCCACGGTGCACCACGACACGGGGCCGGAGGCCGACCTGTACCTCGAGGGCCACGACCAGCATCGCGGCTGGTTCCACTCGTCGCTGCTGATCGCCTGCATGCTGGAAGACCGCGCGCCCTACCGCGGCCTGCTCACGCATGGCTTCACGGTCGATGCCAAGGGCATCAAGATGAGCAAGTCGCTCAAGAACGGCATCGACCCGCAGGAAATCAGCAACAAGCTGGGCTCGGAAATCATCCGCCTGTGGGTGGCCGCGAGCGACTACTCGGGCGACATCGCCGGCGACGACAAGATCCTGGCGCGCGTTGTCGACGCCTACCGCCGCATCCGCAACACGCTGCGCTTCCTGCTGGCGAACACCAGCGACTTCGACATCGAGAAAGACGGCGTGCCGCTCGACCAGCTGTTCGAGATCGACCGCTACGCGCTGTCGCGCGCCGCGCAGTTCCAGGCCGAGATCCTCGCGCACTACAAGGTGTACGAGTTCCACCCGGTGGTGGCCAAGCTGCAGATCTACTGCTCGGAAGACCTGGGCGGCTTCTACCTCGACATCCTGAAGGACCGCCTCTACACGACGGCCCCGGGCTCGCTGGCGCGCCGCAGCGCCCAGACCGCGCTGTGGCACATCTCGCAGGCAATGCTGCGCTGGATGGCGCCGTTCCTGAGCTTCACGGCCGAGGAAGCCTGGAAGATCGTGGGCACCGGCAAGCCGGGCGACTCGATCTTCACGCAGACCTACAGCCAGTTCGCCGCGCCCGACGAGGCACTGCTGGCCAAGTGGAACCGCATCCGCGAGATCCGCGACGTGGTCAACAAGGACATCGAGGCCGTGCGCGCAGAAGGCAAGGTCGGCTCCTCGCTGCAGGCCAACCTGCAGCTGACGGCGCCTGCCGAAGACTTCGCGCTGCTGGACACGCTGGGCGAGGACCTGAAGTTCGTCTTCATCACCTCGGCCATCGAACTGGCCGCCGGTGAGGCCCTGGCAACGGTGGTGACGCCGAGCGCGGCGCAGAAGTGCGAGCGCTGCTGGCACTACCGCGACGACGTGGGCCACGACCCGGCCCATCCGACGATCTGCGGCCGCTGCACGAGCAACCTGTACGGCAGCGGCGAATCGCGGAGCGTTGCCTGATGGCCGGCGCCCGCACCATGTCGTCGGCCTCGCGTTCGCGCGGCGGCAGCATCTGGCCGTGGCTCGGGCTGGCGGTGATCATCGTGATCATCGACCAGTTCACCAAGACGCTGATCCTGGGCTACTACAAGCTCGGCGACGCGACCTACGTGACGAGCTTCTTCAACGTCGTGCGCGCCCACAACACGGGCGCCGCCTTCTCGTTCCTCGCGGACCACTCGGGCTGGCAGCGCTGGCTGTTCACTGCCATCGGCGTGGCCGCGGCGGTGTTCATCGTGTGGATGCTGAAGTCGCACGCGGGGCAGAAGCTCTTCTCGTTCTCCATGGCCTGCATCCTGGGCGGCGCCGTCGGCAACGTGGTCGACCGGATGATGCACGGCTACGTCGTGGACTTCCTGAGCTTCCATGCCGGCAACTGGTACTTCCCGGCCTTCAACGCGGCCGACAGCGCCATCACGCTCGGCGCCATCTGCCTGATCGTCGACGAGATCCGGCGGGTTCGACGAGGCAAGTAAGCCGTCTCGCCATCTCTCTCATGAAAAAGGGGCCCGCCGGGCCCCTTTTTCTTTGAGCGCACCTCACCCCGTCGAAGCCGAGGGTTTCTCCCGCTTTCTCCCGATGTCATAACAAAGACATACTGCCGCGGTTCAATGTAATCGATTACATGAGCACCGCACGATGAGCATCCAAGCCGTTGCAGCCAAAGCCGGGGTCTCCGTGGCCACCGTCTCGCGCGCCTTCAACTTTCCCGACAAGGTGACGCCCGCCACGCGCGAGCTGGTGGAGCGCGTGGCGCACGAGCTCAACTACGTGCCGAACGCCAGCGCGCGCACCCTGCGCACCCAGCGCAGCCGCGTGCTCGGCGTGGTGCTGCCCACGCTGCTGAACCCGACCTTCGCCGAATGCCTGCAGGGCATCGCGCGCGCGGCCATCGCGGGCGGCTACGCGATCATTCCCGTCACCACCGGCTACCGGCTCGACGAAGAGGAACGCGCCGTCCACCTGCTGCTGGCAGGCAACGTCGACGGCCTGATCCTCGTGGTGTCGAACCCCTCGACCTCGGCCGCCCTGCCCCGCCTGCAGGCCGCCGGCGTGCCCTACGTGCTGGCCTACAACCGCCACCCCGACCATCCCTGCGTGTCGGCCGACAGCGAAGCCGCGGTGGCCGATGCGGTCACGCGCCTCGTGCTGCTGGGCCACCGCCGCATCGCGATGGTCAGCGGCACGCTCGCCGCGTCCGACCGCGCGCAGCAGCGCTACCGCGGCTATCGCAAGGGCATGTCCGAGGCCGGGCTGGCGGCACCCGCACTCATCGAGGTGCCCTTCGTAGAGGCGGCCGCCGACGCGCTGTCGAGCCAGCTGCAGTCGCGCAACCGACCCACTGCGCTGATCTGCTCCAACGACCTGCTGGCCATCCGCAGCATCCGCGCCGCCCACCTGAGCGGGCTGTCGGTACCCGGCGATCTCAGCGTCATCGGCTTCGACGGCATCGCGCTCGGCGAAGACCTCACGCCCGCGCTCACCACCATCGCCCAGCCCAACAGCGACATCGGCCGGCACGGCGTCGAGCTGCTGATCCAGGCCATGGCCAGCGGCGCTGCGCTGCAGGCCGATGCGAGCCTGCTGCTACCCCATTCCTTCCGAGACGGCGAGTCGTGCGCTGCGGCGCACGAAGACGACAACAACGCCGCAATGCCCCGCCCCTGAGCTTTTCCTGTTCTTTGCCTATTTCCATCCAAGGAGCTTCCCCATCATGTCCCTCCGCTTCCACCGCCTGGCCCGCCTCGGCCTGGTCGCCGCCACGCTCGTCGCCGGCAGCGCCATGGCGCAGACCGCCATCTGCTACAACTGCCCGACCGAATGGGCCGACTGGGGCACCCAGCTGAAGGCCATCAAGGCCAAGACCGGCATCACCGTGCCGGCCGACAACAAGAACTCGGGCCAGTCGCTCGCGCAGCTGGTCGCCGAAAAGGCCAGCCCCGTGGCCGACGTCACCTACCTCGGCGTGACCTTCGCGGTGCAGGCCGCTAAGGACGGCGTGGTCGAGCCCTACAAGCCCGCCGCCTGGAAAGACATTCCCGACGGCCTGAAGGACCCGGCCGGCAACTGGTTCACCATCCACTCGGGCACCCTGGGCTTCATGGTCAACGTCGACGCGCTCAAGGGCAAGCCTGTTCCGAAGTCGTGGGCAGACCTGCTCAAGCCCGAGTACAAGGGCCTGATCGGCTACCTCGACCCGGCCTCGGCCTTCGTCGGCTACGTGGGAGCGGTCGCGGTGAACGAGGCGCGCGGCGGCACGCTCGACAACTTCAAGCCGGCCATCGACTACTTCAAGGCGCTGCAGAAGAACGAGCCCATCGTGCCGAAGCAGACCTCGTACGCGCGCGTGCTCTCGGGCGAGATCGCGATCCTGCTCGACTACGACTTCAATGCCTACCGCGCGAAGTACAAGGACAAGGCCAACGTCGCCTTCGTGATCCCGAGCGAAGGCACGCTGGCCGTGCCCTACGTCATGAGCCTGGTCGCCAAGGCCCCGCACGCGGCCGACGCGAAGAAGGTGCTCGACTTCACGCTGTCCGACGAAGGCCAGGCGATCTGGGCCAAGGCCTACCTGCGCCCGGTGCGCGCCAGCGCGATGCCCAAGGACATCGAGGCGCAGTTCCTGCCCGCGAGCGAATACGCCCGCGCCAAGAGCGTGGACTACGGCCGCATGGCCGCCGCGCAGAAGGCTTTCTCCGACGAGTACCTGAAAGAAGTGCGCTGACCCGCGCGACATGAGATGACGCAAGCCACCACCTCCAACGCTTCCAACGCCTGGAACCCGCGCTGGCGCCTGCTGGCCTGCGTCGCGCCCGCGGCCGCCTTCTTCGCGGCCTTCTGGCTGCTGCCGGTGGTGCGCCTGCTCACGCTGCCCGCCGACAAGGGCTGGGCCACCTACTTCGCCGTACTGACCGATACGCGCTACCTCACGAGCATGGCCAACACGGTCGCGCTGTCGGTGGCCGTGACGCTGGCCACGCTGGTGCTGGGCGCGGCGGTGGGCATCTACCTCGCGCGCCACTCCTTCATCGGCAAGCGCATGCTGCTGTCGCTGCTCACGCTGCCGCTGTCCTTTCCGGGCGTGATCATCGGCTTCTTCGTGATCCTGCTCGGCGGGCGGCAAGGCGTGGTGGCCAGCATCGGCGACAGCCTGTTCGGCGAGCGCATCACCTTCGCCTACGGCCTGCTCGGGCTGTTCCTGGCGTACCTGTATTTCTCGCTGCCGCGCGCCATCGCCACCTACGCCGCGGCGGCGGAATCGATGAACACGCAGCTCGAGGAAGCGGCGCGCTCGCTGGGCGCCTCGCGGCTGCGCGTGGCGCGCGACGTGTGGCTGCCCGAGCTGGCCCCCACCACGCTGGCCTGCGGCGCCATCCTGTTCGCCACCTCGATGGGCGCCTTCGGCACGGCCTTCACGCTGGCCAGCAAGTTCGAGGTGATCCCGATCACCATCTACAACGAGTTCACCAACTACGCCAACTTCGCGCTCGCCGCGTCGCTGTCGATCTCGCTGGGTGTCGTGACCTGGCTGGTGCTGTTCGTCGCGCGCCGCTTCGGCGCGAGCCCCGTCGCGCGCTGAGGCACACACCATGCGAAAGAACACACAGGCCAAGGCCCCCTTCCTGCTCGCCGTCACGGTGATCGTGAGCCTCTTCATGATCGCGCCGATGCTGCTGTCGGTGATGGCGGGCCTCGTCAACAACTACAGCACCGGCCTGAAGAGCGGCCTCACGCTGCGCTGGCTCGGCGAGGTGTGGGAGAACTACGGCGGCACCGTGGGCTGGTCGCTCGCGCTGGCCGTGGCCTGCGTCGCCGGCACCGTGCTGCTGGGCGTGCCCTGCGCCTATGCGCTGGCGCGCAGCCGTTCTCGCGCCGCCCGCATCTTCGAGGAGCTGCTGACCCTGCCGGTCGCCGTGCCGGGCCTCGCGACGGCGCTGGCGCTGATCCTCGCCTACGGCCAGCTCACGGCCTTCCGCCAGAGCTTCGCCTTCATCCTCGTGGGGCACATCGTCTTCACGCTGCCCTTCATGGTTCGCACCGTGAGTTCGGCCTTCCAGCGCGACGAACTGCTCGCGCTCGAGGAGGCCGCGCGATCGCTGGGCGCGAACTTCCGCCAGCGCTTCATGGGCATCCTGGTGCCCGCGGTGTTCCCGGCCATCGTGGCCGGCAGCCTGATGGTGTTCACGCTCTCGGTGGGCGAATTCAACCTCACCTGGATGCTGCACACCCCGCTCACCCGCACGCTGCCCGTAGGCCTGGCCGACAGCTATGCCTCGATGCGCATCGAGATCGGATCGGCCTACACGCTGGTCTTCTTCGCCGTCATCCTTCCGGTGCTGTGGGGCCTGCAGCACCTTGCAAACCTGATCCAGAAACACCATGGAACTTGAACGCATCCCCATCGACATCGCCAACTGCGCGAAGACCTACGCCGACGGCACGCGCGGCCTGCAACCCACCAGCCTGCGCGTGGAAGCCGGCGAGGTGCTGGCGCTGCTCGGCCCCTCGGGCTGCGGCAAGACCACGCTGCTGCGGCTGATCGCCGGGCTGGAATCGCCCGACGCGGGCAGCCGCATCGTGTTCGGCGACCAGGACGTCACGCAGCGCCCGGTGGAACACCGCGGCGTGGGCATGGTGTTCCAGAGCTACGCGCTCTTTCCGCAGATGACGGTGGCGGCCAACATCGGTTACGGCCTGCGCATCCGCGGCGTGTCGCCCGAGGAAGAGAAGCGCAGCGTCGGCGAACTGGTCGACCTGGTGCGCCTGGGCGGCCTGGAGAACAAGCGCCCCGCCGAGCTCTCCGGCGGCCAGCGCCAGCGCGTGGCCCTGGCGCGTGCCGTGGCCGTGCGCCCGCGCGTGCTGCTGCTCGACGAGCCGCTGGCCGCGCTCGACGCCAAGCTCAAGGAATCGCTGCGCGACGAGCTGGCCGAACTGCTGCGCCGGCTGCACATCACGGCCATCCACGTCACGCACGACCAGCAGGAGGCGCTGGCCATCGCCGACCGGCTCGCGGTGATGCGCGCCGGCCGCATCGTGCAGGTGGGCCGTGGCGAAGACCTGTACCGCTCGCCCTCGCATCCCTTCGTGGCGGAGTTCCTGGGCCGGGTCAACCGCCTGGAGCGCGGGCAGGACGCCCTCGCGCAGGGCGTTGTCCGACTCGGAGGAACGACCATGCCCTGCCCCGGCGCCTGGCAGGGCCATGCGACGCTGCTGGTACGGCCCGAGGACATCGAGGTCGGCGTGCCCCAGCTGGACTGGGCCGCCGCCGTCGTCGAGCGCCGCACCTTCCTCGGCGACCGCGTGCAACTCCACCTGCGCGCGCAAGACCAGCCCATGCTTGTGGCCGATGTGGGGCGCGACAATCCCTTCGGACCGGGCGACGCGGTGGGCCTGCGCATCCACCCCGACCGGCTGATGACGTCGCAGGAAACCAGCGCATGACCACACAAGCACTCCGCAACACCATCCTGGTCCAGCTGACCGACCTGCACATCCGCGAGCCGGGCCGCCTGGCCTATGGCCGCATCGACACGGCCCCGTACCTGGAGCGCGCCGTCCAGTCGGTGCTGGCCCTGCGCCAGCAGCCTGATGCGGTGGTCGTCACAGGCGACCTGACCGACTTCGGCCGCGCCGCCGAGTACGAGCATCTCGCCCGCCTGCTCGCCCCGCTGACCATGCCGGTCTACCTGATGCCCGGCAACCACGACGACCGCGATCAGCTGCGCCGCAGCTTCCCCGGCCACGCCCACCTCGGCACGAACAGCGACGGCTTCGTCCAGTATTCGGTACGGATCGGCGACCTGCGCCTGCTCACGCTCGACACCTGCGTGCCCGGCGCCAGCCACGGCTCGCTGTGCGAGAAGCGGCTGGGCTGGCTCGAGGCGCAGCTCGACGCCTGTCGCGACGAGCCCGTCGTCATCGCCATGCACCATCCGCCCTTCGAGACGCTGATCGGCCACATGGACGAAATCGGCCTGCTGGAAGGTGCCGAGGCGCTGGAAGCGCTGGTCTCGCGCTATCCGAACGTCGAGCGCATCATCTGCGGCCACCTGCACCGGGCGATCGACGTGCGCTTCGGCGGCACCATCGCCTCCACCTCGCCGGCGCAGGCCCACCAGGTCTGCCTCGACCTGGCTCCTGACGCCGATTCGGCCTGGACGCTGGAGCCGCCCTCGTTCCGGGTGCATGCCTGGTCCGCGCGCGGACGACGGCTGGTCACCCACCTCGCGGCGTCGGGGAGCTTCGAGGGCCCCTACCCCTTCCACGACAACGGAGCACTGATCGATTAGGGCCTGTTCACACTATTGAAGGGGTCGCGAAGCCCGCCACAGCCCGCCCCTGAAGGCGCGTGACGCAGTGCGTGTGTCCACACGCTCAAGGAGCGCAACGCGCAGGGGCGGGCTGTGGCGGGCTTCCCTTCGGGTTGCTGCGCAAAGGGGCTGTCTGCGGCGTTGCCCGCGCTTGCAAGGCATCAGCCTTGCTGCGCGCGGGCGCCTTGCATTCAGCCCCTTTGCGCAGCAACGCGACCCCTTCAATAGTGTGAACAGGCCCTAGCCCTGGACGCTCACTTGTGGAAAATGGGGTCGAAAACGAACTAAAACGAAAAGGATAGAACCCGACACCCATGAAGCATCTCCTGAATCTGCTGGCGGCAGTGGCCCTGCTGGTGTGGGGCACGCACCTGGTCCGCACCGGCGTGCTGCGCGTGTTCGGCGCCAACCTGCGCAAGATCCTCGTGCAGAGCATGCGCAACCGGTTCACGGCCGCCCTCTCGGGCATCGGCGTGACGGCGCTGGTGCAGTCGAGCACCGCCACCTCGCTCATGACCTCGTCCTTCGTCGGGCAGGGCCTGGTCACGCTGCCGGCGGCGCTGGCGGTGATGCGGGGCGCCGACGTGGGCACGGCGCTGATCTCTGTGCTGTTCTCGGCCGACCTCTCGTGGCTTTCGCCGATGTTCATCTTCGTGGGCGTGGTGCTCTTCATCACGCGCTCGGCCACGGTGGCGGGGCGCGTCGGCCGGGTGCTGATCGGGCTCGGGCTGATGCTGCTGGCGCTGCAGCTGGTGGTGGAGGCCACCGAGCCCCTGTTCTCCTCGCCGGCGATCCGCGCGCTGCTCGCATCGATCAACAGCGACGTGCTGCTCGAGATCACCATCGGCTCCGTGCTGGCCATCGTGGCCTATTCGAGCCTCGCGGTGGTGCTGCTGGTGGCGGCCATGGCCACCTCGAACGTGGTGCCGCTGGACGTCGCGCTCGGGCTCGTGCTCGGCGCCAACCTCGGCAGCGGCCTGCTGGCGGTGCTGACCACTGCCAAGTCGGCGGTGTCGGTGCGGCAGGTGACCATCGGCAACCTGCTCTTCAAGGTGCTGGGAGTGGCCATCGTGGCACCCTTCGTCGGGCTGTGGATCCGCTACGTGCAGCCCCAGCTGCCGAACCAGACCCACGGCGTGGTGCTGTTCCACCTCGCGTTCAACGTCGTGATCAGCGTGGGCTTCATCGGCCTCACGCAGTGGGTCGCCAAGCTTGTGACGCACATCCTGCCGGAGCCGCAGCAGCCGGCCGGCACGACCCGGCCGCATCACCTGGACCCGTCTGCGCTGTCGACGCCCTCGCTCGCGATCTCCAACGCCGCGCGCGAGGCGCTGCACCAGGCCGACGTGGTTGAAACCATGCTGATCGGCACGCTCGACGTGATCCGCAACAACGACCTGCGGCTGGCGCAGGAGCTCAGGCAGCTCGACGACACGGTGGACCAGCTCTACTCGGCCATCAAGTACTACATGACGCGCATCTCGCGCGAGGCGCTGGGCGAGGAGGAAAGCCGGCGCTGGACCGACATCATCAGCTTCACGATCAACATGGAGCAGATCGGCGACATCATCGAGCGCGTGATCATCGACGTGGAAGACAAGAAGATCAAACCGCAGCGCAACTTCTCCGAGGCCGGCATGGCCGAGATCGTCGAGCTGCACGGGAGGCTGGTGGCCAACCTGCGGCTGAGCATGAGCGTGTTCCTCAACGGCAACGTGCGCGACGCGCAGAAGCTGCTGGAGGAAAAGGCGCGCTTCCGCGACCTGGAGCGAGCCTACGCCACCACACACCTCGACCGGCTGTCGGACCGCACCACGCTGAGCATCGAGACCAGCTCGCTGCACATCGACCTGATCAGCGACCTGAAGCGCATCAACTCGCACATCTGCTCGATCGCGTACCCGATCCTGGAGTCGGCCGGGGCGCTGGCGCCCAGCCGGCTGCGGGAATCGCGGCTGGGCAACATCGAAGGCTGAACGGCCTGCGGCTGCCTGCGGGCTACTCGGCCGTCTTCAGCAGGGAAGTCTCGCGCCCCCGCCGCGCATAGCGCTGCGCCAGCACCGCGCAGACCATCAGCTGCATCTGGTGGAACAGCATCAGCGGCAGCACGATGGCCCCCACTGCGTGCGAGGCGAACAGCACCTTCGCCATCGGGATGCCGCTGGCCAGGCTCTTCTTGGAGCCGCAGAACACGATGGTGATCTCGTCCTCGGTGTCGAAGCCCAGCTTGCGCGCCAGCAGGGTCGTGAGGCTCAGGGCCAGCCCCAGCACCACCGCGCACACCACCAGCAGGCCGACCAGCGCATGCGCCGGCACCTGCCGCCACAGCCCCTCGATCACGGCCGCGCTGAACGCGGTGTAGACCACCAGCAGGATCGAGCCCTGGTCGACGAACTTCAGCACCGCGGCGCGGCGCTGGATCCACTTCCCGATCACCGGGCGCAGCAGATGCCCGGCCGCGAACGGCACCATCAGCTGCAGCAGGATGCGGCCGATGGAGTCCAGCGACGAGGTCGCATGGCCGCCGTCGGGCAGGACCACCAGGTTGACCAGCACCGGCGTGATGAACACCCCCAGCAGGGTGGACGCCGAAGCGCTGCAGATGGCCGCCGGCATGTTGCCCCGAGCCATCGCGGTGAAGGCGATGGCCGACTGCACCGTGGCGGGCAGCACGCACAGGTACAGCACGCCGGTGTAGAGCTGGGGCGTCACCAGCGGCAGCAGGAAGGGCTTGAGCGCCAGCCCGAGCACCGGAAACAGCACGAAGGTGCTGCCGAACACCAGCAGGTGCAGCCGCCAGTGCATGAGCCCGTTCACGATCGCCTCGCGCGACAGCTTGGCCCCGTGCAGGAAGAACAGCAGGCCGATGGCGACCGTGGTCAGCCCCTCGAAGAAATGCGCGACCTGCCCGCTGGCCGGCAGCAGGCTTGCGAGGGTCACGACCGAAAGAAGCGCGAGGGTGAAGTTGTCGGGAAGGAAACGGGGGCGGGACATGTAGCAACTCGGGACGAACGCCACGCGCGTTGCAGGCGCGCAGGCCGACTCAGCAGGGGAATGTGTGATTTCCGCGCATGAATCTCGTCGCCACTTTGCGGAGCCCGGCGCGTGCTCCTCGCGCCATTCGAGGGTGGATTTTCGGTGAATTCCGGCATCGCTGCCGGACAGCCGGAAAATGCCCTACCTCAGCGCTTCAGTGTGCCGCGGACGAACTGAACTGCGCCTGACGGCGGCTGAGGCAGTAGTCGATCAGGTCGTCGATCTCGGTGGCCTTGTCGAACACCGCGTCGGCGCCGAGGTGCACGCACTTGCGCCGCATCTCGGGCGTGGCGTAGTTGCTGAGCACCACGATCTTCTGCCACGGGCTGCGGTCGCGGCAGGCCTCGAGCACGCGAAAGCCGGTGCCGTCCTTCAGGAACAGGTCGACGATGGCCAGGTCCCACTGCGACAGGTTCCGGGTCAGCCAGCGCGAGCCCTCTTCCTCGGACTCGGCCTCGCCGACGGGATCGACCCGCGCCACCTCCCGCAGTGTGCCCGCCAGGTTCCTGCGGATGGTGGGGTTGTCCTCGACGATGAAAGTGCGAACGGTGGTCATGGAGTGGCTTGCCTCTGTACTGTGCCCACAGGCTACAAAGTGCGCTTTGCACAAGTCGAAGGCATGACACCCCTGCGCCGGTAGGACAAGACTGGCGCCCGTACAACCAAAGGCTCAGAGCGTCAGGATCGTGCAGCCCGTGGTCTTGCGCGCTTCCAGGTCGCGGTGCGCCTGCTGCACGTCGGCCAGCGGATAGCGCTGCTCGATGGGGATCTTCACCGCGCCGCTTCGCACCACCGCGAACAGGTCGTCGGCCATCGCCTGCGTGCTTTCGCGCGTCGCCATGTGAGTGAAGAGCGTGGGCCGGGTGATGTAGAGCGAGCCCTTGGAGGCCAGCATGCCGAGGTTGACCGGCGGCACCGGACCGGAACCGTTGCCGAAGATCGCCAGCAGGCCGAACGGGCGCAGGCAGTCGATGGAGCCCTCGAAGGTGTCCTTGCCCACCGAGTCGTACACCACCTTCACGCCCTTGCCGCCGGTGATCTCCTTCACGCGGGCCGCGAAGTTCTCGGTGCTGTAGTTGATGGCGTGCGCCGCGCCGTATTCCAGCGCGAGCTTGCACTTGGCGTCGCTGCCGGCCGTGCCGATCAGCTGCAGGCCCAGCGCCTTGGCCCACTGGCAGGCGATCAGCCCGACGCCGCCGGCAGCCGCGTGGAAAAGGATAAAGTCGCCGGCCTGCAGGCCTTCGGCCGGCAGCGTCTTCTTCAGCAGGTATTGCGTGGTCAGGCCCTTGAGCATCATGGCGGCGCCGGTCTCGAAGGAGATGTCGTCGGGCAGCCTGCACACGTTCTTCGCCGGCATCACGCGCAGCTCGCTGTAGGCGCCGGGCGGCTGGCTCGCGTAGGCCGCGCGGTCGCCCGCCTTCAGGTGGGTGACACCCTCGCCCACCGCCTCGACCACGCCCGAGGCTTCCATCCCGAGCTGCAGCGGCATCTGGAACGGGTAGAGCCCGCTGCGCTGGTAGGTGTCGATGAAGTTCAGGCCCACGGCCTTGTGGCGGATGCGGATCTCGCCCGGGCCGGGCTCGCCGACCTCCACCTCGACGATCTTCAGTTCTTCGGGACCGCCATGACGGTCGATACGGACGGCTTTGCTCTTCATCGTTGCTGTCTCCAAGCTCTGGAAAGTAAAGAAGGGAAAGAAGAAGGGAAAGGCATCCTGCCATGTTTGAGCTTCCCGCGACGGCGCGGGGAATCATTGCCCGGTAGAGTCGGCGCCCATGCAGACACAGCCGCAGCGCCTCGCCCCTCTCACCGTCTTCCTGCTCGTCGTTCCGCCGCTGCTGTGGGCCGGCAACGCCGTCGTCGGCAGGCTGGTGCGCGAACTGGTGTCGCCGCTCACGCTGAACTTCGTGCGCTGGGTGATCGCGTTCGCGCTGCTGCTTCCGCTGGCCGTGCCGGTGCTGCGTCGCGGCAGCCCGCTTTGGGCGCACTGGAAGCGCTACGCCGTGCTCGGGCTGCTGGGCATCGGCCTGTACAACGCCTTCCAGTACCTGGCGCTTCAGACCTCCACGCCCATCAACGTGACGCTGGTCGGATCGAGCCTGCCGCTGTGGATGCTCGCGGTGGGCGCCCTCTTCTTCCGCGCGCGCGTCAGCTCGCGCGAGATCGGCGGCGCGCTGCTGTCGATGGTGGGTGTGCTGCTGGTGCTCAGCCGCGGCGAATGGCAACAGCTGCTCGGGCTGCGGCTGGTGCCGGGCGACCTGTACATGATCGCGGGCACCATCGCCTGGGCCTTCTACAGCTGGCTGCTGGCGCGCACGCACGAGCCCCGCGCGGTGCGGCAGGACTGGGCCTCGTTCCTGATGGCGCAGCTGGTGTTCGGCATCGCATGGTCGGGCGCCCTGGCCGCTGGCGAATGGACGCTGACGCCTGCCCACATCGACCTCGGCTGGCCGCTCATTGCGGCGATGCTGTTCATCGGCATCGGCCCCGCCGTGGTGGCCTACCGCTGCTGGGGCACCGGCGTGCAGCGCGCCGGGCCGCAGGCGGCGAGCATCTTCATGAACCTCACGCCGCTTTTCGCGGCGGTGCTGTCGGCGGCCTTCCTGCGGGAACCGCCGCACTGGTACCACGGCGCGGCATTCCTGCTGATCGTGGGCGGGATCGTGGTGGCATCCAGGCGCTGACGTCTCTCAGGCGAAGAGCCTGGCCAGTTCGGGACTCTCTCGCATCCAGCCCGGCGCCTCGGCCTTGTCCACCAGCCGCCAGACGTAGCCCGGGCGACCGTAGAGGTCGCGCCCCGAAGCCAGCAGCGCGGGAATGTCGACGGCATCGAGGAACTCCCGCGAGTTGTATTCCTGGTGCGCGAAGCCGCGGATCTTGGCGCGCACGGCGTCCTCGTCCATCGCGAGGTACGAGAAGTGCCAGCCGGCATCGGCGAGGATCAGCGCGGGCTGTGCGCCGTTGCGAACGCGCATGCGCAGCTGGTCGGGCGTGAGGCTGTCGAGCTGCGAGCGCGCGACCGCCACCGTCCATACCGAAGAGGCCTCGGGTCCCTCGACGTTGCGGTAGTTCGCATAGAAGTAATAGAAGGCCAGGCACAGGCCGAAGGCTTCATGCCGGCGGTCGTCGCGCATCGCGCGGACCACCTCGGCACGCGGGATCTCGTCGGCGTCGGAGATCATCACCAGGTCGTGCGGCGCCGCATCGTGCAGCCCGCGCATGACCTGGTTGCGCTGGAATTTCTCGCGGATCCAGAAGCCCGACTTCGGCGCGTCGGAGTGCCAGTCGCCCACCACGGGCGCGGCGTCGGCTGCCTCGTCGATCACCGGCATGTCGTGCACGGCGATGTAGCGGATGCGCGGCAGGAACGGCGCGATGCGCGGGTCGGCGGCATCGAAGCGAAGCGCCTTCGGCTCGCCGCTGAAGGTGCGGTCGGCCTCGACGATCACGAAGCAATCGACCACCTCCGACAACTCGTGCAGCCGCACCGCGAGGATGTCGGCCTCGCCGTTGTAGGTGATGCAGTCGTAGACCTTGCGCGTTGCGGCTGCGACGGGAGCCCCAGGTTCCGGCGCGAACTCGATGCGATAGCCGTTGCGCTCGAACATCTGCAGGATGTCGCGCTCGCCATACCAGCTGTCGAGCTGCGACAGCGGGATCAGCGAACGCAGCGTGAGCGGCGACAGGCTCGCCAGCTGCCGCACCTTCGCGTGATGACCGAACAGCAGCATCGCGTTGTAGCCATGGTGCAGCTGCGGCCCCGCATGCTCGATGGCGAAGCTGCGCGCCAGCTCCAGCGGCGCGAAGCGCATGCCGACGGCCTCCAGCGCGGGGCGCAGCACGCCGCTGAGCTGCACGTCTTCGAGCAGCGCGTTGTGGTCCCAGTGCATCCGCAGAGGATCGCCGCCCACTGCATCGGGCGGCGGAATCTCCACGCGGATGTGCGGATGGTCGACCAGCGCCCGCATGAAGCGCATGCTGCGCAGGCTGAAGCCGCCGTTCTGGATCGGCGTGACGACGTGGCCGGGCTTGCCCAGTTCGTCGGCCCAATCGAAGCTGTTGCGCCAGTACGTGCCCTGCGGGGCATCGATCTTCGCGAGATGGATGGGCGCGCCGATGTAGTCGCAGCCCAGGAATTCGTCGCTCCAGTTGGCCGCGTTGACGACCCAGCCGTCTTCCTGCACGACCAGCGCGAACTCCGTGCGCACCACGCGCCAGAGCGCGAACATCATGAACCAGCTGTACTCGTGGTAGTTCAGCGGTGCGATCCGCAGATGTTCGATGCCGGGTGCAAGGTCGCCGGGCGCCTGCGGGCTGCACAGCAACGCGCGCGCACCGGGCATCTGCGCCTGGCTGTGCTGCAGCGCCAGCGCCGCGCCGCGCGCATCGGGCAGCCCCGTGACCGAGACCAGCGTTATTTTTTCGAATGACTCCCTGCTCACGATGCGCCTCCCGTCGCTCTCGTGAACCGCGCTCAGTAGGTGCCTGGGTAGGCGCCGCCGTCGGCCAGGATGTTCTGGCCGGTCATGTAGCCGGCCTGCATGCTGCACAGGAAGGCGCAGATGGCGCCGAACTCGGCCGGCGTGCCGAAGCGCTTGGCCGGAATGTTCTTCTTGCGGGCTTCCCACACGGTGTCGAAGTCCTGGCCCGACTTCTGCGCGGCGCCGGCCATCGTGCCCTTCAGGCGGTCGGTATCGAAGGAGCCCGGCAGCAGGTTGTTGATGGTCACGCCCTGCGCCGCGACGGCCGTGCGCGCCACACCGGCCACGAAGCCGGTGAGGCCGCTGCGCGCGCCGTTCGACAAACCCAGGATGTCGATGGGCGACTTCACCGAGCTCGAGGTGATGTTCACGATGCGGCCGTAGCCGCGCTTGGCCATGCCGTCCACCGTGGCCTTGATGAGCTCGATGGGCGTGAGCATGTTGGCGTCGACCGCCTTGATCCACGCCTCGCGGTCCCAGTTGCGGAAGTCGCCGGGCGGCGGGCCGCCTGCGTTGGTGACGACGATGTCGAAGTCATGGCCCAGCGCGAACACCGCGGCGCGGCCGGCCTCGGTGGTGATGTCGGCGGCCACGTGCTTGACGAAGGAGCCCGACGCACCGGCCGCCTCCGTCAGCTTCTTCGCGGCGGCTTCCAGCGCCTCGGCGCCGCGCGCCACGATCACCACGTTGACGCCCTCGCGCACCAGCGCCTCGGCGCAGCCGTAGCCCAACCCCTTGCTCGCGCCGCACACCAGCGCGGTCTTGCCTGCAATACCCAGATCCATGTTCCTGCTCCAGTCAAACAAACGGCAAGGGGCTCAGCGCCCCTTGCGCGTGAAAACGAAAATGCCCGCGATCACGAGCACGGTGCCGGCCGCGATCCACGGCGTGAACGGCTCGCCAAGTATGACCACCCCCATGAGGATGGTCGACAGCGGCCCGATCATGCCGGTCTGCGCGGCCATGGCAGGGCCGATGCGCTCGATGGCCATCATCACCATGAGCACGGGCACCGCCGTGCACAGCGTGGCGTTGAGCACCGACAGCCAGATCACCTCGGGCGCGACATCCATGGCCACGCTCATCGGCCGCGTCAGCACGAACTGCAATATGCACAGCACGCAGGCCACGGTGGTGGCCAGCCCCACGAGCCGCAGCGACCCCAGCCGCTTGACGAATTCGCCGCTGTAGACGAGGTAGCCCGCATAGCTCACCGCGCTCAGGAACACCAGGAAGGCGCCCCACGCCGCAGCCCCGCCGCCCTTGCCGCCGCCTCCGGTCCACAGCTCGTGGCCGAACACCAGCAGCACGCCGGCGTAGCTCACGATCATGCCCAGCACCTGCGGGCGCGTCGGGTGACGCCGGTAGAGCAGCCAGCCGAAGAACAGCACCAGAGTCGGGTTGAGATAGAGGATCAGCCGCTCGAAGCTGGCCGAGATGTAGGCCAGCCCAGCGAAGTCGAGAAAGCTCGCGAGGTAGTAGCCCGAGAAACCCAGGCCGATCACGCCGATCCAGTCGCGCCCGGTGAGCGCGGGCTTGCCGCGCCCGGCCCACCACGCCATCAGCGCGAAGAGCGGCAGCGCGAACAGCATGCGCAGCATGATGAGCGTCACCGCGTCCACGCCGTAGCGGTACGCCAGCTTGACGATGATGGCCTTGCCGCTGAACGCGATGGCGCCCAGGGTGGCGAGGACGAGACCGGTGGCGATGCCTTTCCTGGCGGCATCGCGGGAGGGTTGCGGGGCAGGCTGGAGGGAATCGCCGGCCGTCGCGGCTGTCTTGTTCATCCCCCGATCATCGCGGCAACCGCAAACCCCTGTCCGGGCGCCGGCTCAGTACCCCGCTGCCGCGCCGTCGCGGCGCGGGTCGCTGGCGGCCACGTAGCCCTCCACCGAGGGATCGCCCGCGCGCCAGATGAACTGGCCGGCGCCGAAGTCCTGGTACGAGTCGTTGATCACTTCCAGGTGATGGCCCAGCTCGCGCAGGCCCTGCACCGTGGCCGGGTTCATCGCGGCCTCCACGTTGATCTCCAGCCCCGCGTTGAAGCGCCAGCGCGGCGCGTCGCATGCGGCCTGCGGGTTCTGCCCGTAGTCGAGCATGCGCACCAGCGTCTGCATGTGGCCCTGCGGCTGCATGTTGCCGCCCATCACGCCGAAGCTCATCACCGGCTGCCCGTTCTTCGTGAGGAAGGCCGGGATGATGGTGTGGAACGGGCGCTTGCCCGGCGCCACCACGTTCGGGCTTTCGGCCTTCAGGCTGAAGCCGTGGCCGCGGTTCTGCAGGCTGATGCCGTACTCGGGCTCCACGCAGCCGGAGCCGAAGCCCATGTAGTTGCTCTGGATGAAGCTGACCATCATGCCGCTCTCGTCGGCGGCCGTGAGGTAGATGGTGCCGCCCTTCACGGGGTTGCCGGCCTTGAAGTCCTGGGCCTTCTTCACGTCGATCAGGCGGGCGCGCGAGGCCAGGTAGGCGTCGTCGAGCATCTGCTCGGTCGTCACTTCCATGGTCTTGCGCTCCGACACGTAGCGGTAGACGTCGGCAAAGGCCAGCTTCATGGCCTCGATCTGCAGGTGCTGCGACTGCACCGAGTCGACCGGCAGCGAGGCGATGTCGAACTTCTCCAGGATGCCCAGCGCGATCAGCGCGGCGATGCCCTGGCCGTTCGGCGGAATCTCGTGCAGCGTGTGGCCGCGGTAGTCGCGCGAGATGGGCTCGACCCATTCGGGCTGGTAGGCCGCGAGGTCGGCCACGGTGAGTGCGCCGCCCTGTTCGGCGGAAAACTTCGCCAGCGCCTCGGCGATCTCGCCGTTGTAGTAGGCCTCGCCCTTGGTGCGGGCAATGGCCTTGAGCGCACGAGCGGCGGCCGTGAAGCGGAACATGTCGCCCACCTCGGGCGCGCGGCCCCACGGCAGGAAGGTCTGGGCGAAGCCCGGCTGCGACTGCAGGATCGGCGTGGCCGCCGCCCACTTGCCCTGCACCACCGGCGGCACCAGGTAGCCGCGCTCGGCGATGTCGATGGCCGGCGCCAGCAGGTCGGCGAACGGCAGCTTGCCGAAGCGCTCGCTCAGCGCCACCCAGCCGCGCACCGCGCCCGGCACGGTGACCGAATCGATGCCGCGCATCGGCGGATTGGCCGCGTCGGCGCCGTACTTGGCCTTGAAGTACTCGGGCGTCCAGGCCTTCGGCGCGGGGCCGGAAGCGTTGAGGCCGTGCAGCTTCTCGCCGTCCCACAGGATGCAGAAGGCGTCGCTGCCCAGGCCGTTGCTCACCGGCTCGACCAGCGTCATCACGGCAGCGGTGGCGATGGCCGCGTCGACTGCGTTGCCGCCCTGCTGCAGGATGCGCAGCCCGGCCTGCGAGGCCAGCGGATGCGAGGTCGAGACCACGTTGCGCGCGAAGATGGGAATGCGCGTGGAGAGATAGGGGTTGGCGTAGTCAAACTTCATACCGTGCTTTCAGGGATGGCGTGAACAATTCGGGAAACACCGAGGAACCGGCTTTGCCGGGCCTCTGGTGTTGCCCCCGGTAGGGGGTTGGCGAAGCGACACGAAGTGCGCGAAGACTGGGGGCGAGCCTATTACTCGTTGGTGATCTTGCGGTCGACGACGATCTTTTTCCACTTGGCGGCGTCGGTCGCGACCATCTTCGCGAACTGGTCGGGCGTGCCCGGTGTTGCAGGCTCGATGCCCAGTCGCGCAAGCTTTTCCTTCACCTCGGGATCGGCCAGCGCCTCGTTGGCGGCCTTGTTGACCTTCGCGACGATGTCCGCCGGCAGGTTCTTCGGACCGTAGAAGCCGAACCAGGTGTTCGACTCGTAGCCCGGCAGCGTGTCGGCGATGGCCGGCAGCTCGGGTGCCAGCGGGCTGCGCTTGAGCGAGGTGACGCCCAGCGCGCGCAGGCGGCCGTCGCGCACGTGCGGCATGCCGGTGGGCAGCGAGTCGAACAGCACGTCGACCTTGCCGCTGATCAGGTCGGGGATGGCCAGCGCCGTGCCCTTGTACGGGATGTGCGTGACGAACACGCCGGCCTGCGCCTTGAAGAGCTCCGCCGTGAGCTGCACGATGGTGCCGTTGCCGCTCGATGCGTAGTTGAGCTTGCCGGGGTTCTTCTTCGCGTAGTCGATCCACTCGCGCACCGTCTTCGCCGGCGAATTGACCGGCACCAGCATGATGCTGGCGGCGTCTCCCACGTGAGCGATGGGCGTGAAGTCGCGCACCGTGTCGTAGGGCAGCTTGCTGATGGCGGGGCCGATGGAGTGCGTGCTCGTGGTGGCCAGCAGGATGGTGTAGCCGTCCGGCGCGGCCTTGGCGGCCTGGTCGGAGCCGATGGCGCCGCCGGCGCCGGGCTTGTTGTCGACCACCAGCGTGGTGCCCAGCTTGTCGCCCATCTTCTGGCCCAGCGTGCGGGCGAAGAGATCGGTGGCGCCCGCCGCCGGGAACGGAACGATCAGGCGGATCGGCTTGTTCGGGTAGCCCTGCGCCAGGCTGGCGGACGAGGCGGCCATGCCGAATGCGATGGCGAGCGCCTGGAGGAACTGGAGGCGTTTCATTTGCGGGAATTCTGTGCCTGTGGACGGGACAAGCATGCTATGCACCGCTGGCGCATCAAGCCAGATAATTCGGCTTATTCAACTATCAACACCGTTTATGACCAGAGCCCCCGCCGAAGAAATCTCGCTGCAGCAGCTGCGGGCGCTGGCGGCGGTGGCCGAAACGGGCAGCTTCACGCTGGCGGCCGAGGCACTGCAGCTCACCCAGCCCGCCATCAGCCACCTGATCAAGCGGCTCGAGGAAGAGCTGGCTCAGCCGCTGGTGGTGCGCGGGCGCCGCATCCGCATGACCAACGCGGGCCAGATGATGGTCGACACCGCCGTGCGCGCGCTGCGGCTGATCGACGATTCGGTCGGCGCCTGCCGCTCGCAGTCGCAGCTGCGCGAAGGCCGCATCGTGCTGGCCGTGGGCCACCTGACGGCGGGCGCCCTGCTGCCGCCCTTGCTGGGCCGCTTCTCGCAGAAGCACCCGACGCTGGCGGCGACGCTGCTCGACAGCACGGCCGAGCAGATGATCTCGCGCGTGCTCTCGCAGGAGGCGGACCTGGGCTTCGGTTCCGACATCGGCCAGAAGCACTCCGAACTGGCGACCGAGCCGCTCTTCACCGAACGCATGGCGCTCTTCGTGCGCGACGACCACCCGCTGGCGCAGCATGACTCGGTCGAGGCCAGGCACCTCGAAGGCCTGCCCTTCATCCACGTCAACCCCGACGCCAACGTGTGGCGTGCCGTGAGCCGCCAGCTGGCGAGCGTGGCCAACGTGTATCCGCAGGTGGTGCACCACGTGTCGATGCTGTCGACCGCCTTCGGGCTCATCCAGGCCGGCGCTGGCGTGGCGCTCGCGCCGCGCTACGTGGAAGTGCTGATGCCGGCCAACCTGCGCGCCGTGGGCGTGACGCGGCCCGTGCTGGAGTACCCGGTGGTCGCCATCCGGCTGGCGAAGCATCCGCTGAGCCCGGCGGCGATGGCCTTCCTGGCGATGGCCCGGCAGCACATGAAGCCGCCGCGGGCCGGCAAGAGCTAGAAAAGGAAAACGGCGCCCGAAGGCGCCGTTTTCAAGGAAGGAGGCAGAACCGGGACCAGTGGTCAGTCCTCGACGAAAGCCTCTTCGCGCTTCGACTTCACGGCCGGCAGCAGCACGATGATCAGCAGCAGCGCCGCGGCAGCCAGCAGGCTCGCCGAGATCGGACGCGTGACGAACACGCTCCAGTCGCCGCGCGACAGCAGCAGCGAGCGACGCAGGTTCTCTTCCATCATCGGGCCCAGGATGAAGCCCAGCAGCAGCGGCGCAGGCTCGCAACCCAGCTTGAAGAAGGTGTAGCCCACCAGACCGAAGATGCCCACCATCCAGATGTCGAAGGTGTTGTTGTTGGTCGAGTACACGCCGATCGCGCAGAAGAGAACGATCGCCGGGAACAGGTACTTGTACGGCACCGACAGCAGCTTGATCCACATGCCGATCAGCGGCAGGTTCAGGATGATCAGCATCGCGTTGCCCAGCCACATCGAGGCGATCAGGCCCCAGAACAGCTCGGGGTTGCTGGTCATCACCTGCGGACCCGGCTGGATGTTGTGGATGGTCATCGCGCCCACCATCAGCGCCATCACGGCGTTGGGCGGAATGCCCAGCGTCAGCAGCGGGATGAAGGAGGTCTGCGCACCGGCGTTGTTGGCCGACTCGGGAGCCGCCACGCCGCGGATGTTGCCCTTGCCGAAGGGCACTTCGCCCGGCTTCAGCTTGGTCTTCTTCTCGATCGTGTAGGCAGCGAAGGCAGCCAGCAGCGCGCCGCCGCCGGGCAGGATGCCCAGTGCGGAGCCCAGGGCCGTGCCGCGCAGCACTGCGGGCAGCATGCGCTTGAAGTCTTCCTTGGTCGGGAACAGGCCCGAGACCTTGGCGGTGAACACTTCGCGCTCGTCGTCGGGACGCGAGAGGTTCGCGATGATTTCGCCGTAGCCGAACACGCCCATGGCGATGGCCACGAAGCCGATGCCGTCGGTCAGTTCGGGAATGTCGAAGCTGTAGCGCGCGACACCCGAATTCACGTCGGTGCCGACCAGACCCATCAGCAGGCCCAGCACGATCATCGCGATGGCCTTGAGGAGCGAGCCCGAAGCCAGCACCACGGCGCCGATCAGGCCCAGGATCATCAGCGAGAAGTATTCGGCGGGGCCGAACTTGAAGGCCAGCTCGGTCAGCGGCGGCGCGAAGGCGGCCAGGATCAGCGTGCCCACGCAGCCCGCGAAGAACGAGCCCAG
>NZ_FOBJ01000025.1:0-94962 GCF_900109805.1 Variovorax sp. YR750
TGCAGGATGAAGGAGATGAAGAGCACTTCGCCCAGCAGCTTCCTGTGCTTGACGAGGCTGGGGATGAACCAGGAGAAGTCGAACCTGGCGAGTTCGCCTGCGAGGCTTGCGCGGCTGGTGATGAGGATGAGCTCGCCTGTCCAGTGCGAGGCGAAGACTTCCAGGGGTTCGATGACCGGGCGGCCGTTCGCAGAAGAAGGGTCTTGCAGCAGGACGCGTTGCGCATCGCACTGGGCCAGGATGACGAAGCGTTCGGCGCCATCCTCGCCACGAAGCACTGCCAATGCCGGCAGCGGCGTCAGGGACAGGCGATCAAGTGTGGTGCGGGACGACTTGGCCTTCAGGCCCAGGTGTTTGGCTGCGCGCAGCAGCGTGGCGGTGTCGACACCCTCGGAAGATGCAAGGCCCAGTTGATGCGACAGCAGCGAGGCATCGGCCGCGATCTGGTGGAAGCGGGCGAGGGTGCATAGCGCGATGAGAGACGGGTTCGCAGCAGGCCCTGCTTCAGGCGCTCTTGGAGAAACCGCGCCCCCTTCCCCGCACGGCTTTCCAGCCGTCTCGACCGCTCCCATCACGTAATCCTTCGATGTTATTTTGAAACATCAAGATACCTGAGTAGGAAATGACTGACAACGGCGGCTCGACCAGAAGCCTCCTAGATACCTACCAAATTCATCCTATCTTTGTTGAAGACGATGCGCCTAAGGCATTGATTTCCCGAAAAGAAATTCGACTTTGCATGGCAACGACCTCAGCATTCCATCGAAATATGAGATTCATCAACTCACTTTTAGACGCACGAAAATCCGCCGAGCAAATCACCACAGCCGTTCCGTACGCGAGCGACCAACATCCCAGCAACGGGGGCGTTCTCTCTTGACTCGCGTGCTCCCCAAAGGACCCGAAAGACTCGCGAACCGTCAACCCATGATGAGCACCCGGGTAGTCCCGAGCCACTCGCACTGCATCCCATGTTCCGGCGATGAAGAAACGCTGCAAATCCGTACGCTCAGGAACGCACCGGCGTGTGGGCTCGACGAAGTCCTCAGCCCTCATCACCATCCACACCATGATTGAGACAGAGACGCTGCCCGACGAAGAACTGGGCGCCCAGGCCACGAAGTGGCGCCGGCGGGCGTTGCAAGGCGACCTGCATGCCCGCGGCGTTGCCCATCAGTTGGAAAGCGAACTGCGCCGACGTGCTGGCGCCCTCCCTCCCGACTACGACACGCTGGACTTGCGACCGCTCGAGCATCGGCACGTCAAGCGACGCTGGTGGAAGCCCTGGTGACCCCAAGCTCCTGACCCGCCCGGCTCGCAGGAAGGTGCTCTGCCACATCCGTCGGGAAGCGCCCCTCGCCCTGGTCCTGGCCTGAAGGGGGTTTCGGCGCGACGTCACCGCACCGGGCTGACGCAATTCGCAGCACGCTGCCAGAGGGCCTCCCGCCAAGCCACGGGACAGCAGGCCAACACGTCGCCGGTGACCCACTTCGCTGCGGACAGTCGCGGCGGTGGCACGCGATGACCGATGCGCTCGGGCCCGGCAGATTCACGCGGAGCCGACCACAGTGGTTCCTGGCTGCCAGCCTCGTGCTTTCTCGCATGGGTGATGTTGCGCAAGGCCCACCACATGGTCGCGCATCCCCACGGTCCCATCTCGCGAAAACAGGCATCGTGCATGTTCGCGATCCGGCGCCTGCAGCGGTCGATCGAGCGAGGAATGGCTGCCGGACCGAACGGGCCCGACATGGCATCGGGCCCGTGAGCTCGAGCCCCGTTAGAGGGGAATGAAAGAACGCGGTCCGCACGGTGCGCGATGCCATGTTCAGCCCCGCACCGCCTGCGCAACAAGCCGCAAAGTAGCGAAATCTTCGGGCAATGTCACCGCAGCAACCTTGGGGCACCATCAGCCAAGCAGCCAACGGCCTTCCACTTTCGAAGAAAGCATGCCCGTGTTCGATCCCATGCCCACCTACACCGCCTCGAGGATGTATCGCGAACCCAAGCTGTTTTTTGGCGCCCTTGTCGTGGAAAGCAATCCGGCCGTCGCGCACCGCATGAAGCGCATCCTGGGCCTGCTCGCCCCGGGGCGCCGCGTGGTGCTCGCACCCACGTGCGAGGAGGCCAACGCGATGCTGGCCGCACTGCCCTTCGATCTTGTGTTCGTCGACATGCAGCTCTATCCGATCGGCGACGCAGCGGCGTTGATCGCCGACATCCGCGCGAAGCTGCCGCGTACGCAGGTCATCGCAATGTCGGATACGGACGAGAGGGGACTGGTGATATCGGCCTTCGCCTCAGGCGCGACAGGCTATCTGGTGAGGGACGCGGATGATGCCGAGATCGCGCACACCCTGCGCTCGCTTGCAACCGGCATTGCGCTGGACCCGCGAGTGGCTGGACATCTGCTGGCCATGCTCGCCGAGACATTTGCGCAGTCGAGCGCCGACCTCCAGGCGCAGGACGACTTCAGCGCCTGCCGGAAACTCGAGCTCAGGCCTCGGGCAACCGCAGAGGGAACGCGCCACGACCTTCCGGACTGAAGCCCCCTGCCCGGCGACGCGGACGGGCCTCAAAGAGGCAGGATCGCGGCGCGCACCACGCCCCGACCGTCTCATCCAGCCGCGTGCTCCGATGCCGCCTTGCTGCATGGGCCGTGTCCGCGGGCTTGCAGGTTTCGTGGGTTCATGCGGATGCCTGTGCTCTCCTGTTGTTCATGCAGCCATTGAACGACGCGCTCGGCGCGCCGCACACCGATGCCGCGCACCGGATACCACCAGGTGGTGCCCGTGTCGTTGATGCGCTGCGCCAGTTGCTCCAGCGTGCCGAAGCCCGCCTGCGCAAGCCTTTCGGACAACAAGGGAGCGAACCAGACCGCCACGCTGTCGTGTGCCTGCGGCGCCTCCGCGCGCGATCGAACGTTCTGCGCGGGATACGCCGGCGCGACGGCGTGTGGCCCTCCCAGCCCGCCGGCCTCGATGTCGACCGCCCGTATGCGGGACGTTCTGGTTTTCCGAGCGCTCGGAGGGTGATGGAGCCAGCCCGCAGCCGCCCCCTCATCCTGCGCGGCAAGTTGCGGGATGCTTGTCATGTGTCTCCTGTGTCAGGGTTCTCGTGCGCGAACGGAGCGGAGCACGCACGAATGCGCCTACCCCGACGATCCGCGCGTACCGTGGATCAGATCGAGTAATCCCTGCACGGGACATGCCAGGCATCCGCGCGTTGATCCCCAAGGTGTTTCTCATGCACCGGGCAGCCGATGCGCGCCATTCAGACAAACTGCATGTCCAATATTCGGACATGTGTCTGAGTGCCGATCAGTATTTACCAGACAGAGGGGTTGGGGTGGGCTGCGTCCCATTGCAGCCGCTGGCGGACCTGCCGAACGCCGATGAGGTGCTGGCGGTCATGCCTGGCCGAGTCGCGGCAGCACGCATCGACGCGCAGTGCGGCATCCCTGGGCTTCAGGGACAAGGGGACGTGGTGTCGCGAAGACCGAGCCGCACCGCTTCGGCCGTTGCCACTCAATGGTGGGCGCCGCGCAGCGTGCCTCTACCGAGGCGGACAGGATTCCGGAGTGCTCGCCGCATTCAATTGCTCGCAGCGCGCAATGCCTCGCTGCGCCGGGCGAAGCGGGCCGCCCATTCCTCGGCGGGCATGAAGCTGGGGTCCGAGCGCACCACGCGCTCGGTCTGGGCCCAGATCGCCTCGTCCGCCTCGTCGAGATCCAGCGGATCGCCGTGCGGCTGGCTCACGTACCAAGGCGTGTCGAGGTAGACCTCCACCGTGTTGTCTTCCGGGTCCATGCAGTAGATGGACAGCGCGTTGCCGTGGTTCAGGCCACGCATCTTCGTCGCGCCCAGCGACAGCGCGCGCCGTCGCGCTTCGCGCAGGTGGTCGATGGTCTTCACCTTGAACGAGAGCTGCATCACAGTGCTGGGCGCGTCCGCAGCACGACCACCGGCCAGCACCAGTTGGTGGTGCTGGTCATCGCGCCCGCTCAGGAACACGAGCTCGTAGCGGAAGGTACCGCCGATGCCTCGGTCGGTTTCCTGCATGTCGAACACGCCCGTGTAGAAGCGCTTCATCACCACCAGGTCGCGGCAGAAGATGCCGCAGTGCGACAGGTTGGGAATGTAGGGAGCGTTCACGATGGCCTCGGTCTGGGTTCGATGGGATGCGGTTGGATTCACGGGATCAGCACGAGCTTGCCGAGCGAGCCACCGCGGTCCAGCAGCTCGTGCGCGCGCCGCGCCTCGGCCAGCGGCATGCGGGTGGCGCGCGGTGCGCGCACCTTCCCTGCCGCCATCAGCGCGATGGCGTCCTCCATCAGCCCGCGGCGCTGCGCGATGTCGCTGTCGACGGTGTGGATCGAGAAAGTGCGGATCGCCAGGCTCCGGCCCAGCAGCTTGCGCAGTTCGTCGAAGACGTCGTTCGCGGGCGGGCCCGAGAGGATGTTGTAGGACACCGCCATACCGAAGGGCGCGAGCGATCGCAGGCAGGCGATGAAAAGCGCACCGCCGACGTGGTCGAACGCGAGGTCGGCGCCGCGTCCGTCGGTCAGCGCCATCACGCGTTCGGGCAGCGTCGCCGGGTCGCCGTCGATGACCTCGCTCACGCCGTTCTCCAGCGCGAAGGCGCGCTTTTGCTCGGAAGAAGCCGTGCCGATCACGCGCAGCCCGCGCGCACGCGCGACCTGCGCCAGCGCGGTCGCGACGCCGCCCGCGGCGCCCGGCACGAGGATGGTCCGTGCCGGCAGATTGCCGTTGCTCGCCAGCAGGGCCAAGGCGAGCTGGAAGTTGCCCAGGCTCACGGCGTCTTCGAAGGCCAGCGTGGCGGGCAGCGCGAAGGGCACCGATTCGCCCACGCAGATGTGCTCGGCATAGCAGCCGCCGCGCTGCGCGAGCTCGCGCGCACTCACGAGCACCCGATCGCCCACGGCGAGCCGGGTGACGCCGGCCCCGACCGCATCGACCGTCCCTGCCATCTCGTTGCCCGGGATCGCCGGCAGCGGCGGCATCCACTTGTAGGTGCCGTTGCGGATGAGCACGTCCGGCCCGCCCGCGCCGATCGCGGCGGCCCGCACGCGCACCTGGCCCGGGCCCGGCTCGGGCAGTGGCAGTTCGACCAGCCGCAGAACCTCGGGACCACCCGTTTCGGACAACTGCACGGCGCGCATGGTGTGCTTCGTCATGCTCAACGCTGCCCGTCGTGCACCGAGACCTGCTCCTTGGCCAGGCCGCCCAGGCGCGCGTGGACGCGTCCGCCGTCGGCCATCACCAGCGCGAAGAGAATCTCGTCGGGCCGCGGCGCGTCCTGGATACCTACCTCGAATGTATTGAAGTGGCTGCGCACGTAGGCGGCATGGATGTAGTGCAGCGGCACCATGAGGCGATAGCCGGTGGCCGCGACGACCTTGGCCGCAGGCACGATGGCCTTGGGATCGCCCAGCACCTGGCGCATGGCCCAGCCGCCGGCCTCGTGCCAGACCGCGCCGTGCTCCAGCTCCCCGTTGACGCCGACGATGGCCGCCTTGCTGTACGCCTCGACCTTGTCCTTGCCCAGCGTGGCCACGAGTTCCTCGGCCAACGAGGTGCCGAGGCTTCGCAGTTCCGCCATGAAAGGCAGCAGGTCGGGTTCGTAGCGCCCGGCGTAGGGATTGCGGATCACCGCACATGCGGCGGCGATGCGCAGCGGCTTCGCGGGTGCCGGGCCGCCTTCGTGGAAGACAGTCTCCACGGTGAGGCTTCTCTTGCGCAGCGCGATCAGTGACATGGCTTGATTCCTTCGTTCTTCATTTCGTTTGTCCGTTCATTCGTTCATTGCCTGGGAATCTTCGCGTCGGCCACCACCTGTGTCCACTTCTCGAGTTCCCGGGCCACGAGGGCCTTCATTTCCTCGGGCGTGCTGCCGCGCGCCTCGCCGCCCATGTCTTCCAGGCGCTGGCGCACCGACGGGGCCTGCAGCGCGTGCAGCGCCTCGGCATTGAGCCGATCGACGATCGTGCGCGGCGTGCCCGCCGGTGCCAGGAGGCCAGCCCACGAACGCACGTCATACCCCGCCACGCCCTGCTCCGCAACCGTCGGCACCTTCGGCAGGCCCGGCCAGCGCTGCGGCCCCGTCGTCGCCACGGCGCGCAGCTTGCCGGCCTGGATGTTCGAGAGCACCGCCGTGGGCGGTGCGATGATGAAGGGCACCTCGCCGCCGAGCAGCGCGGTGACGGACGCGGCGTCGCCCCGGTAGGGCACATGCATCATCGACACGCCGGCCATCTTGGTGAGCAGTTCGCCCGCGAGGTGGTGCGTCGACCCGATGCCGGCGGTGCCGTACGCGACCGTTCCCGGCGCGGCCTTGGCCGAGGCGAGGATCTCGGCGAGCCCCTGCGCCTTCGAGCCCGCATTGACGACGATCAGGAAAGGGAAGTAAGTGACGGTGGACACGGCCTCGAAGTCGGCCACGGTCTTGTAGGGCAGCGTGTTGTACAGCGCCCCTGCCACCGCATGCCCGCCGGTGGCCAGCAGCAGCGTGTAGCCGTCGGGTTTGGCGCGCGCCACGGTGGCCGCCGCGATGGTGCCACCCGCGCCCGGCTGGGCCTCGACCACGATCGGCTGGCCGAGCGCCTTGCCCATCTCGACGCCCACGGCCCTGGCGATCGCATCCGCGTTGCCGCCCGGGGCGAAGCCCTGGTAGAGCTTCACTGCACGCTCCGGATAGCCCTGCGCAAGGGCCTGGCAGGCCGGCCATGCGGCGGCCGTCGCCGCACAGGCGGCGAGTAGGGTTCTTCGTTTCAAGGTCTTGTCTCCTGGTGCGGCGCCCTTGTGCGGACGTCTCGCGCGATGCTGCTTCTGTGCTGCTGGCTCGAAGGAGAGCGTGCGCTCAGTCCTGGGCCACCACGGGGTTGCGCAGCAGCCCCACGGCCTCGATCTCGACTTCGATCACGTCGCCCGGCTTCATGAAGCGCGGCGGCTTCTTGCTCCAGCCCACGCCGGCCGGCGTGCCGGTGGCGATCACGTCGCCCGGCACCAGCGTGAAGATGGTGGAGGCATAGGCAATGAGACGCGGGACGGAGAAGATCATGTGGCCCGTGTGGCTCGACTGCACCACCTCGCCGTTGAGGCGCGTCTCGAGCTTGAGCTCGCGCCCGGGCGCGATCTCGTCGGCCGTGACCATCCAGGGGCCGAAGCCGCCGGTCGCTTCGAAGTTCTTCCCCGAGGCGATCTGCTTGGCATGGAACTGCCACTCGCGCACGCTGGCGTCGTTGTAGCAGCTGTAGCCCGCCACGTGATCCCACGCATCGGCCTCCTGGATGTCGCGCCCCTCCTTGCCGATGATCACGGCCAGCTCGCCTTCCCAGTCGAGCGACTCGGACACGCGCGGGCGCACGATCGGTCCCTCGTGCGGTGTCTGCGAGCGCCACACGCGCAGGAAGATCGGCGGTTGCTCGGAGAGCTCGCGATGCATGCCCGCGGCCAGCACCTCCTGGTGGTGGTCCATGTAGTTGCGCACCGCGCAGACGATCTTCTCGGGCTTCGTGATGACGGGCAGGTAACGCACGTCGGACAGCGGCACATCGGCGGCGAGTCCGGCGACCAGTGCGTCACGGCGCGCGAAGTCCGCGCTGGCGATGAAGTCGGCCAGCGTGGCGTGGCCGGTGCGCCCGGCCAGCTCGGCCACACCGCCATCGACGACGGCGCCCCAGGTTTCACGGCCCGCGAGGGAATAGGACATCAGTTTCATGCGTTGCTTCTTTCGGTTGGACGTTTCGTTGCACGGCAGCCCTGCGCGGGCCTCGTTTCGACTCACTGCTTAATGCATGAAGATATTTTTGTGCATAAAACAATATAAATGCATAGTGGTTTCCACGGGGAATCCTGTGCGCCCGATGCGATGGCCGCAGAAGAACACCCCCATCGCCAATCGCGATGCGTCGCGCAGGCCCGGCTTCCTACACTGCGCAACCGGAACAACAAGGACAACGGAGACAACACCATGGCGAGAAACCTCTTGCGCGCCGCGGCAGCCCTGACGGTCGCGACGCTCGTCGGCTGCGCCGCCCCCTCACTGCAGGTGGCCGAGATGGGCAGCTTTCATGTCGGTGGCCGGACGGTCACGCTGTCGGGCCTGCCCGCGAAGGAACTCGTGTTCACGCCCGGCGCGCCGCCACTGAAGCTCGACCCGAACGGCGACTTCGAGGTCGAGGCGCTGTACGCGCGCTACACGCGGCTTTCCAACCCCAAGGCGAAATTCCCGCTGCTGCTGTGGCATGGCGGCGGGCTGGCGGGCACCACCTTCGAGACCAAGCCGGACGGGCAGCCCGGCTGGGAGAACTTCTTCCTGCGCGCGGGCTACGACGTCTACGTGAGCGACGCGGTCGAGCGCGGTCGCGCGTCGTGGGCCCGCTACCCGGAGATCTTCAAGAGCGAGCCCTTCTTCCGCCCGAAGAAGGAGGCCTGGGAGCTCTTCCGCATCGGCGACACCGACTCGTACGCCACCGATCCCGCCAGGCGCCGCGCCTTGCCGGGCACGCAGTTCCCCGTGGCCGCCTTCGACCAGTTCGCCAAGCAGGCGATCCCGCGCTGGGGGACCAACGACGCAGCCACGCAGGCCGCCTACGACGCCTACGTGGACAAGGTCTGTCCCTGCGTCATCGTCGTGCACAGCCAGGGCGGCAACTTCGCCTTCAATTCCGCGCTGAAGTATCCGCAGAAGGTCAAGGCGCTGGTCGCCGTCGAGAACTCGGGCTCGCCCAACCCCGACACCTATGACTTCTCGCGCGTCAAGGGCGTGCCCATGCTCTGGGTCTGGGGCGACAACCTGGGCAAGTTCGCGTTCTGGGAGCGCATCGCGGCGCAGCAGGAGAAGTTCCGCAACAGCCTCGTGCGCGCCGGCGGCAAGGGTGAGCGCATCGTGCTGCCGGAGATCGGCATCACCGGCAACTCCCACATGCTCATGATGGATCGCAACTCCGACCAGATCGCCGCGCTGATCGATCAGTGGCTGGCCAGACAAGGCTTGAGGAACTGAGGCGTCCGCGATCGGCGCGCGCCCGAAAGCGGACGCCGTCGCTGTTGTGGCTGTTGCGGCCGCTAGCTCCTGCCGGCCCTCTCGGCGGCCGAACCGAGCACCGCCATGACGTTGCGCTGCGTGCTCAGGATGTGTTCCTCGAGCAATGCGCAGGCCGTCTGCGCGTCACGGCGCAAGGTGGCGTCCATGATCTTGCGGTGTTCGTTCGACTTGCGACGCGCCGTCTTGCGAAAGCGCGCGGAATAGCGGCGGTAGCGCTCGGCCTGGTCGAAGAGGCTCGCGCTCCAGTTGCGCATGCGCTCGGACGGGCAGGCCGCCAGCAGCGCCGCATGGAACGCGGAGTGGACCTGGGTCCAGTCGTCATCGAGCACGACGGGCCCGTCGCCGATGCGGCTCTCGATCTTCTCGAGACGGTGGTAGGCGCCGACCACCAGCGCCTCCCATGCGTCGTCGCCGTTCGCGATGGATTCGCGAAGCGCAGGCACATCGAGCATGACACGCATGCGGCTGATGTCCGCGAGATCCTCCGCGGAGATGTCCGCGACCCGGAAGCCGCGGCGCTCGTCGGAACGGATCAGCCCTTCCTGCGCCAGCCGGCTCAGCGCCTCCCTCAACGGGCTGCTGGAAAAGCCGTAGGCGGTCTGGAGCTCGTCGAGCTTGAGCTTCATGCCCGCGCCGTAGGTGCCCGACAGCACATCCTGGCGCAGCCTCGTGAAGGCCTGTTCGACGAGCGGAACCGTCCGCTCCGGGGTCGGATCTTTTTTGTACATGGTTTCGATTTTATGCATAAACTCCCCCGCCCAAAAATCGGAGCCGAACACCTTGAACAACGATGACCAACCCACCGTGCAACTCGTCGCCATCTCTGGCAGCATCCGCCGGGCCTCGAACTGCACGGCCGTGCTGCGCAGCCTGCAGCCGCTGCTGCCAGCCGGCGTGATCCTGCAGATCCTTCCACTGGACGACATTCCGCCCTACAACGCTGACCTCGACGGCGATGCGCCGCCCGAGCCTGTCGCACGGCTCAAGAACGCCATCGCGGCCGCCGACGGCCTCGTGCTGTGCTCGCCCGAATACAACTACGGCATGCCGGGCGTGCTGAAGAACGCCATCGACTGGGCCTCGCGGCCGGGCTTCGCCTCGCCGCTGAAGGGCAAGCCCGCGCTCATCATGACCGCGTCGCCCGGCACCGCGGGCGGCGTACGGGCGCAGGCGCAGATCCGCGACGCGCTGGCCGCCACGCTCGCACGTCCGCTCGTGCGCCAGCACGTGGCGATCGCGAACGTGGCCTCGCGCGTCCAGGACGGCCGGCTGGTCGACGCGCCGACGCTCGACTTCATCCGCGTGGCGCTCGAAGAGCTGCTCGACGAAATCGCGATGCTGGCCGGCGCGCACCGGCAGCGCGCCTGAGGCACCGAGGCAGCGCGCCATGCCGCCGTCCGCGGCTCAGCCCGCGCGCTTCGTGCCCATGAGCACGAACAGCATCGTGGCGGGCTTGTCGCTCAGGTTGCGCCACGCATGGCGATTGCCGTGCTGCACGGCCACGTCGTGCCGGCGCAGCAGGACCTGTGCGCCATCGTCCAGCTCCAGCGTGATCTCTCCGTCGAGCACCACGTCATAGTCGATGCTGTCGGTGGTGTGCATGCCCGGATGGTCGGCCTCGAAGGTCTCGGCCAGCCCGGGGATCTTCTGCGCGAACTCCGCGCCGAACGCCGCACCGTCGAAGTCGACGCGCATCATGGTGCTGTCCGGCGGGAAGGTCACGAACATGAGCAACGTCTCCCCCTGCCCCGGAACGAATGTGGCCGAGCCCGTGCGGTCGCGCGGCGCGCCGCGCTCGATCTGTCCCGCGGGGCCCGTGGCCCACAGAAGCGCCGCCGCGAAGCCGGGCGAGCTCTCGAACTCGACGGCACGCGGCGCGGTCGCATCCTCGAACAGCCTGGAGCGGCCATCGGCCCCGATCCCTGCCACCACTCTTCTGACTTGCATGGGCACCTCTCAGGGGTTGATGACGAAGTTGCTGAAACCACCGTTGCGGCTCGCGATGCCCGAGATGGCCTCGTTCACGCGCTCCAGCGGATGACACACGTGCTCGAACACCGAAAGGTCCAGCGTCCCGGCCTCGGCCATGTCCGCGATGTCCTGGCCCTCCCCGGCGGTGAACCAGGCCGAGCCCTCGATGCTCTGCTGATCGTCCATCATGGTGTGCAGGTCCAGCCCGACCATGCCCGCGATGGCGCCGATGTTGAAGGCGCGGCCGCCGCGCTTGAGTGAGCGGATGCCCTGCTGCATCGTCTCGTGCGGGGCGCCCGGGCCCAGCGCATCGATGAAAGTGTCCACGCCAAGTCCTGCGGTGCGCGCCTTGACCCAGGCGTCGATGGCTTCGCCGTTGGCATTGGAAAACACCTCGATGCGATCGGGCGCCAGCGCCTTCACGCGCGCGAGCAGCTCGGGGTTGCGGCCGGTGCCGAGGATGCGCGTGGCGCCCATGGCCAGGCCGAACAAAGCGCCACCGATGCCCAGCGTGCCGCTGATGCCGTTGACGAGCATGCTCTTGCCGGGCCCGATGCCCGCCTTGCGCATGGCCGAGTACATCGTGCCCAGGTAGCCGAAGCGAGCCGCCTGGTTGAAGCTGACGTTGTCGGGCAGCTTCACCAGCGCGTACTGCGGCGCGATCATGTATTCGGCCAACCCACCGTTGGGGTAGTTCTTGTAGAGCTTGAGCGAGTTCTCGGAGAAGCCGAAGTAGCCGCTGAAGGCATAGTGCGTGCAGTTGATCAGGTCGCCGCTGCGGCAGGCCCTGCAGCCGCCGCAGTACAGGCTGGGGTTGACGTACACGCGGTCACCGGGCTTCCAGGCGTGCACGTGCGAGCCCACGGCGGTGACCTCGCCCGCGGGGTCCAGCCCGAACACCGCGGGCAGCGGCGGCAGCGGCAACTCGGGGAACCAAGTGGTCCAGTTGGCCAGGATGTTGCCGAGGTTGGGCACGATGCCGCAGGCCCTGACGCGGATCTGCACGTCGTTGGCGGCAGGTTGCGGGATCGGCAGTTGCTCGATCTCCATGGGGGCGCCCACCTTGTGCAGGCGCGCGGCTTTCATCATCGACATCTTGTCTCCTTTAAAAATGCATAAGTGCCGTTTTATGCATTTTCTTCCTCACACTCGACCCCGCATCGGTACGAACCCTGAATGCATGTTTGAATGTTTTATGCATAATTCATATATTCTGCACAATTAACGACATGCCTCCTTCCCTCAACGACCCCCTAGACGTCGCCATCGTCGGCTTCGGCCCCGTGGGCGCTTCGCTCGCCGCGCTGCTGGGGCAGCGCGGGCGGCGTGTGGCCGTCTTCGACAAGTCGGACCAGATCTACCCGCTGCCCCGCGCGTTCGCGCTCGACCACGAAGCGATGCGCACCTTCCAGCAGATCGGCATCGCGGGTGCGCTGGCCGCGCACATGACGCCGTACCGCCCCACCCTCTACCAGGGCTGCGACGGCGAGCCGATCCAGCATTTCGACATGGGACCTTCTCCCTATCCGCTCGCCTGGGCCCCCTCCTACACCTTCAACCAGCCGGCGCTCGAAGCCGCATTGCGCGAGGCGGTGGCCGCGCTGCCGTCGGTGCAGGTCGACCTGGGCCACGAGGTGACGGATGTGGAAGAGAGAAGCCCAGAAGCCTGCGACGGCGCCGTGCTGACGGTGCGCACACCGCAGGGCGAGGTCTCGCAGCTGCGCGCCCGCTATGTGGTGGCCTGCGACGGCGGCACGAGCCCCATGCGCAAGCGGCTGGGCCTGCGCCTGAAGAGCCTCGACTTCGACGAGCCATGGATCGTCGTGGACATGCACGTGCACGAATCCAAGCTCGCGGACCTGCCCGCCACCAACATCCAGTACTGCCATCCCTCGCGGCCCTGCACCTACGTGGTCGGCCCCGGCACGCACCGGCGCTGGGAGTTCCTGCTGATGCCCGACGAGGCCGAGCAGCGCGAGATGCCGCATGACGCGATATGGAAGCTACTGGCGCCCTGGCTCGCTCCCACCGAGGCGCGGATCTGGCGTGCGGCCACCTACCGCTTTCACGCGGTGGTGCTGGAGCAATGGCGAAAGGGATCGGTGCTGCTCGCCGGCGACAGCGCGCACCAGATGCCTCCTTTCCTGGCCCAGGGCATGTGCCAGGGGCTGCGCGACGCACTCAACCTCGCCTGGAAGCTCGACGCCGTGCTGGATGGCCGCGCGAGCGACGGCCTGCTGGACAGCTACGGCACCGAGCGTGGCCCTCAGGTCGAGGAAGTCACGGCCACCGTCAAGCGCCTGGGGCAGATCATCTGCGAGCGGGACCCGGTGCGCGCGGCACAACGCGATCGCGAACTGCGCGCGCAACAGGGCAACCAGGTGAGGGTGCAGTTGCGCCAGAGCCTGCTGCCGGGCATCCGCCACGGCCTGATCGACAGCGGACAAGCGCCCGAAGGCACGCCATTTCCACAGCCCATCGTGCGCGTGGCCGGCGCTGACACGGCGGGCGACGCCCAGATGATGGACGACCTCGTGCCGCCGGGCTTCCTGCTCGTGCTGCGCGAAGCGCCCGCCACCGCACAGCTGGCGCAATGGCAGGAAGCGCTGGCTGCGCTGCAGGCGCAGGTGGTCGTCTGCACGGGTGATGAGTCCCCCACGCCGGGCGCTCTCGCGCTCGTGGAAGCCGATGGCTTTCTCGCGCAATGGTTCGGGCGGCACGGCTGTGGCGCCGCGCTGGTGCGACCGGACCATGTCGTCTACGGCGTGGCGAAGGACATCGGCGAAATCGGGACCTTGCTTCATCGCGCATGCGCGCGGCTGGGCATGGCGTCCGATTGATCCCTTTATCTATTCTTCAAGGCCCCCGATGAACCCCGCACCGCCCTCCCTCGGCGCCGACGAGGCACTGCTGCTCGACCTCGAGGCACAGCGCTGCGACGCCATGCAGCGCGCCGACTTCGCGCGGCTGCGCGAGATCCTGCACCCTGGCCTCACGCACGTGCACGCCAAGGGCCAGACCGACGACTACGAGAGCTACTTCCGCTCGGGCGGCACGCATGTGACCTACCAGCAGATCGAGCGGTCGGACCTGAAGGTGCGGCTGCTGGGCACATCGGCGCTCATGACCGGGCGCCAGTTGCTGGTGGCCGTGCGAAAGGACGGCAGCGGCACGGTGCGCATCGACTCGCGCGTCATGCAGGTCTGGACCCATGACGAAGGCCGTTGGCGGCAACTGGCATTCCAGACCACGCCGCTGGAGATGAGCATCACCTGAGCGCCGGGGGTACGGGATCCGCAGGCGAGCGAATGCGGGCCACGTCGGCAAAGCGCTGAACACCGAAGTCGATCCGGCAGATCCGGACATCCTCCAGGAGCGAGAGTCGATAGCGCGATCCGCGTCGCTGCCTTTTTACCTCGTCCGTGTCGGAGGAACGATTCTGGTGGATGCCGACACAAAAATGCCTTGCCTCAAGCTCCAGATGCACGCCCCCAGGCGAAGCAATTCCTCCACATTCCTGTCATAGAACACATCCTCGGGATCCTGCCGGCCTATCAGATCCGAGATGCAGTCCAGTGCACCCGTGGGAGTGAATCCGTGGCTCGCACGCGCTATCTCGATCACCGTCACCAGAACGTCGGTCTTTTGCATTTCAAGCATCCTGAGGTCAAGTTAAAGCGTTCCGATGCCGGGGATTTCCGTGCTTTCTGCATCTGCCCGGACACCCCGCCCTCCCCTCGCACAGACAGTCTCAAATCCGGCCCCGCCGCCCCGCGGCCTTCGTGCATCCCACCTCGTGATGTGACTCCCGCACTGATCGCGTTCGTTTGGCTCCCGTTCGTGCGAGCCACCTCCCCAGGACGAGTACCGGGAAATTCCAAACCTCCGCTCGCGCGACGGAATCGTTGAATCGATGGAGTGCCTCGCATCAGGTCCAGCATCGAGAATGCCTCGCCTGCACGTCTATGGACAGCTGAGCTCGCAACCACGTGGCCAGATCAGCCATCACCTGACTGCCCAGTGTCGAAACGGCGGTGAAGTGAAGGCAGGCGTGGATGGCGCTGGCGTAGTGGTGGTGCTCGGTCGGCACACCGGCCTGTGCGATGCGCAACGCCAGCGCGAGGCCCTCGTCGCGCAGCGGGTCGTGGCCCATGGTGGCCAGCCAGGTGGGCGGCAGTGTGTGCAGCGTCTGCGATTGCAGCAACGCGAAGTCGGCGTGCCGCGCCAGTTCCTGACGCCCACCGAGGTAGCAGTCGATGAACCAGCGCATGGCGCCGGTGGTGAGAAACTTGCCTTCGCCGTTCTCGGCCATCGAAGGGCTAGGCTCGCTGTAGTGCTGCGCGAGGGGATAGATGAGGCCCAGCGCCCGCAGCACGATCGCGCCGGCTGCGCGCAGCGCCGCCACGGTGGCGAGCTGCGCGCCCGCGCTGTCGCCGGCCAGCGCGATGCGCGACGCATCTGCGCCCAGTTCGCGCGCGTGCGCGGCCACCCAGCGCAGGGCGCAGGCCACGTCGTCCACCGCCGCCGGAAAGGGATGCTCGGGCGCCAAGCGGTAGTCCACAGCCACCACCACGGCCGCTACGTCGTGGCACAGGGTGCGGCACACCGTGTCGTGGGTTTCGAGGTCGCCGATCACGAAACCGCCGCCATGCACGAAAAGCAGCAGGGGGAGCGCCCCTTCAGCGTCGGGCCGGTAGACGCGCAGCGCCAGCGGACAGCTCGGTCCGTCGATGACACGGTCGTCCGCCGACGCGATGGCCGGCGCCGGCAGGCCCAGGCCGGCGGCCAGGTCGCGGTAGATCTGCCGCGCCAATCCCGGTGGCAGTGATTCCAGCGGTGGGTTGCCCTGGCTGGCGGCCTGCGCCAGAAAACCGGCCAGCGCGGGATCGAGCGGCGCCGTCTCGAGCACGGCAGGGATGGCGGTGCGGGTCATCGCGCCTCAGATGTAGGTCGATGCCAAGCCGCCGTCGACCGGGATGTTCGCGCCGCTGATCCAGCGCGCCTCGTCGCTGCACAGCCAGGCGATCAGCGGCGCGATCTCGTCAGCGAAGCCGGGACGCAGCATGCGGTGCGCGTCGGCCTGCACCCGCTCCTCGCCGAGCATGCTCACGAAGTCGCCCAGGATCGGCGTGAACACCGGGCCCGGCGCCACGCAGTTCATGCGCACGCCGTGTTCCAGCAGCCACTTCTGCGACTGCGTGGCGCTCCAGACGATCAGCGCCTCCTTGAAGTACTGGTAGCAGGTCTGCTGCGGCACGGGGTGGTCGCGCAGCCACCGGGCGCCGGCCTCGAAGCCCTGCGCAGCGGCAAGGGCCTTGTGCAGCGCCAATCGCTGCGGCCATTCGGCCCCAAGGACGGAAGCCACGTTGACGATGGAACCACCGCGCGCGATGCGCGGCAGCGCCTGCTCGCTCAGATGGCGCAGCCCCAGGTAGTTGACATCGGCGACCAGTCCGGCCGGCGCCGTGCCGGGCACGCCGGCGATGTTGCACAGCGCATCGAAGTGCGCGGGCAGTTGCGCCACGGCCGCGTCGATGGCCGCGGCAGTACCCAGGTCGGCCTTGACGAAGCCGTCGAGTGTGAGGCTGGGGTCGTTGCGATCGACGCCGATGATGCGGGCGCCGCCGAAGCGCGCGACGCGCGCCACCTCGGCGCCGATGCCCGAGGACACGCCGGTGACGACGATGGTTTTTCCTTGAAGCTGCATGAAGTGTCTCCTTGTGCGTTCGCCTTGGGGGTCGTGTTCAGAATGGGTAGGGATGCGGTGCGTTCTTGATGGTCAGCCACTGCCACTGGGTGTATTCCTCCCAGTCGGCCGGGCCGCCCACGCTGCTGCCGTTGCCGGCGATGCCGGGGCCACCGAAGGGGTTGACGCACTCGTCGTTGACGGTCTGGTCGTTGATGTGGACCATGCCGGAGTTCAGCTGTGCGGCGATGGCCATGGCCCGTCCGATCGAGGGTGAGATCACCGCGGACGCCAGGCTGCCCTGGTGGTTGTTGGCCAGCGCCACGGCCTCGTCATCGGTCTCGAAGGTGATGATGTTGGCGACGGGGCCGAACACCTCCTCGTCGTACACGCGCATGCCGGCCTTCACGCCCGCCAGCACCGTCGGCTTGTAGAAGAGGCCCTCGCTGGCGCCACCGGCCAGCAGTTGTGCACCGGCGGCGATGCTGTCCTGCACGATGGCATGCACGCGGTCGCGCTGCTTCGCGTCAATCAGCGGTCCGAGCGCCACCTGCCCGCTGGCACCGTCGCCCACCGGCAGGTGCTGGGCCTTCGCGACCAGCCGCTGCGTGAACGCGGCGGCGATGCGCTCGTGCACGAGGATGCGATTGGTCGCCATGCAGATCTGCCCCTGATGCAGGTAGGCGCCCCAGGCGGCATTGCTGGCCGCGATGTCCAGGTCGGCATCGTCCAGCACGATCAGCGAGTTGGCGCCTCCGAGCTCCAACGTCACCTTCTTCAGGTGGCGCCCGGCCAGCTCGCCGATGCGCCGGCCCACGGCGGGCGAGCCGGTGAAAGCGATCATCGGCACGTGCGTATCGGTCACCAGGGCTTCGCCGGCGACCGCATCGCCAGGCAAGACCTGCAGCAGGCCGGCGGGCAGGCCGGCCTCCTCGAACACGCGCGCGATCATGAAGCCACCGCTCACGGGTGTGCGCGGATCGGGCTTGATCACCACGGCGTTGCCGGCCGCGAGTGCCGGCGCCACGGTGCGGATCGTGAGGATGAGCGGGAAGTTGAAAGGCGAGATCACGCCCACCACGCCGCGCGGCACGCGCCGCGCCAGGCTGGTGGTGCCGCTCGCGCTCGGCAGGACCTGGCCCTGCGCCTGCAGCGGCATGGCCGCCGCCAGATGGCACAGGGTGATGGCCTCGCGCACCTCGTGCTGTCCCTTGGGCAGGATCGCACCGGTCTCCCGAGCCACATGCAACGCCAGCTCGTCGAAATGCTGCTGGAACAGCGCCGCGGCGCGGTGGAACACCGCTGCCTTCTCGCGCGGCAGGACCTGCGCCCAGCCTTTCTGCGCCTGTGCCGCGGCCGCCGTGGCCAGTGCCACGTCCTGCGCGTCGGCGATGCCGACGCTCGCCATCACCTGGCCCGTGGCCGGTTCGACGACATCGCGCGCACCTCCCGCGGACGCGACCCAGGCGCCGTTGAACACCTTGCCCGCCCAGGCCGCCGCGTCCAGGAACGCCGGCTTCTCGGAAACATCCATGACTACCTCTTGCGAAAAATTGATCGGCTGGCCGCGGCTGGTAATGCCCGCGGCGCCGTCCTCTTCCGCAACGGGCGTACCAGCGGCACCACGCAGGTGTTGCCGGGGGTCGCTGCACGCAGCTGTTTTCACTGGAGGACTAGGTGGATTCCCGAGGCTCTACTGGTTATTTCAAATAACTGGTTTACCCTGATCTCGGGCTTCACCAAATCATCAAGAATTGCTCGCTCGTTTCACCAAAAGATGAGGTCGACATTGACCAAAGCCGCCGCTTCACCGGTCCCGCAGCGCGTCTCGCTCGCCGACGTGGCGCGTGCCACCGGTGCGGCGCTGGGGCGTTTCGACGGCGCCGAAGTGGCACGCGCGCTGGGCCGCTTCGAGGCCTCCCACGTGGGCAGCGAAGCGCATCCGACGATCGCCGACATCAGCGAATGCCTGTTCTTCTCGCCCGGTGACGGACGCATCTGGCTGCAGGACCAGCGCATGGTGCTGCTGCACACCGAGGCGCTGGGATCGCTGCGGCGCGAACTGATCGACAGCCTGGGCCAGGAGAAGGCCCGGGGCCTGTTCACGCGCGCGGGGTACGTCAGCGGCGCGCGCGACGCGCAGCTGGTGCGCGCGCACTGGCCGGAGGCCGAGCCAGCCGCGGCCGCCATGGCCGGCACCCGCCTGCATGCCCTGGAGGGCGTGGTGAAAGTCGAGCTGGTCCATGCACGCTACGACCCCGAGACCTCGGACTACGAGGGCGAGTTCATCTGGCACCACTCGAGCGAGGACGACGAGCACATCGCGGCGTACGGCATCGGCGGTTCGCCGGCCTGCTGGATGCAGGTGGGCTATGCCACCGGGTACGTCAGCACACTGTTCGGGCGGCTGGTGGTGTTCCGCGAGGTCGCCTGCCGCTCGATGGGCGAAAGCCACTGCCGCGTGATCGGTAAATCCGCGGAGCGTTGGGACGACGTGGAAAAGGACATGCGCTACCTGCGAGCGCGGGACTTCGTCGGCTCACCGCAGAACGGCGGGTCGGCGCCGCAGGCGGCGCAGCTGCCCGCAGCGCAGCGCAAGAACGACGCGATGGTGGGCGCCTCCGCCGCCTTCAACGCGGCCTGCCATCTCTTGCATCGCGTGGCGCCGACCACGGCCACGGTGCTTTTCACCGGCGAGTCCGGCGTCGGCAAGGAGAAGTTCGCCAGCATGCTGCACAGCATCAGCCCGCGGCGTGACAAGCCCTTCGTCGCGGTGAATTGCGCCGCCATTCCGGAGACACTGATCGAATCAGAGCTGTTCGGTGTGGAGCGTGGCGCCTACACAGGCGCGGGCGCGTCCCGGCCGGGGCGCTTCGAGCGCGCCCATGGCGGCACATTGTTCCTGGACGAGATCGGAACACTGAGCTACGCGGCCCAGGGCAAGCTGCTTCGCACGCTGCAGGAGTGCGAAGTCGAGCGCGTAGGCGGCACGCGCAGCATCCAGGTCGACACGCGCGTCATCGCGGCCACCAACGTCGATCTGCGCCAGGCCGTGCGCGAAGGCCGATTCCGCGACGACCTGTTCTTCCGGCTCAATGTCTTTCCGATCCACCTGCCGCCGCTGCGGGAACGGCGCGACGACGTACCTCTTCTGATGAGCCATTTCCTGCAGCACTATGGCCGCAAGCACTCTCGGCAGGTTTCGGGCTTCACGCAGGCCGCGGTCAAGGCGCTGCTGAACTATGACTATCCGGGCAACATCCGCGAACTGCAGAACCTGATCGAGCGCGCCGTGATCGTCGCGCCCGAAGGAAGCCTGCTGGAAGTTCATCATCTGTTCACGAGTGGCGAGCCACTGGACAAGAACGTGCTGTCGGTCCGATCTGATGGTCGCCTTGCCTGCACCGACGACCCGCTTCCCTCCCAGGCCGGGCCCGCAAGCCGCGCCATGCCAGACCATGAAGAGGCCGGTTCGCTGGGACAGGTGGAAGAGACGCTGATACGCCGCGCGCTGACACAAAACGGGGGAAACCTCTCTGCCGCAGCGCGTGCGTTGGGCATCACGCGTCCCCAACTGGCCTACCGCGCACGCAAGCGCGGCATCACGAGCTGACCACCAACGGAATCCTCCCGACGAGGCTCAAGCCTGTCAATGTCCGTCTCATGGATACGGAGATCGCTCGGGTCCAGTCAGCACCGCTTGCGGCGCCCCCCGCATGGACCTCAAGTCAGGATGCTCGGCAAAGCTTCGAAAGCTTTCGATGGCCAGTTCCAGATCACGAGTTGCATGGTGGGCACTTTTTGTATGCGCATCCCTGTTCTACTGGGCCTACCTGTGTTGCCTCGGGTGGTGAATGTCTGCCTCGCCCTCAGGGGGTTCTTCGGCAAACCGGATGGAAGTTGAATTTCCTGCGTCCCCTGTTCGGTAGAACAGCCTGATCGACCACCCTCCAGTGGCCTCGAACGAAGCGTCCAGCAAAGCCTGTCGCCTCCCACCACAATCTCCGCTGACAGGCGGCCTGATTTCCGTCTCGTCAGCACCTGGTCGACCACGAAGGCTTTCCGACGATGAATTGGAAGGAGGCCGAGTCTTGGCTCTCCAGCACGGAGCCACCCACGGTCCAGGCGAATGCATGGGCAGCGGCGGAAAAAGGCCTGGCTGCTGCAGTTCCGGGAAGCGCCCGGGCCCCGGTTCCAGCTTCGCGAAGCCGAGAGCGCCACACTCCTGTCGTCGCCGGACGATGGTGTTGCCAGAGCCACGCTCGACTACATGGCGCGCACGCTCACGCGCGTCGCAGCAACGCTCAATGGTTTTGCGTAGATCCCGCCGTGGGAAAAGGACAATGTGTCTTGTGTCATCTTTGCGGCTCCAGACAGCACACCACGGACCGCTTCCAAGAAAGATGAATGTCTCAGATGGGCCCTGAGCCGTCCTTCGATCTGACAAACGCGATGCCGGAAAGCAGTCGTTCTCTCAGTATTCGGAGGGCAGCCCCGATCCGCCATTCAACTTAGAGATGGCCCACCGCCGGGCATTGTCGAACTCGTACTTCACTTCATACGAAAAATCGGCGTTGAGTTCGACGAGCGCTACCTTGAATGGGCTGGCGGACGGCAGCGAATCACGGAGCTCCTCGACAATTCCATTCGCCCAATGGAAGAACGGCTTGTGCGCGATGACATCGACTATTTCGACGCCGCGTGTACCGACAAGCGACGCCTTGACCTCTGTCATGCCAGGCTCAGCCGCGAGCCTGAGAAATGCGCGTTGCCAAGTCGGGTCGATTGACGCCATCTCCCCCGCAAACGCCTTGACGAGTTCGACGGTCAGTGCTGCGTTTCTAGTTTGATCCGGCATGCCTATGTCTAGCCACTAGTTCGATTGCTGCGAGTATGCCTCTGGCCGTCAGGAAGGCCAACGGTCGTCAAAGACCGCTCCTGGCCGGACCCAACCGCTGCGGCAGGGCGCTTCCATGAGTATTTATTCACGTGTCCCGCCTCCACACTCTGGCAACGTTCATGGATTCATCCAGTTCGACCCAGAGGAGGGTGTTGGGCATGTGAAGACCCGCCGGAAATCTGGCCACAGGCACGTCACGCGGCGCACCACTAGCAGCAAGTCCATTCTCAGGATGCAGAAGGATCCGAATCTCTCCCTTCACAAGCGAGCCGAAGACAACGGCGGGAACCTTTTTCAGCCAATCTGCGGGGTACTTCTCTTTCGCGATCAAGTGGTCCTCCCTTTCCCATGCCCAATACTTCGATTTGCACCGTGGCTGCGAAGGTCAGCTTCTGGCCGACTGTAGCCGGTCGCGTAGCCGTCGCGAAGGGGCCCGAAGCGGAAGTGGCTGATTGCCGGAAGCTGCCGTTCCTGAGCGCATAAAGAGCGCTGAATGCGTTGGCAGACTCAATATCTGTAGTCGTCAGGGTTGAGTTCTTCGAGCACTTGATCAATGCCGGGGTGACCTTGATCAGAGTTCAGTCGCACCAGAAGGCACTTGTTGCGACTGAGCAGGTCCTTGCACCAAACGAAGTCCACGTCCTTATAGGACGCGTCCTCCTCGTCAATCACCTCGAATCGATACTCATACTCTCTGGCGTACTTGTAGTACTTTGTAGAAATGATCCGAATCTTGACTGCGCGGCCATCAAATGTGACGCAGCCTCGCTCGGTCTTGCGATCTGACCATTTGCGTGTCGTCTGACTAACTGACAGTGGCTTGTTGAACGGCTTCGCTGCCGACTTCTTTGCGAGCTTGTCGGCTGCTCGGTTGTAAATGTTCGACTTGTGCCCTTTCACCCACCGTACTTCAACGCGAAGCGGGCACGCATTGACCTCCCTCTTTAAGCTTTTCCAAAGATCAATGTTCTTGACGGGCGTCCCATTCGAGCCCCGCCATGCTCTCTTGGGCCAGACGTTCATCGCACTGACGAAATTCTCGGTTACGTATTGAGAATCCGAGAACAGTAGGATCCTTTTGAACCTACTCAAATCGGGAAAGATGCGCCTGGCTTCCTGCAAACCGATGGTGCAGGCCTGGATCTCCATCTCGTCAATAGTCGCGCTCTGGTAGCCGGTCGGTGCGTGCTCGCTTGTCTGCGGGTCCCCAGCCTCGTCCACCCACATTAGCACCACACCCACACCAGCTGCTCTCTTCTTGCCGGGGAAAGACGAGCCATCCGTGTAGATGTTCAAAGCCTCCTCGTCATGGATTCCGCCTTGAGTGATCACGATTCCTCCGTAGAGCTTCTCCGCTCTGCACCTTAGTGCTTCGCCCCGCTTCGATCAAGAGCTGCCCTACAGCCCGCCAAACCACTCGTATACGTAGATCGGGCGCCGGTTGGAAGTCTGCTTCTGGCCAAAACCGCTAGCAAAATTCGAGTAGCCAAGCCGCGTGAGATTTCTCGATCTCATCGCCGATCTCAAGCAATGTGCCGAGGGGCTTTCGGGCCGTGACCAGATCCATGTCAAGTAGGGCGGCAGTGAAGCCATCGTTGTCATGACCTTGTTCAAAGCCCAGTTGGTAGGCGGCGAAAAGCTCCTTCAAAACTAGAGGCCCTGCTAGATGACACAACGGCCAAGCGGCAGCCTCGCGGATAAAGAAGTCTTCGTGCCGTAGCAAGGTCAGCAAACGAGGCACGTCATCGACGCTTGATCGTGCATCCAACTGTTCAGCTGCATCCACGGCCATGTCGACATCTGACGCTCCGAGCCTGGAAACGATCTCAGTCCACTCTTGGTCGTTCATGATGAATTTTGACTGGTCTTTTTATGTGCACTTTGCGCGAGCCTTTCTGCATTCTTCCCGCATCGGTCGAGGTCCGCTTTCGGCTGCTTTTTCCGGCGGGGTGAATGGCGGGTTCTGGCCGCTAGGTGTCCGCCGTTACCTGGTCCCAAGACTGGCCACAGTAGCCAACAAGCCAATTGATCGCATGGTGACGCTCCTGCACGACCTCAGCATCAAGTTCCGGAACCTTCGGACGATAGTCCGGGCGCGAAAAACCTCGCTGTCGAGCTACAACATGCAGCTCCTGAAGCTCGTAGGCGGCAGCGAAAAGTTCACCGTCAGACCTAAGCCGGGCAGTTTCACAGAACTGAGACGCCGACTCGTCACCGTATGGAGGCAGAAGTCTCTCGATGAATGCCACCTTGCCGCCGGGGGTCGGAAACGGAAGCGCGGGAATCTTATTCAAGGCCCACAGAAGAACGACTAAACGTTCAGATTGCCAAGAGAAATTGATGGCCATCTGCTCGCTCGCAGCACCCTTCATTTGCGCGCGCTCGTTCGGCGTTAGCTCGTCGGAAAGACTCATTTCAGCGAGCCAATCCATGAGTTCTTCACATGGCGCGCCAAAGGCCGAGGCGACCACAGCGCCAAGAACCAGTGTGCGATTCAAGACATCTTGAAGTGGGCGAACGACGTCGTCCTCATCTCCGCCAATTTGCTTAGATAGTGCGGCCATGACTGATTTTTATAGCCTGCATAGGAACGAGCACGCACTCTTACAACGGTTTGTTGCGACTCAACCACGAAGGTCGGCTTCTGGCCGCATCGTGCCGGCTCGGCGAACGGCCGGTTCTGGCCGAATTGTGCCCGTCGTGACCATCACGTCTGTGGCGCCGGACGCCAATGCACAGTGGCTGGATAGCTGCGTCCATGCCTGAAGCACAGGAAGATTTCCACGATGGCGCTCGCGTGAAACCATTCGTCGGATTTGAGGCGCAGCTCGCCGGCTCCGAAGGCAAGGACTGTGCCGTCAGGGAATACCGGGCTTGGCTTGTCGTTAAAGGCTCGCAATCTCGTTGAGGTAGAGACATCGAAACGTTCAACCATACAGGTGACACCGCCGCCAGCCACCTGAAGGTAGTTTCCTTGAACGTCGGTCAGCGATGCGTACGAATGCCGACCATAGCTCTTGAGCGCGAGAAGCCTGCTTTCGAGGACGTGGTCGGATGGCGCACTCACTGCCGCAAAGTTCTGGCCTTCAAATTTCATGATTGGGAGGTTGAGTCGAAGGTCCGCTGATGGCCGAGGCTGTGTGAAAACGTGCGACGCCCGTGTTTTCGTGGGTGGTCAAACCATTCCTTAAGCCTCGATCGTCGATCCTGGCGCGATCTGAGAGGTCGACTTTCAAGAGATCAGCATGGCAGCAGCGTTTTCACACAGCCTCGGCCGGATTCTGCCTTCTGCACAATGCGCGTCCTAGTTGAAGAAAGATGCTACAGGTACCCCAACCGCGCCACTCGCCGTTAAACCATTGCGAGTCAAATAGGCGCCTACCAGGCCGAACCCGACCGAGTAGCCACAGTTCCTTGGGATCTCTTCGCGCGGACTGCCGAAAAACCACGCAGGATGGTTGTACCAAGCCGCATCTAATTGCGGCAACATGCGTTGCAGCATGGCATCGACTTGCGCAGGCGACAGCGCGGTTGCATAAAAGGGCGCGCGTCCCGTGACCTCCGCCTCGAAGTGGCATGCGAGGCCCTCGGATATCAAGGCACCGCGCAACGTCGCACCGTAGCCAACGCACCCTTCCCGCATGCAATGATGAACCTCGTGGGCAAACAGGGATGGAACCGCCGTCTCAAAGTGCTTTACGAAGTTAACGTTCCTGGGGTCTAGCTTCAGATGCATGAGGTGCCGCCCCTCGGAAAATCCATTAACACCAAGCTCGGGAATCACTTCATCAGACACATAGGTCACAACATCAATTCGATCTGCATGGAGCAACCTCGCTACATCACCCTCCACCGATGACAGCAGTTCGCGCGTTCGCGGCAACCATGGCGTCAATTGCCGGCCAGCGTCAAGGAAATGAAAAGCGATGGTCATGCTGCATTAAGTACGAGTTGGCTGATTCTTGAACGCCTTGCGGGCAGTACGTGCGCCCTTCGGGAACTGCGCTTAGCCGTCCGCTGTTGGCCGCGTGGAGCTTCTAGCAGCTTTGCGGCGAATCCAGTTCCTTCAGCAAATCGCAAGCCAGTTCGGCGAGCTCGCTGTTTGCGTGTGTACTCAACAGCTCCAGTCGCGGCCTTTCGCTTGCAACTCCGATTCGCAACTCGGCCAACCAAGCTGGTCTTGCCGATTCGTCCGGCAACGTACAACTGACGAATCCCAGAAGGATGTCGAGAATCGCGATGGTCAATTTCTCGCTCGCCGTATTCAGTACCTCGAGAATGAACGGCAGCGCGGGAACGGCGGCGGGTGCCGCGTAAACGTGTTGGCACAGCGAGCACCAGAGATCGTGGCTTGCAGCGAGCGCGGTGTTTTCGTCCTGCCCTGCAAGTCGAAGAAGCTGGCCTGGTACAGCGATGGCCGGACCATACGCAGTCTGATACGCCGCCCACGGAACGGCCTGCATGCGTTTGCTGCGCAACTCCACAGTGCCATGGTCTTCGTCCATAGACTCGCCTTTTCAATAGCTTTCGATGCTTTACGTGTTGACTGTGCAGCCAAATGGCCAGGCGCTTCGGACGCCCGTTTCTGGCCGACTGTAGCCTGCTGCCACGTCAGCTCAGATGGCTCGCGGGCTACTGAGCCACCATGCTTGACCACCTCAGCGAAGTCGCGCTACTTTCCTCTATTGACATTCAGGACAGCCCATCTGCCGTCGCGGTGTATGTACATGAGGGATGACATTGGTCTTGCCATCGGCATGGCCTGTTCGCTTGATATCAACCGCTCCAAACGCGCCACCGCCGCAGAGTCGTCAGCCGAGGCAAACATGAGCATGCCCTCGGTTGGCATGGCGGCGACCACTCCATTTGTCAGCTTTCTTCCGACGTCCAACCAAATTTCGTCCCAGAGCAAATACACGGCGCTTTGACACTCCGGCGCATACGGAACGTCAATGGCCCAAAAGTTGCCCTCGAAGCTCGTGAACTTCGAAACGCATCTGGTCTTGAAGTTCTTCAATGCCAGTTGGCGGGCCATGTCATGGTTGAGGCTCAGGCGTTCCAAGTCAGCGTGGGTCGCCGCGACAGGCTGACCATCCCTGCCAACGAACGTCAGCGCGATCGACAGGTCTCCCAAGAAAGGGGCCACCACGATCTCTTGCTGCGGGCCCAGCCCCTTTGAATCGCGCTGCGCATTCTCGATATTCGACATGCGCGGAAACAGTTCATTTGCCGCACCTTCGGCGTGCGAAAGGCCGACAGTGACAAGACCGACAAGGAAAAGGGTTGTGAAGCGAGCTCTCATTGGATTCATGTACCTCCGGCAAATTGCTCAACGCCGCATCACTTCGACGCCACAGATGCCCGGAGTCAGGTGAATTTTCGTAGACGTCGCAACCGTGTGGTCCTGGCCGACGGAGGAAGTCTAGCTGCGTGCTGTCGAGCATTCACCCGATCAGGAGGCACGGCTTCTCGCTTGCTCTGAGAGTGCTCCTGCGCTGAGAAAAAAGCGACAGCGGCCGGCATCGAGGCGATTCCCCCCAAGCATTTCCCCCTGGCCTCTACCAGCACCGGACCGCTGTCGAGACGCAGTGTGCTCGACACCGCCGAACTCCACGTGAAGTCTGTGCGGGAGTTGCGTGAAGCGATACCTGCGGTCCTGCAGGATGCGACGTCGGACCCGCTGACGAGCGCTCGCGGCCGTCAAAGTAATTCTTTCGATGAGCAATCACAGAAGCCAGAAAAGGCCATTGGTGGGCTTCGCAAAACATGTCGTTACGCTCGTTCCGGCATTGCCGCACGACGCAATGCATCCGAATTCAAAAGAACGAACGAGGGTCACACATGCATTCCGACGCAACCGCCGGGCATGGCCATTCGAGCCATCGCCTGATGAAGCGACTCGCCCTGCAAGGCGCCACCGCATTCACGCTGCTGGGCATCTCCGCCGGCGTCCATGCCGCCTGCTCCCTGAACTTCACCTCGCCGAGCAAGGGCGCGAAAGTCACCTCGCCCAACATCACGGTATACGGCACCGGCGGCGGCGATGCCACCACGGGGGACGCCGGCACCGTAACCGCCACCCTCAACGGATCGCCCTTCTTCAGCTACTCGGGCTCGTTCACCGCGGTCGTGTCGTTTCTCGAGGGACGCGGCGTTCCAGTCACGCTGCGCGCGGGCCCGAACTACCTGGCGGTCTCGGGCAGCGTCGGCGGCTGCAGCGCGTCGGACTACATGACGGTCTATTACGACACGTCGGACGTCATCCCGCGCAAGAACAAGGGCGACGGCACCGAGCGCAACGGGCCGCAGTCGTGCACCGGCAACCCCATCAACTTCGCGATGGGCAACAAGGTGCAGGAGGAGGAAGACTTCCGCAGCGCCTCCGCGCACCATCCGCTGAAGTTCTCGCGCATCTTCAACAGCGCCGACGGCTACTGGCGCTACTCGTACTCGACCCGTCTGAGGATCAGCACCGCCGAAGTGGTGCTGCTGCATGCGAACGGTCGCGAATCACCCTTCGCGCGCAGCGGCTCCACCATCACCCGCGACGCGGACGAGCTCGGCACGCTCACGCAGACCGGCACCGGCTGGCTCTATGTCGATGTCGACAACACCCGCTATGAGTTCAACACCACCGGACGCCTGACCAAGCGGACGCATCCCGAGGGCTGGTCCCACAGCCTCTCCTACGGCACCAATGGCGCGGTGACGGTGACCGACGGGTTCGGCAACAGCATCGGCTACACGGAGGACGCCCACTTCCAGCCGCGCACGCTGACCACACCCAACTTCAGCATCGCCTACAACTACGACACAGCGAACCGGCTGACCTCCGTCACCAAGACGGCCGGGGCGAACGTGACGAGTCGCACGTACCACTACGAGAACACATCGAACCCCCGCTTCCTGACGGGCATCACCGATGAACTGGGCGTGCGCTTCGCCACCTACACCTACGACTCGCTGGGACGCGCCACGAGCACCACGCACGCGGGCAATGCCGGACTCACGCAGGTGGCCTACAACGCCGACGGCACGACGACCGTGACCGACGCGGTGGGACGCGCCACGACCTACCACTACACCGTGGTCAACGGCGTCAAGCGCATCTCGCAGATCCAGGGGGAACCTGCGCCCGGCTGCCCGGCCAGCAACTCCTCGTTCACCTACGACGCGCGAGGCCTGCTGGCGAGCCAGACCAATGCGACAGGCAGCGTCACCAGCTTCACCTACAACACCCGCGGCCTGGAGGCCTCGCGCACCGAAGCGCTCGGCATGCCCGAGCAGAGGACCATCGCCACGACCTGGGACACGACGCTGCCGGTGCCCACGCTGGTCAGCCTGACGGGTCGGGACACCGCGTACACCTACGACGCCGTCGGCAGGCAACTCACCGAAACGATCACCGACACCGGCGGCACGGCAGGTTCGGCACGCACGAGCCAGCGGACCTACACCACCGAAGGCCTCATCCACACCTACACCGAGCCCAACGGTGCCGTCACCACGTACGCCTACGACACCCGCGGCAATGTGCTGAGCACGACCAATGCAATGGGCCACGTCACAACCTACGCCTACGACACCGCCAACCGTCTCGCGAGCCAGACCGACCCGAACGGGCTCGTCACCACCTTCACCTGGGATGCGTACGACCGGCTGCTCTCGCGCACTGTGGGCTCCGGCTTGGGGCAGACCACCACCCTCACCTACCACCCCACGGGGACCGTGGCGACGATCTCCCTGCCGACCGGCCTGGTGACCGCCTACACCTACGACGCCGCGCAACGCCTCACGGGCTGGAGCAACAACCGCGGCGAGAGCGGCGCCTACACCCTCGATGCGGCCGGCAACCAGCTGACCGAACAGACGCTCAATGCATCCGGCTCGGTCGCATGGGCAGCCGCCCGCACCATCAACAAGCTCAACCGCATTGCCACGCAGACGCAAGGAAGCAGCCAGAACGAGAGCTTCGGCTACGACGCCAATGGCGATCGCATCGCCCAGGCCAATGGGCTGAACCAGACCACCAGCTGGGGCCTGGATGCGCTGGCGCGCGTCAAGACCATCACCGATGCGGCCAGTGCCAACGCCGGCCTGGGCTACAACGCCCTGGATGCCATCACCCAGGCCAGCGACTTCAACGCGATCACCACCAGCTACAGCCGTGATGCCCTGGGCAACGCCACCGCGGAGGCGAGTGCCGACAGCGGCCCCCGCAGCGGCCAGTTCGATGCGCTGGGCCTGCCCAGCCAGGTCACCGACGCGCTCGGCCAAGCCACCAGCATCACCCGCGACGCATTGGGGCGTCCGACCAGCCTGGTCTTCGCCGATGGAAAGACCACCACCCTGCGCTACGACCTGAGCCCCAACAGCATGGGTTACCTCAGCGAGATCGTCGACCGCGCCGGCATCACCGAGTACACCCGGGATGAACACGGACGCGTCACGCTCAAGAAGCAGACCTTGACCAACGCAAGCATCCAGCAGGTCAGCTACGCCTACAACCCCACCGGAACACTCGCAAGCATCGGCTACCCCGGCAGCGGCACGCTCAGCCACACCTACGACGCCACGGGCCGCCTCACGGGCCTGAGCTGGAACGGCAACCCGCTGGTCTCCGCCATCACCTGGAATGCACTGGGCCAGCCCACGGGATGGAACTGGACGTTCACCACCACCAGTCCGGCGCTGGCGGCCAGCCGCAGCTACGACAGTGCCGCGCGCCTGGCGCAGACCGAGTTCAGCAGCTACACCTACGATGCGGCCGGCCGCATCGGCAGCCTCACCCAGAACCTCTGGGGCCCTGCCGACAGCAATCCCGGCAACAGCACCGTCGTCGCTGCCGACACGACCTGGAGCGTGGGCTACAGCCCGACGGGCCGGATCATCAGCTTCTCCAACACAGCAACTGCCGGCGACAGCGCGAGCTTCGGCTACGACGCCAACGGCAACCGTACGGCCAGCACCCGCGTGCTGGCAGGCCAGACGACCAGCCGCGGCTACACCCTGCAGCCCGGCACCAACCGCCTGGCCGGCTTCAGCCAGACCATCAACGGCGCCAGCAGCACCAGCGTCGCCTATGGCTACAACGCCAACGGCGACCTGACGGGCGACGGCCTCAGGAGCTACGGCTACGACGCGGAAGGTCGCCTGGCCACGGCCACCACGGGCGCAACGGACGTCAGCCCAACGACACGCTATGCGCACAACGCACTGGGCCAGCGCGTGTTCAAGACCGAACCGCTGTACCCGCCCAGCCAAGGTGACGAGAACGACCCGGGCTTCTGGAACAGCCTCGTGGCCTTCTTCACCAAGCTGTGGAGCCCGGCGACGACGCCGGCCGAGCAGCTCGGCTACGCCTATGTCTACGACGAGCAAGGCAGCCTGATCGCCGAGCTCGGCAGCGGCGGCACGCACAGCGCCGGTGAAGCACGCTACATCTACCTGCCGACAGCCAACGGGCCGATGCCGGTCGCTGCGGTGATCAATGGCGCCACGTACGCGGTGCACAGCGATCACCTGAACACGCCGAGAAGGCTCAGCAATGCCGATGGACAGGCCGTCTGGCAATGGGGCTACAGCGCCTTCGGGGAAGACAAGCCGACGCTGGCAAAGAATCGCTTCGCGAACCTCGATGTGACGCCAAACCCCGGCACGACCGGCATCTCCGAGGTAAAGTTCAACCTGCGGTATCCGGGGCAGTACGCGGACGAGGAGTCGGGCCTCTTCTACAACTATTTCCGCAGCTACGACGCGAGAACCGGGCGCTACAGCCAGCCGGACCCGATCGGGCTGGATGGCGGGTGGAATCGCTTCGGGTATGTCGATGCGGATCCGTTGAGCTTCACGGATCCGGAAGGTCTGAGGAACGCGCGGCCCGCAACACGGGGTGGCAACGCCTACGACCGACGCCAGTGGGAGCGGCACGGACCCAAGCCCATCCAGACACCACGCGGCGAAGGAACCCAGTCGGCTTGGGAGGCTGCAGCCCAAATGCCTGTGCCTGATCCGGAGGCCGGCGACTACCGATTCAGGTGTGTGCGGTGGGAGTGCTCGCAGCGGTCCTGCACACCCGGCAAGTCGCCCACTGATTTCTTGCCGCCAGCCTATTTCAAGGACTCTCCGCCGGAAGGTTGCCGGTGCACGCAGACAATGCTGGGGCCCGTCTTCAACCCACCAAGCTTCGATCCGAAGTCGGACCTGCCTGGCTTGGTGGACAAGTACAGAAACAGCGATGGTCAAATCCGACGGATGCTGGATGCAATACGTCCATGAAGGAGTGAGTGTTGAAGGTCGAGTTCGGAATTGGTGTTGCCGGGGTTCTCATCGGATTGGTCCTGATGGGAACTGGGCAGCGCATGTGCCGCACGACCTGCTGGATCGACAACGTGTTCAAGATGCTCCTGCCCGCCGCGTATGAATCATGGGCAGGCGGCTTGCCGATACTTTTGATCGGGATGGGCATCATCGGACACGCGCTCTACAAGCACTCCAGGAAATCCAGATAGGGCATGCTGCATTTCCTGCGCACCCTGTTCGGGGGAAAGTCAGGTCGGCCGATTTCCGGCGACGTTGAGCCAACCGCCCAGCAGGGTCTGTTACCTCCCGCCGTCATCTCCGCCGACGGACTGCCCGATCTCCATCTTTCCCAACACCTGAGTCTTCACGAAGGCTTTCCGGCGATGAAGTGGGCGGAGGTCGAGTCATGGCTCTCGGACACCGAATCACCGGCAGCCCAGGCGCATGCATGGGAGGCCGCGGAAAAAGCCTGGCTGCTTCATTTCCGGCAGGCACTTGGTCCCGCGTTCCAGCTTCGCGAAGCCGAGAGTGCGATGCTTCTGTCATCGCTGGACGACGGCGTTGCAAGGGCGACCCTCAACTACATGGTGCGCACGCTCGCACGTGTTGCAGCGACGCTCGATGGTCTCGCGCAGATCCCGTCATGGGGAAAGGACATCCTGATCGTCTTCGACGATGCGGAAAGCTACTACAGGTACGTCTCGCACTACTACCCGGACCAGGGTGAGTTCGCATTCAGCAGCGGGATGTACATCAACGATGGGTGTGCCCATTTCGTGACGGTCAAGGCAGACCTCAGCGCGATCGAGCCGGTGATCGCGCATGAAATGACGCACAGCTGCCTGGCGCACCTGCCGCTTCCGCTATGGTTGAACGAGGGACTGGCAGTGAATACCGAGCTTCGTATTACAGGCGGCTCCGGGAGCTACCCGGGCGCGCACGAACTGCGCAGGAAGCACCTGGGCTTCTGGGGACCACAGGAGATCCAGGAGTTCTGGTCGGGTGAGTCGTTCAAGCGCACCGACGATGGAAACATGCTGTCCTACGATCTCGCCCGGCTGATCGTGAGCCATTTCGCAAGCGACTGGGAGGCCTTCAAGAGATTCGTGCTCGATGCAGACGCTTCGGATGCGGGAGCGGCATCCGCCCGTGAGAATCTCCACATCGATCTGGGTGCGCTGGCTTGCGCGCTGCTCGAGAAAGAACCTTCACCGCCATGGGGGCCACAGCCGCAGAATTGGGAGCAGCCCAGCGTACCGCCCACGCAGCGCGACACGGTGAGGACTGGATGAGCAGGCGACGGAGTGCGCACAAATGTGCTGGCAGGCCAAATGTTCGCTCATCGGCGCAGCAATGCCGGGCGTTGGCGGCTTCGCAGTTGCCTGGTATTCAGCAGCGACATCGCGCGAAGCCGAGTTGGCGCGCGAATACCTGATGACCGCACCTTCCTTAGATGCCAAGTACAAGTCGATCGATGGATTGATGCTCACCGGTTTCCGGATGGCGAGGCCCCGGTCGCACTTCACCTACTGGGCCAGCACGGGCGACGGACACAAGCTCATCCAGGTGATCATCGACAAGATCGCGGAGCCATGGTCGGTAGCCGTACCCTCTGACGCGCACGCGCCGTTACTCGACAGGAAACAGAATGCGTACAAGAGGATCGGACCGTTGTGCAACAGCGCAGGGCGACCGATGATGTTCGAAGCGCTTGCCTCACCGCTCGCGTTTGTCGGGGCAGTTGCAGGGCTCCTGTTGGCCTTGCTTCTTCACTGGATCGCCCCGGGCGTCGATTCCACTCAGTCCACCGCTTGGCTGGTCGGAATCGGATGGGCGGCAGGACTTGGCTGGGATCTCCTGCCTGGAGATCGAGAGAAATGAGCCGTCCGCATGAACACCCCTGCCCATGCGAGCGCTTGACCAAGCGAAGGTCCAAGCTCGGCCGGTACCGCGCTCGACGGCGCCTTCATGAAGCTCGTGAGCTGGCGCGACAACGGGTGGGTTTACTCGAGCAAGGGCCTCGAGATGGCGAAAATCGTGTCAAAGTAGGCACGCCATGGAAGCCCCCAAAGAGCCACCTTCGATCTCGCCTCGCGCGGCGATCGCCTATGCGATCGGGTTGCCACTTGCATTGCTTGCGCTCGTCTTCCTGCCTGCGGGCTCGCTCAGCTGGGCTCCGGGATGGGTATTCCTTGCGGTGCTGGTGCTTGGTTTCGGGATCTCGGCGCTGGTGCTCGCACGGGTCAATCCGATGATCTACCGCGCGCGCAGTCGCATCCAGCCGGGAACCAAAGGCTGGGACAAGGCACTGCTGGCGGTCATCCTGCCCATGATGGTGGCCATCCTGCCCGTGGCGGCGTTGGATGCCGGGCGCTATCGCTGGTCGGAAGTGCCAGGCTGGCTCGTGGTGCTGGGCTATGTCGCGGTTCTTGCAGGGATTGCTGTGACTGCGTGGGCACAGGCTGTGAATCCGTTCTTCGAACCCGGCGTGCGCATCCAGTCCGAGCGCCGCCAACTCGTGATCGATACAGGTCCCTATCGATTCGTCCGCCATCCGGGCTATTCGGCGGCACTTGCGTTGTTCCTCGGTATGGCCCTCGCGCTGACTTCTTTCTGGGCACTCGCCCCCGCCACACTCGCCTCGGCCTTCCTGGTCTTACGGACCTCTTGGGAAGATCGCCTGTTGCAGGCTGAACTTTCTGGATATGCGGACTACGCCCGCCGCATTCGCTGGAGATTGTTTCCAGGCCTCTGGTGAAGGGCGAGTTCCGCGACACCGTTCGTCGCAACGCGATCGTGGGGCCGCCGACGGCGGCCGGCTCGTTCGTGCGACAGGCCGATTCATATGGACCGAGCCCCCGGCCCCTGGTGGCATCGCGCCGGGAATTGGCAGGTGCCTCAAGGCAGGCTTTCGCCCCTGCGCACGCGACAACGAAAGGCATCAGTGCTGATGCTGGCCGACCGCCTCTCATCCCCTGCGAAGCCAAGGGTACGTCTTCAAGAATGACCCGGGAGAGCCGGGTCCGGATGACAGGCCATGCCCCGGATCCGCGGATCAGGCTCGGCCTCTTCGAGCGGGCCCCAATCAGGCGATATGGATCGACCTCGGCCAGTGGTGACGGGTACCACCCGAGCGACGGTCGGCCTTCTCCGGAATGGCGCACCGTGCATTCAATGCGTCGCTGCGCAACTCGAGCTGGCGGAGGCACTCAAGAAAGACGTCATGGTGCTGAGGATCAATGCCCTCGAGAAGATCGATGTTGAGCTCAGCGATGCGCGGGAGCAATTCATCGAAGAGCCGCCGGCCAGCGGCGCTCAGTTGCACATGGACTTCGCGCCCATCGTCGGCATCCCGGCGTCTTTCGATCAGTTGCTTCTCTGCGAGGCCTCGCAGGCCCCGCGAGGTGCTCACCCGATCCAGTTGCAAGCGCTCTGCGAGCGCGGAGGGCTGAATTTCGCCGACCTGCGCGAGCATGCCGATCATTCCCCACTCGCGATGGGTAATACCGAAGCCGCCTTCGACGATGCGCGTTGCCACCCCTCTGCTCGTCCGGGTGGCACGCCACAGCCGGTACAACAGGAGATCGCTCAGGGCACGTGGCGCGCGCAGCGCTGCGGTATCAGGAAAGGCTTGCATAGGAATCGATTGCGTGTGGCCCGACCGTCGGGCAGTTGACTTGGTCAGTAGCTAGCGTTGTTTCAGTACCAGGCTGCAGCTTGAAATGTGCGGCAACTTCTGCCGGGCGGCGAGCTCTTTCTCTCAAAGTACACGGCCCCATCGGGTATGTCAGGTACTGCTCAGCGTGATGCGCAACGGTTGGACAGTCATCTGCCACAACGCGGGCCGGCGCATTCGCACGGCGCCATGCTTGCAACCGACCGATGCAGAACACCGAAGGTGCGATAGAGAACAGCAGTTGCTGCTTCAAGAAAATCTTGGGTGGACTGCGCCAACAGTTGATCGCACGGGTCGGCGTGAACCCGCGGCCGTCGCGCGCCATGCTGATCGCCGCGGCCAAGATCTCCGTCCGGTTCATTCGCGCTTCCAAGGAACTCGCGTGAAAGCAGCCGCTCCTGTCGGCTCGACGCGAGAATCGGGCTCCTCCTGGCACACACGACGCGAGTGATGCTTCAACGACATTCGCGTGCCATCGCTTTCAGACCTACTGCGGCAGCTCGCCGGCCGGGCGCTCCAGCCATTTCATCGACAACCTGTCCAGTTCGCCGCTTCTCTTCGCCTCTTCGATGATGCCGTTCACCCTCAAGCGCAGCGAATCCTCGCCCTTGGGCACTCCGATGTAGTTCGGACTTTCCTTCAACAGCAGCTTGTAGGTGGTTCCCAGCGACGGGTTGCTGGTCATGACGGTGTTCGCGACCGACGCACCCGTGGCGATCAATTGCGCCTGTCCGGACACGAAGGCCGCGACGGTCCTGGTGTTGTCTTCGAAACGCCTGATGTCGGTACCCGCCGGAGCCACCTTGTTGAGTTCCTGGTCCTCGACCGAGCCGCGTGTGACAGCGATCGATTTGCCCGACAGATCGGCAAAGCTCTTGATGCTCAGCGTTTTCGCACCAAAGATGGCTTGATAGAAGGGCGAGTACGCAGCGGTGAAGTCGATCTGCTTCTCGCGGTCGGGGTTCTTGCCCAAGGTAGAGATGACCAGCGCAGCCTTTCTCTTCTGCAGGTACGCAATGCGATTCGCACTGGTCACGGGGATCAGATCGACCTCTACGCCGAGCTTGGCCCCGACATAGTTGGCCATGTCGATGTCCAGGCCGTGCATCTTGAAGTCCCGGTCCATGGATCCATAGGGTGGGAAATCAGGTGGAACCGCGATCGCGATCTTCTTGTTCTTCAGGATCGTGTCCAACGCGCTTTGGGCATGCACTGCGCCGGCTGCCATGAAGCCGCTGAGCGCCAGGCCCAGGACGATTTGCAATCTGCTAATTCCCATGATGCCCAAACGATGAGGAGCGGTTGTAGGTTTGATCTCGAGCGCACGACCGGTCGCTGAAGGCCACGCAGGCCTCTTGCCGCACGAATCGTGCCATTGGTATACAAGACTCATACACCTTCAATCGAAACATCCGTGGTGCGCAAGGTGCCAGCCGGCCCCGAATCGGGGATCCATGCCCCACATTGGGGAATCACCAGACCGGCTGTCGTACGAAGCCGAATGGGTGGTTGAGCGCTATCGGGTTGGCGCCGTGAAGCGGGCGAGTTCGCCTCCTTTGCTATCGAACGCTCGGGACCGATCCGCAGCATTCGCAGCGCCCGGAACTGACACGTCTCACCACATCGCCTCCAGCGCAGCTTGGGCAGGCGCTCTGCGCCACGGTCGTTGGCTTGTCCGCGGAGCTCCCACGCTCGCGCCTGCTTCTCGACGCTTGCATCGCGGCGGAGGTTTCTCGTCTGGCTTGTGCGAGAAACCTCCGGTGCAGCCGGCATTGCGAGGATGGAGGGTGTCTGGGCAGGAGCACCGCCAGCCGGGGCGACCTGCGCGCTGTACCGGGAGTGACTCAAAGACTGCAGCGCCTACAGGACTGCGCCTGTGCATCACCTCGGGCCAGACCTCCTATGAACGCGGGATGCCGATCACGGCCCTCTTCGATTCCACTCGGGGTCGACAGAAAGCATGGGAACCAGTGCAATGCCGAAGCGGACCATCCACAACGCGACCGTGACCTTGAAACTGCCGTCCGACATCGGCGCCAGTGCAGAACTCACCGCCCTGCGGGCAGCCGGCATCCCAGTGGACTCGCTGGGCAACGCGGAGCGCGGCTTTCTGTTCGTGCGGTTGAGCAACGGAAGGAGCCAGACGAACATCTTCCGATGGTTCGCCGGCAATGTTGGGCAGGCACCCGGCTAGCTGATCGGGAAGGGCCTTGATGGCATGCAGACGATGTGATGCGACGCATACACTCAACCCACACCCGGTCACGCGGACCATCCATGCAGCCCAATCCCTACAGTCCTCCTGAAAGCGTCGTCCTTGCAACACCTGCCCGGCGCAGTCCGCGGCCCATCTCGGCGTGGCTCTTGCTGACCCTCTTGGCACTGATGGGGATCGCGCTTGCAGTCGGGATCGCACAGGAAATCTTCCTGCTCGCACCTTATGTCAGGCAAATCCCTGGTCAATGGAGCATCCTGCTGGGTTTGGGCTTTCGCCTCGCCATCCTAGGAGTGATCTTGATCGTCTCGGCAGGTATCTTCAAGGCAAGGCGATGGGGACGCTGGCTGGGGCTGCTGGTGTTGGCGCTTCTTGCCGTCACGAGCCTCTTCGGGCATGACACAACCACCTATGACAGCGAGGCAGAGCGAGCAGGGGGCCTGCTTGCGCAGTTCGTCCTCATGCCGTCGCTGATTGCATGGTGGGCCTATGCCTTCGGATTCTCGGCCAAGGCCAGGCGATATTTCGGACAACAAGGCGACCTGGCCGTGATGGGCGCCTGAGACCCGCATCAAGCGGTTCGGCGACCCGATGTTCGGGCAGGCCTCATCCGCGTTCAGGCAGTCCTCCGACCCTCTGCCGGAACTGCCGTGCCACCGGGCTGTCCTTCCGGACCACCGCCCTGCCCTCGTCGATCGCTGCACGCCCGTAGACGATCCAGGCGTCGCACACGGTGCCGATGGGCTCGATCACCTCGAAGCGCTCGGCGCGCGATGCCGCGAACGACGCGAAGACGATGCCGGCACCGTAGCGGCCTTCTTCCAGGCCCGACTGGACCGCGAGCACCGTGGGTTCGTGGACCACATCCGGCCAGGCGCTCAGGTCCGCATAGCTTTGCGTGGCAGGCTGCACGCCCACCTTGCCCGCGCCTTCCCTGCCGTCCCTGGCTTGCACGAGCGCCATCGGCTGGCTGGGAGAGATGAATGCATCGACCACCGCCATCTCCCTGCGGTAGGTGCCCGTGATCTCCGCCGCCGCGGGATGCACGGCACATTGCAGCAGGTAGTCGGCCTCACCGGCGATCAATGCGCGCGCGCCGCTGTGGAAGTCGTCGAACAGCGTGATGCGCGCGGCATGGGCGAGGCCGTGCGCGGCAAGGTACTGCCCGAGGACGAAGTGATGGTTGCTGCCCCGCGGGCCCAGTGTCGAAAAGATGATCATGTGCTTCAGCGGCAAGGCAAGATGGCCAGGGGATGGTCGCTCACGGCGATGCGCCTTGCCAGGCCTGCGGCATCGGGAAGGACCCAGGCACTGTCTCGGCCGGCTGGTGACCCAGTGAAGGATGCGCGCGCTCATTCAGAGGTCGCGGGTGCGCCGATGATCTCGTCCTCCAGCCTGCAGGTCTCCGCGATGATGAGTTCATAGAGGGCATGCAGGAACGCCGGGCTCATGCCGTGCTCGGCGGCGAAGGCGGCCGCGCGCGCCTGGACCACGCCGATGCGCTGGGGCTGCATCATCGGGATCGCGTGATCGCGCTTGTGCAGCCCGATGCGGCAGCAGCAGTTCAGCCGTTGCCTCAGGGTCTCGAGCAGGGTCCTGTCCAGGCTGTCGAGTTCGTCGCGCAGCGACTGCAGGATGCGCTCGGCGGCATCGTGGCTGCCCACAGGAAGCGGGATGGCGTCGTGGACCGTGGTCATGCGGTCGTCTTGCCCATGCGGGCGCCGTTGTTCCGAGTTCATGAAAGCGCTCCTCATTCCAGCTTGATGCCCTGGCTGGCGATGATCTGGGCAAGCGCCGCCGTATCGGCTTTCACCCGGTGGACCAGCGCCTCGCCCGATATCCCCACGGCCTCGTAGCCGTGCTGGAAGAGCTTCTGCTGCACCTGCGGCGAGCGGATGATTTCCGCGAGGACCTCGTTCAGGCGCCGCGCGATGGGAGGCGGCAGGCTGGCAGGCGCTGCGGCTGCGGTCCAGATCTCGAGCTCGAAGCCCTTCAGCCCCGCTTCCTGCAGGCTCGGGTAGTCCGGCACGAGCGCCGATCGGCGCGCCGAGGTCACGCCGATCGCACGCAGCTTGCCGGCCTTGACCTGGGGTTCGGCAAGGCCCGGCGGCAGCAGTGCGAGCTGCAGCTGCCCGCTGGCCAGACCGGTGATGACCTGTGGGTTGCCCTGGTAGGGCACATGCACGGCGCCGATGCCGGTGCGGGCCTTCAGGAGTTCCATGCCGAGGTGGCCGATCGTGCCGATGCCGGGCGTCCCGTAGCTCCACTGGCTGCCGGCCGCACGCGCTGCGTCGAGGAAGCCCCGTGCATCGGTCCTCACGACCTCCGGCGCCGCGGCGAGCACCAGGGGCGCCGTGCAGATGATGCTCAGGGGCATCAGGTCCTTCTGCGGGTCATAGGAGATCGACGGATTCAGCACCTTGGCAATGGTCATGTTGCCGTTGATGAGAATGCCGACCGTGTGCCTGTCGGTGGACTTCGCGACGACGTCCGCCGCGATGTTGCCGCTGGCACCGGGTCGGTTCTCGACGATCACGGGCTGGCCCAGCGCCTTCGCCAACGGTTCGGCAAGCACACGCGCCACGAAGTCGGGCGAGGAGCCGCCGCCAAAGCCCACGACCAGGCGCAGCGGCCGCGTCGGCCAGTTCAGCGCCTCGCCGGGAGGACCCGAGGCGCCCGAGGATCGGGCATCGGCGCGCGCCGCGCTGGAGGCCTGCGCGCAGGCCGTGCCGGCGCACACGAGTGCGCCGACCAGACACAGCAGGCGAGTGAAAGGCGATCGAGTCAGGAGGAAAGACATGGTGATGGAAGTTGGGAACGGGGGCGCCAGTCTTTCCTCGACCGCCCCCCCGATCAACTCCTGCCTGGTGCGCAAGAAGCTGCGCATCAGCGCCGCGCTGCGCAGGCCCTGTCTGCCGGCGGACAGCGCACGATCCTGGCCACGGTGCGCTTGCCTGTGGTGCAAGTTCGCTGCCAAACGCAAATGCGTGGCCGATGCATGCAGACATGCCGGAGCGCGCTCGCGTGGCCACCGAACGCCACGCGTGCTCCCGCGCGAGCGTTTGCCCGATCAGGGTTTCGACAGGTACATCGACGTGGTGGTGGACGACGCGTGGCCCAGGTTGTTCTGCACCACCGCCAAGGACACCGGCGCACGCCCTTCCCTTCCGCGCAGGGCATGGGCCCCATGGGAATGCCGCAGCCAGTGCGTGCTGGCCTTTCTCAATTGCGCGGCATCGGCCGCGCCCAGACCCTGCGCGGCGCGCGCGAGGAATGCCTTGATGGCCTGGTACAGCCCCGAGGACGACCAGCCGGCGGGATGCTCGGCGCCCCCACCGAAGCGCGCGAGCAGCGGAACGCCGTGGTTGCCGGGTGCATTCACCTGCCGGTCGAAGCCGTGGCGCGCCAGCTCCTGGCCGAACTCGTCGACCAGCTCGACGGGCACCGCGACCTCGCGGCGCCCGCCACGCTTGCCGGTCACCGACAGCAGCCAGTCGCTGCAACCGAGCCCGTCGGCGGTCGACGGCATTCCCGGTCGCAGGTCTTCGCAGCACACGCCGGTGATCTCGGCCAGGCGCAGGCCCGTCGCATACAACCAGCGCATGCCCCGGCGCAGACGCCGGCCGGCCTCGGTGTCCACGTGGACCTGCAGCAGCGCATCGATGTGATCCCACTGCGCAAAGCTCAGCGTGCGATTCGCCCCGAGCCGGCCCTGCGCATCCGCCGGCAAGGCGGATTGCGCAAAGGGGTTGCCCACCACGTAGCCCTGCACCACCAGGAAGGCGAACAGGCTTCGAAGAATGATCAGCGTCTGGCGCAGCGCCACCGGCGTCAGCGCACCTTCGAGCGGCCTCCACATCGGTGACCAGCGCTGGTGGTGGCGCGCGCCGCACCACTCGGCGGGAGGCTCCTCGAGAAAGGCCTGGTAGGCCTGCGCATCCTCGCTGGTGAGGGAGGACAAGGCCTTGCCGCGCTCGAGCACCGCCCAGAGCAGCAGCCGCTCCGCCTCCTTGCGGTACGAGCGTTGCGTGGACGTCAGCGGCGCCTGCGCGGGCCCGGCGCGCCCCTTCGAGGCGAGCCACGCGCCCACGGCCTCATGGTCGTCGGTCGCCGCAAGCCGACAGACCTCCCGCGGGGCACGGCAGGTACCCGCGCGACCATCCAGGTTCGCGGGCAGCACGAATTTCTCGTAGGGCACCAATGCGGTGGCTGCCGGAACCACCGATGCCAGGGCGGATGGATTCAGCTGCGCACGCGGCGCGGCGGCGTGCGCGCCCACCCGCAGGCCCAGCACCTGCTCGTGGGCATGCAGCCAGTCCATGATCCGCGTGGCCTTGCGCTGTCCGACGCCCGGCACCTGGACCCACCAGCGCGCCCCGGCACCGTTGATGCGCGCCACCAGCGCGGCCAGCGTCAAAAGCCCTGCACGCTCCAGCCGCGCGGCCAGCACGGGATTCAGCCAGGCGGACACGCCGTCGGCCGGGCGCGGATCCTGGGCGACCAGGCGCTCCAGCCAGTGCAGCGCCTCGAGCTGGCGCTCGATGACGCGCGCGCGCCGGGAGGGCTGGCCGCGGCCCCGGCCCGACGCCCCGCCGCCTTGCGGGAAGGCCGCTTCGTAGGCCTCGACCTGCTCCGCCTCCGAGAAATCCTCCAGGCCCTGGGCTTGCGCGAACTCGGCCAGGCTCGGCAGCGCCGGGGGGGCCGTGAAGCGCTCGGGATCGAGCAGGATCAGACGCGCCGTGCCGGGTCTGCGTTCGCGACGCGCGGCCGCGGCGAAGGCATCCCGGATCCAGGCGATCGTGCGACGCACGGTGCGCAGATCGACATGCTCGCCCTCCAGCCGCAGGTAGCGCTCCCAGCTGGCGCGTTCGTCGACGCCCTGCGCAAGCGCACGCATGAAGGCGAAGTGGCCGCGATGAAGCTTGCGCGGGGACGTTTTCTTCACGGTGAAGGGGGCGACCCGGGCCCCGGCGAGGACTGCCAGAACTTCCACCAGCGGCGCGGCGCGACCACAGGCTGCGGCAGTTGCTGGGCGCGGCTGACACGCGCGCGCTGGCGCCATTCGACTTCCAGCGCATGGGCCACGCCGTAGGCCTGCTTCGTGCCGCGCGAGGCGCGGGCCCGCCACTCGATGGCCAGGCGCTCAAGCACTTCGTCATCCAGTCCGGCCAGTTCCTCCGGACTCGGAACGGGGTGGCGGCTCATCGGCTCATGTCCCCTGCCCGGCGCCGGGCAGCGGCTCGGCCCCCGCCGATCGGACCTGGATGCGGACCTCCGAAATCGCCCGCGCGACCGCGGCTGCCTGGCCGCTCAACTGCGGTCATCCCCCTGCAAATCATCGTGCTCACTGAGACCCTCATTGTGTTGTTTGCCTTCAATGCTACCGGTGCGCCAGGCGCGAACACGGGGAAGGCCAGCATGCTGGCCTTCCCAATTTCCACTCCCTGTCTGGATCCGTCTCATCCGAAGAGAGATCCAGACTCACATAATCATCAATGATAATTTGCGATGTCGATGAGCGCAAATCCGAGAAGGCAGGCTCAGGATCGCGCGCAAGTGATTGATTCAGAATGACTTTTCCCAGGCCGCCATGCGCCGGGCCAGTACCGTGGAATGCGCTTGCGCCGTCGTGTTGAGCATTTGGCTTCGGTCTTCGCCGTAAGTGGCCGCTCGCATTGAATATTCCTGGGCGTCTCTTCATCGAACCGCCGGGCTTGGGCCGCGACGCTATCGCCCCGGCACCCGGGCTTGCCTATCGCGACGCGGGACCCGCCTCCCAACCCAGGGCTATCAGCCTGATGCTTCTGTCGACAAAACGAAGGCCCGTCCTCGGCATCCACCGTCCGCATGGGCCCCTTGAATGGGGTCGACAACCTGGATCACGCCCCTTGCTGTCCCGGCTTCCATCAGGGCACCCGCCCCGCCACTGTGCGACTGATTGGGAATTGGGATCCGGATGCTCCATGGAAGTGAGTACAAGCTTTCTAAAAGCAGTCTCTCAAGCACGCCCGGCTGAGCTGTGAATCGCATGAGGCACTGGACTCGATCTTCCCAGGGCAGAGGCTGTGCCGAGGGAAGCGACTCGGGCCGATTCAACGTCGGCATTCAGACGTAAGGAGGAAGACGACATTGGGGCCAGAGAATCCTCCCGCCTCCCCTCCCCTTGCCGCTGTGAGCACCATTTCCCAATGGTGCTCACATGACCGGCCGCGCGCTTGCGCTAGCCGAGCAGCCGGACCTTCTGCAGCGTCTCGGCCATGGACTTCAGCAAAGCGTCCGACGCAAGTTCGGACACGGCACCCGGCAGCAGGGTCAGCGTGACAGTCCCGTCGGCTGCCCGCACGCAGGCGCCAACCGTCTTGCCGTCGCTCTGGATGGCGAGCTTTTCCGGCTTCGCCGTCACGTCCAGCCCCAGCAGGCGCGCTACAACCGCTGCCGGCGCAAGCTTCAGGCCACGGACCTTCTCCGCGCGCTTCAAGACGCTGCGGCGGTCCTTGTCGAGGGCCGCGTTGAGTTGCTCCGCATGCCGGTGCTGTATTTCCAGCGGACTGCGAAAGCACTCCACCACGGCCGAGGGGAGCTGCGCCACCATCAACGCCTTGCGCACCCAGGTGTGGCTCCTGCCGACTTTCTCGGCCAGTTGGCGCTGGGTCGGGAACAGTTGCTCGTCGAGCGCGCGCTGGTACATCACGCCCTGCTCATACGCAGAGAGATCCGAGCGCTCCCGGTTCTCGCGGTCCATGGCCGTGAACAGCTCGATGTCCCCGAGCTCGTCGAGCCAGATGGCCGCCAGCACCGGGATGCCCAAGTCCAAGCATGCACGGTGGCGCCGGTGTCCAAACACCAGTTCATACTGTCCGGGCTCGCCTGCCACGGGACGCACCAGGATCGGCTGCACGTTGCCGCCGGCCTGCTCGATGTCGGCTTTAAGCCCCGCGAATTCCGCTGTCTCGAACGATGCTGAATGGCGGTTGGCCCAGCGGGAAGCACGGATGATTGCAGGATCGAGCTTGCGTGTCGGCGTCGAGCCATCGTGCTGGCGCAGCCGATCGCGCAGGGCCGCCAGCTCGCCCTCCACCGCCTGCATCTGGCCCCGGAAGGCCAGCATCTGGCCTGGACCGGTGCGCGGAGCAAGCGAGCTGGTCTGCGCTGGTGGAAACCTGGTTTCCACCGCGTGCGCGGCAGCAACACCGGGAAGTGATGCCGGAGGCGCAATGATCGCGTGGGCAGTCGGTGCTGCGGCCGGCGTCGGCTCGGGAATCGACAATCCAGCGGTCAGGGCTTCGAGGCGCTTGCGGGTACTAGCCATTGGAACCTCCGAGGCGGTGGAAACCTGGTTTCCAGCCGAGCGCCATGCGCACATGGCGGGATGGGAGCGACGATATCGCGCGCAACGGGCCATGTGGAAACCTGGTTTCCACATGACGTACCAGGTCGGACGCGAGGAAGTGGAAACCTGGTTTCCACACAGCGAACGGACCGAGCATCCGGCCGGACCACGGCGAAGCTGCCCGCAACGGATCACGTGGAAACCAGGTTTCCAGGTGCCGTGACACATCAGACGCTGTTGCGTGGAAACCTGGTTTCCACGCAACGGACAGCACGCGCGCGCGACGCGACGGAAGCGACGACATCGCCTGCAACAGATCGTGTGGAAACCTGGTTTCCACATGAGGTACCGGGTCGGACGCGAGGAAGTGGAAACCGGGTTTCCACACCGCGAGCGGACCGTGCATCCGGCAGGGCCGCAGCGAAGCTGCCCGCAACGGATCACGTGGAAACCAGGTTTCCAGGTGCCGTGACACATCAGACGCTGTTGCGTGGAAACCTGGTTTCCACGCAACAGGCAGCACGCGCGCGCGGCGCGACGGAAGCGTCGATATCACGCGCAACAGATCGCGTGGAAACCTGGTTTCCACGTGAGGTACCGGGTCAGACGCGAGGAAGTGGAAACCTGGTTTCCACGCGTCAGCGCAGACCAGTGCGGCGTGGTGCTGTGCGCGACATGGCCACGAAACGGTGGAAACCTGGTTTCCACCCCGCCCCTGCACCCTCTTCAGCTGAAGCGCCAAGGCTCTCATTGGACCTGCGCCTTGTCTGCCCAACTGCTCACCACCGACTGCTCGACCAGATCAACGAACGCGTCGTAAGCGTCGGAAGCACGCTTGTAGGTCTTCGCAGCCCCCTCATATTTCTGCACGTCATAGACGGTGGCGAACTCGGCCGCCTTGTTGCTGGTCACGCTGGTCTTCGGGATCTCCACCGGCAGCGTGTACTCGCCATAGGTGGCCTGGATCCATTGCCGGACTGCAGGAGTGGCCGGGTCGCTCGGGTCGACCCGGCTGAGCAGCACATGCAGAAAGTCGAAGGCCTTGCCGGCCATGTCGCCACCCTGTGCATCGAGGTTGGCGCCCAGATCGGCCAGCAGCGACCAGAACTGCGCCGACGATGCGAAGTCCAGGCCGGACGGAGGCACCGGCACGACGATTCCGTTGGCGGCCCATAGCGCATTGATGGTCACGTAGGAAAGCGATGGAGGCGTGTCGATGATGATCACGTCATAGAGATCACGCACGCTCTCCAGCCCCGCGTTGAGCACATCCCAGAAGCGAGCGTTAGGCTCCTGCATCTGGCGCGCAGGCAGCGCGAACTCGGCCGAGAAAAGGAAGGGGGCCGCAGCCACCAGATCCAGCCCGTCCCAATAAGTCGACCGGATCGCGTAGCGGATATCGGACTGGCTGCCGTCACACAGCGGAGCGATGGTCATGTCCTCGCTGATCTCCGCTTCAGGCAGCAGGCCGTGCAAGGTGGTAAGCGAACCCTGCGGATCGGTGTCAATGGCCAGCACCCGGTGGCCACGCAAGCTCAGCCCCTGCGCCAGCACCATGGCCGTCGTGGTCTTGGCAACGCCACCCTTGAAATTCCCGACGGCAATGGTGAATGCCTTTTTCCCGTCGGGGCGCATCTTGTCGGCGCGGTAGGTGCGGGTCCAGGTGCGCAGTTCGCTGAGTTCGAAGTTGCGCTTGCCGCCCGCCGGCGTCAGCCGCCCGCTTGGCAGATCCTCCTTGGTGATGCGGTAGGCCACATGCGCCTTGTCGACACCGCACAGGGCCGCCAGCTGGGCGGTCGAGTAGATCGGCGCGACCTTGCGCGCTTCCGGCGCCAGCAGGCGACCGCGGATCTGCTCGACCATCGAGCCGGCACGCACGGCCAGCGCCGCGATGCGCGGCATGTCGATCCGCGCGCGTGCAGAAGAGGGGGAAGAAGAGAGCGGGAGGGGAGGCGTGGAAACCTGGTTTCCAGCGCCGCTGGGAGCGGGCAATGCCATGAAGAACAGCCTTATTCAACAGAATTTGGCCATTCTATGGGATTCCGTCGAATGAACAAGAACCGCCTAGAACCTCACTCTTGAACCCCTGTCAATTGTGAGAGGGTTTGGGGACCAAGGTGAGGTTCATTGGGATTCTCGTACGGATCAGACGCTCGGGATGCCCGAAATGGATGTCGAACGGACCTGTCGATGGCGTTCGGCGCCCCTGCGACACGCATTTCGGCACCTTGCACCGCCGCCGCACCCCCAGCCGCACGACGCATCCCCAGTCCACTCACCTCAAATCCCAACCACTCACACGTCCAACGCCTTCAAATCCCATTCGATCTCACACTCAATCCCAAACCTTCTCACATCAAATCCCAGAGGTCCTCACAGAATCTTCTGCAAGTCCTTGTCAGGCTTCGAAAAAGTGCTCCGTCAATTCTTCAATCTCTCCAAGTGTTTCCTTTCAAAGTCTCAAGGGATGCTTCGTGGATTTGTAAATTGACCATTTCACAAAACATCGGCATCATGTGAAACTACAGATCCCTGAAAGAGGCCACATGGAAGACGGCGAAGTTCCGCGACAGCCGCCCAAGCCATCCCCGGCCCCCGACGAGCAAAGCGTCGCGAAGGCCAACGAAGCCATCGCGATCCGTCCCAAGCGCGGTCGCCTAACGCTGCTGTCGCGCCGCATCTACAACGCGTTGCTCTACCACTCGCAGCGTCAGGGTGTGGACGAGCCCGTCTACAAGCTCGCCCTCAGCGAGCTCATCGGCGACGCCCGCTTCAATTCCAACAACACCGAACTGCTGAAGTCCCACCTGCGCGACATGCAGGCGACCACCATCGAATGGTCCACCAGCGGCGCAGGCCTCAAGCGCTGGGTCTCCTCCCAGCTGCTGGGCACCGTCACGCTCGAAGAGCAGGGCAGGGGCCGGCCCTGCACGATCACCTGGCGCTACCCGGAGGAAATCCGCGAGCGCCTGGTCAAGCCGCACCAGTACACCCGTGTGTTGCTGGAAATCAGCGGCCAGATGCGCAGTTACCCCGCTGCCGTCCTCTACGAGATAGGGGCTCGTTACCTCTCCTCGCCGAGCCGGCTGTCCATGCGCGAGGACGTGCTGTGGTGGGCCGCTGTACTGACCGGGCGAAGCGACATCACGGAAGTCGACTACCGCTTCCTCAAGCGCGACGTGATCAGCAAGGCGTTGGCCGAGATCGACGCCCTCTGCGAGGACTTCAGCCTCGAACTCATCGAGCACAAGCGAGGCCGGCGCATCGAGGAAATCCAGTTCCGTGTCCTTCCCAAGCTTCAGCAGCGCCTGGGCGCTGCCGATGACCCCAGCCGCAACGTCTTCGACCTCGAGCTCGTGGGCAAGCTGATCGCACTGGGCCTCAAACAGGACGAGGCGCAAGACCTGTATGCGACCACCGACGAAGGCCAGTTGCGCGGCACGCTCGAGCACGTCGAGCAGCGGCTTCGCAGCCAGTCCCTGCCGACGCTCAAGTCGCCGGCAGCCTATTTCAAGGATGCGCTGAAGAAGGGATACGCCGGCGTGAAGGGGACGATCGAAATCCCCGAGACAGCGCCCGCGCTGGGCCACGCCCGGCCCGTGACCGCATCCAGCGGCGCGGACCGCATGCATCGCATCCGGGAGCTCTGGGATAACGATCGCATGCAGAAGGCCAAGTTGCTCTACCAGGAGATGCCCGAAGCCATGCAGGCCGAGATGCGGTCGCGCTTCGAGGCAGATCGGCTCGGGCAGATCGCCGCGCCCATCGCCCGGGCCTGGCGCCGCGACGGGCCCGCCAGCCGCATCGCGGCGACCACCTTCCACCGCTGGCTGGCACAGGTCACGTGGCCCGAGGAGCCCTCGGATCGCGTGCTGCTCGACTTCGCGCTGGCCCAGGGCGTCGCGGGCATGTAGCCGCGGCGGTCGGGAAGGGCGCGTCCGACCCGATGCCTCGACACGGCTTCCGCACGACGAATCGAGCAGGCCGAGCCGTCAAAGGGCATCGGTGCGGGTGTCCGTGTGACCCTCGACCGGCAGGAAGAGCCGGTGCCTCAGGCTCCAGATGGTGGTCCCCAGGCGCAGGAGTCGCTCGACGTTGATGTCGTAGGAGCTGCCCCGCGGGTCCTCCCTGGCGATCAGCTCGGCGATGACATCGAGCGCGTCCACGGGCGTGAACCCCAGGCCCGCGCGCCCCATGTCGACGATGGTTGCCAAGATCTCTGTTCTGTTCATTGCAAGGGCAGGGCAGGGGGAAGGCCCTCGAAATCGCTGAAGTTCGAGGGCTGTCGACAGCGAACTCGCGATGCGCCACGCGAACCTGCCTCCGGTTGTTGCTGCCGCGATGCCTGCGACTGGGGCGCGAGGATGCGCCGGGAGGATGCAGGCGGCATGGGGATCGGGTGGAGATTCCGTGAAGGGCGCCGCAGCACCTGCTGCAGCAGCGAGCCGACCCGACGGCGCGTGGTTGTGATCGGTCCGCAGCCCATGCGGACGTGGCCCGAGCATTTCCCGCATATCGATGCACGATTTACTTATTTAGCGAAAGATGCATCGCTGCCTAGCATCCGGTCTCATTCAACCGGTCATAACAGGTCAGCCGCATGTCTCCCGCCAAGGCACTCGAACCCGTCGCCTTTTCTCCTGTGCCCCTCTACACCCAGGTGCGCGAAACGCTGCGCGAGCGCATCCTCGACGGCACCTACGCACCGCATGCGCAATTGCCTTCGGAAAGCGAGATGGTTTCGCTGTTCAAGGTCAGCCGCATCACGGTGCGCCAGGCGCTCAGCGACCTGCAGCGCGAAAACCTGATCTTCAAGATCCCGGGCAAGGGCACCTTCGTCGCCAAGCCCAAGGCCTTCCAGCATCTCGGACAGCTCGAGGGCTTTGCCGAGGCGATGGAGCGCATGGGCTACGAGATCCGCAACCAGGTCACCAGCCACAAGACCGTGCCCGCTTCGCCGCGCGTGGCGCAGCGCCTGGGCCTGGCCGAGGGAAACCCGGTCGCACAGATCAAGCGCGTGCGTCACCTCAATCGCGCTCCGGTGTCCTACGAGGTGACCTACCTCCCGCATGCGATCGGCGAGCGGCTGCGCCAGGCGGACCTGGCCGGGCGCGACATCTTCCTGATCCTGGAGAACGACTACGGCATCGCGCTCGGCCACGCCGACCTGCAGATCGACGCGATGCTGGCCGACGAGGTGCTCGCGCGGGCACTGGTCGTGGCCGAAGGCACGGCCGTGCTGCGCGTGGAACGCCTGACCTACACGGCCGACGGCGCGCCGCTGGATTTCGAGGACCTCTATTTCCGCGGCGACGCCTTCCAGCACCGGCTTCGCATCGCCCGCGCCATCCCGTCGACCAAGGTGAACCCATGAACATCATCACCCGCACCGTCGATGTGCTGGTCATCGGCGGCGGCACGGCCGGTCCGATGGCCGCCGTCAAGGCGAAGGAAGCCAACCCGGCGCTCGAAGTCCTGCTGCTGGAAAAAGCCAACGTCAAGCGCAGCGGCGCCATCTCGATGGGGATGGACGGCCTGAACAACGCGGTGGTGCCCGGCTTCGCCACCCCCGAGCAGTACGTCAAGGAGATCACGACTGCCAACGATGGCATCGTCAACCAGAAGACCGTGATGGCCTATGCGCGCAACAGCTATTCGATGATCGAGGAGCTCGACCGCTGGGGTGTGAAGTTCGAGAAGGACGAGACCGGCGACTACGCGATGCGCAAGGTCCACCACATGGGCACCTACGTGCTGCCGATGCCCGAGGGCCACAACATCAAGAATGTGCTGTACCGGCGCCTGAAGCGCACGCGCGTGGAGATGTCGCAGCGCCTGGTGGTCACGCGCCTGCTCACCGCGGCCGACGGCAGCATCGCGGGCGCCATGGCCTTTGATTGCCGCACGGCCGAATTCCACGTGATCCGCGCCAAGGCCGTGGTGCTGGCCACCGGTGCCGCCGGACGGCTGGGACTGCCGGCCTCGGGCTACCTCTTCGGTACCTACGAGAACCCGACCAACGCGGGCGACGGCTACAGCATGGCCTACCACGCGGGCGCCGAGCTGTCGGGCATCGAGTGCTTCCAGATCAACCCGCTGATCAAGGACTACAACGGCCCGGCCTGCGCCTATGTGACCGGCCCCTTCGGCGGTCACACCACCAACAACCGGGGCGAGCGCTTCATCGAGTGCGACTACTGGAGCGGCCAGATGATGATGGAGTTCTACAACGAGCTCCAAGGCGGCAACGGACCGGTCTTCCTCAAGCTGAACCACCTGGCCGAGGAAACCATCGCCACCATCGAGCAGATCCTGCACACCAACGAGCGTCCGAGCCGCGGGCGCTTCCACGCGGGGCGCGGCACCGACTACCGCGCGCAGATGGTGGAGATGCACATCTCGGAGATCGGTCTGTGCAGCGGCCATTCGGCCTCGGGTGTGTGGGTGGACGAGCACGCGCGCACCACGGTGGCTGGCCTTCATGCCGCGGGCGACCTGGCCTGCGTGCCGCACAACTACATGCTCGGTGCCTTCGTCTACGGGCGCCTCGCGGGAGAAAGCGCGGCGCGGTACTGCGCAGAAAACGAACTGCCTGTCCTCGACCCACAGCAGGTCGCACGCGAGCACGCACGCGTGAGCGCGCCACTTCTTCGCGGCAGCAATCCGTCCGGGGAAGGCCTGCCGCCTGCGCAGGTCGAATACAAGCTGCGTCGCATGGTCAACGACTACCTGCAGCCGCCCAAGGTGACGCGCAAGATGGAAATCGGCCTCTCGCGCTTCGAGCAGATCCACGAGGACCTGCAACGGCTGAGTGCTGCCGGCCCGCACGAACTGATGCGCGCGATGGAGGTGCATGCCATCCGCGACTGCGCCGAGATGGCCGCGCGCGCGTCGCTCTACCGCACCGAAAGCCGCTGGGGCCTCTATCACCGCCGCGTGGACTTCCCCGAGCGCAACGACCGCGAATGGTTCTGCCACACGCAGCTGCAGAAGCGAGGGGAGGCGATGGCGAGCTTCAAGCGGCCCGTCGACCCCTACATCGTGCCGCTCGATGCGCACGAGATGTCGGCCTACCAGCACCTGCGCGTGCCTGGCGCCACCCTCGCGCGCGAGCCTGTCGAGGCCTGAGGCCACCTTCCCCAAGAAAGAGAACAAGAGAGTCCCACATGCCCCTCGCCTTCAATCCCACCAGCGTGCCCGTGCGCGTGGACGAGGACAAGTGCATCGCCCACAAGGGCTGCACCGTCTGCGTGGATGTCTGCCCGCTCGATGTGCTCGCCATCGACCTCAGCAAGGGCAAGGCCTACATGAAGTTCGACGAATGCTGGTACTGCATGCCTTGCGAGAAGGACTGTCCCACCGGAGCGGTCACCGTCGACATCCCCTACCTGCTGCGCTGACCGCGCTGCGGTCGCCGCCTTTCAAGTGCATCAACCGGAGCTATCACGATGAAGACCACGAGAAGACTGGCCCTGTGGGGCGCGACCCTCGGCCTGCTGCTGGCGCTGCCGGCGGCACAGGCCGAGACCATCCGCATCGCCATCGGCACGCAGGACACCACCATCAACTGCGCCACCGGCGGCCTGCTGATCCGCGAGCTCAAGCTGCTCGAGAAGTACCTGCCGCGCACCGGCAAGTACAAGGATGCGCAGTACCAGATCGAGTGGAAGAACTTCACCTCCGGGGCACCGCTGACCAACGAGATGGTCGCGGGCAAGCTCGACCTCGGCTCGATGGCCGACTTCCCCGGCAGCTTCAACGGCGCGGCCTTCCAGAAAGCAGGGCGCAAGAGCATCTTCATCACCGTGTTGTCCGGCAGCACCACGGGCAGCGGCAACGGCATCGTCGTGCCGAAGGACTCGAAGGTGCAGTCGCTCGCCGAGCTCAAGGGCCGGACCATCTCCGTGCCGTTCGCGTCGACCTCGCACGGCATGCTGCTGCGCGCCGTCCAGGCCCAGGGCTGGGATCCGCTGAAGGACGTGAACATCACGACCCAGGCGCCCGAGGTGGCGGGCCCGGCACTGCAGGCCGGCAAGGTCGAGGCGCACGCGGACTTCGTGCCCTTTGCCGAACTCTTTCCGTACCGCGGCTTCGCGCGCAAGATCTACGACGGCTCGCAGGCGAATGCGCCCACCTTCCACGGCAGCCTGGTCGACGAGGACTATGCGAAGAAGTACCCCGAGGTGGTCGTCGCCTACCTGCGCGCGGCGCTCGAGGCCGACCGCCTCGTGGCGGCAGAGCCCGAGAAGTACAGCGAGCTCATCGCCAAGGTCACGGGCATCGAGGCCGAGGTCAACTACCTGTTCCACGGTCCGCTCGGCCTGCAGACGCGCGACCTGAGCTGGAAGCCCGAGTACCGCCAGGCGGTGAAGACTTCGCTCGACACGCTGCGCCTGCTCAAGCGCACCGACAACGACATCGATGCCAATGCCTTCGTGCAGGACGGCTACATCCGAGCCGCCTTCAAGGAGGCCGGTCTGGACTACGACAGGCAGTTGAAGAACTATGCCCGTGCACCGCTGGTCGCGAAGGACGCCGCGACGGGCAAGCCCATCGCCGATGTGGGCCGCGTGGCGCAGGTCTGGGTGGCCGGCGAGCCGCTGGTGCGGCACTACGCCTCGCCGGAGAACGCTTTCGGCGACCTGCAGAAACTGGAGAAGGCCGGCAAGAAGGCGCGTGTGGTCTATGCGCAGGACCGCAACAGCGGCAACAAGCTGCTGGCGGCTGACGCATGGTTCGTCCTCGGCGCCAAGGGTGAGGTCGATGCGTTCTTGCTCAAGGAACAGGCCGAAGGCTGGGCGGCGAAGCATGGCGGCAGGGTGGCCGACTTCGCTGGCGTACGCGCCGCGCTGGCCGGCTGAGCTCCCGCGGGCGGCACGAAACCTCGCGCGCTCACCATGGCCAGTTCCTCCGTCTCCTCATTTGTGCTCCTGCGTGCCGGCCTGCCGCGCGCCGCCTTGCGCACCGTCGCATTGCTCGGCTGCCTGCTCGCGTGGCACCTTGCCACCGTCCAGCGCGTCGATCTGGGCTTCATCACCTTCCGCAACGTGCCTTCACCGCGCGAGGTGGCCGAGTCGGCGTGGGCGCTCGCGCGATCACCGCTGGTGCTGGAGCACCTGGGAGCGAGCCTGCGCCGCGTGTTCATCGGCTTCGGGCTGGCCACCGTGGTGGGTGTGGCGCTGGGCCTGGCCGTCGGCCGCGCACGCTGGGCCGAGGACACGCTGCTGCCGCCGCTGGAAGTCCTGCGGCCGATCCCTGCGGTGGCGTGGATCCCGCTGGCGATCCTGATGTTTCCGTCCTCGGAGGCTTCGATGGTGTTCATCACCTTCGTGGGGGCGCTGTTTCCCGTGTTGCTCAACACCGTGCACGGCGTGGAGGCGGTGGACGCGCGTCTCGTCGCGTCGGCGCGCAGCCTGGGCGCGGGCCGCCTGGCGGTGTTTGGCGAGGTCGTCCTGCCCGGCGCGCTGCCAAGCATCGTCACGGGCCTGGCGATCGGCATGGGCACGGCATGGTTCTGCCTGGTCACGGCCGAGATGATCTCGGGCCAGTTCGGCATCGGCTACTACACGTGGATGTCGTACACGATCCAGAACTACGCCGACATCGTGGTGGGCATGCTCTTCATCGGTGTGCTCGGCATGGGCAGCAGTGCGCTGGTGCGTCGTGCCGGCCAACTGTTGATGCCCTGGCGCGCTGTGCAGGAGGCGAAGCGATGAAGGCGGATGTGAGAGCCGGGCGCATCGCCATCGATGGCCTGCGCGTGCGTCTGGGATACGGCGCCCAGGCCTTCGACGCGGTGCAGGACATCACGCTGGACATCGAACCCGGCGAGTTCGTCTGCCTGCTCGGCCCCTCGGGGTGTGGCAAATCGACGCTGCTGGGCGCACTCGCCGGCCATCTTGCACCCGCCGGCGGTGCGATCCGCGTGGATGGCGAACCGGTGCGCGGACCGCATCCGGATCGCGGGCTGGTCTTCCAGCACCACACGCTTTTTCCGTGGAAGAAGGTATTGGACAACGTCGCCTTCGCACTCAAGATGCAGGGCGTCGGCCGTCGTGAGCGCCATGCCAGGGCGCACGAGATGCTGCGTCTCGTGGGTCTCGACGCCTTCGCAGGCTTCTATCCCTCCCAGCTCTCGGGCGGCATGCAGCAGCGCGCGGAGATCGCGCGGGTGCTCATCAACCATCCGCGCGTGATGTTGATGGACGAACCTTTCGGTGCGCTCGATGCGCAGACCCGCCTCATGATGCAGCGCCAGTTGCTTGACGCGTGGGCGCGTGTGCGCACCACCATCGTCTTCATCACCCACGACATCGACGAGGCGCTGTACCTCGGCGATCGCGTGCTCGTGATGGGCCCCCGGCCGGGCCGCATCGTCGCCGAGTTTGCGCCGGGCTTCGCCCGCCCGCGCGATCCGTCGCTGGTGACGTCGTCCGAATTCACCGCCTTGAAGCGGCACTGCCTGCAGCTGCTGCATCCGCACGCGGCCTCCGATGCACCACTGGAACGCCTCACGCCGCTCGGCAAGCCCGCCGCCGTCCATCTGCACTTTGCGATCTAGACAAAGAATGACCCTCCCGATCCTTGACGATCCCGAACTGCAGGCCATTGCTGCACGACTTGCCTCGTCCGATGCCGAAGTGCGTCGCATCGCCGTGATGGACCTTGGCGACATGGCCGACGAGGCGCACACACCGCTGCTGGCCGCCGCTTTGCGCGATGGCGCACCTGCCGTGCGCGCCGCTGCGGCGCTGGCGCTCGAAACCATGGAGAACCAGGCCGCTGTCCAGGGACTGGTAGAGGTCCTCGATGATCCCGAGGCAGAGGTTCGCGAGGCGGCGGCCCACAGTCTGGCCGAGCTGAAGGATCCGGCCTCGGCCATCTGGTTGCTGCCGCATGCCCACAGCGGCCCGGCGCGCGTGCGCACCGCGGTGTTGCGCGCCTTGCGCGAACTGCGCGTGCCCGCAAGCGCAGCTCCCGCGCTCGCGGTGTTGCAGACGTCACAGGCACGAGGGGCTGGGGAGGCAGCCGATACGGGCGACGCGGTGGCTTTGCGCCGCGAGGCGATCGGCGTGCTCGGCTACCTGAAGCATTCGGCTGCGCTGCCAGTGCTGGCCGCGCTTGCGGTGGCTGAACCGGTGGACGAGGTGCGTCGTGCCGCAGTGGGGGCGCTGGCCTTCGCGGCGGGCGACACGCAGGCCCGCGCCGCGCTGGAGTCAGCGCTGCGCGATGGGAGCTGGCAGGTCCGGGAAGAGGCGGCCACTGCGCTCGGCAAGTTGCAGCAACCGGCGGCGACGCAGGCGCTGCTGGTGGCGCTGGACGATCCCTACTGGCAGGTTCGCCTGCGTGCGGCGCGCAGTCTCGGCCGGCTGCGCAGCACCGACAGCGTGGCGCCGCTGCTCGCGGCGCTCGAGCACGCCATCAGCAACCTGCGCAAGGAAGCGGCGCTGGCGCTTGGCGAAGTGGGCGACGCGAAGGCATTGCCGGGCCTCGAACGCGCGGCGCACGATTCCGATCCCGAAGTGCGCAAGTCCGCCCGACTGGCCATCGCGCAGATCGGTGAGCACCTCGCCGCATCGCATGGCGCCTGAGTCCATCGTCGATCATCGCGTGCGCGCGGCACTGGAGTTCCGCTGGGCGGACGGCGCGCGTCATGTGGTCGCCTATGGGCTGCTGCGCGCGAATTGCCCGTGTGCCGACTGCAAGTCGCGGCGCGCCGCATCGCGCAGCAGCGTCGCGGGTGAGCCATTGCCCGACGAGGGCGTCGAGGTGATGGACATCCATCCGGTCGGCGCCTACGGCGTGCAGCTCGTTTTCAGTGACGGGCATGACAGGGGGATATTCCCCTGGAACTTTCTCAGAACGCTGCTGGCGCGCTTGCAGGATCAGCCCTGCGACACCTGACACAGGCCTCTCGGGCTCTGATCACCCGAACAGCGCGCATGGGTTCGCTCGCATCAGTCGTCGTCGTACCAGTCGTGGTAGTGGTAATGGTTGCTGTGATAGCTGTTGTGCTCGACCCGCAGTGACGTGATCGGTGATGGGTAGGCTGGAGGGGCCGGACGGTAGTAGACCGGTGGCGCGGGACGCAAGAGAACCGGGGGAGGGTAGTACGAAGGCGCGGGAACGACATAGGCCGGCGTCGGCTCGTAGAAGATTGGCGCCGGTGCTACGACAGCAGGCGCAGGTACGCTGATGCCGAAGGACCAGCTCACACCCGCCGTCGCCGACGTCGCGACCATCAATGCGAAGACAGGCACGGCGGCGGTGCGCATGTGTTTTGTGAAGCCATTCAAGAACATGGAAATCTCCAACATGGGGAATTCGCTCCCCTGGGAATCCGAGGTACGGGCTGTGCCTCTGTTCCGGTCGGATGAACCGGTGAGATCCTGGGCATGTTTATGGCGTGTGTTGGTAGAGAAGCGGCGGGGCTTTCATCGAGATCCAGTGAAGATCGGTCGTGGGATTGGCGATGAACGGGAAGCGTGCTCCAACGCGGCTCACTGCCAAGCACCTGACGGCTGGGGAAGCTGAGTCTGGCACCGTTGGACGATCTGGTCCATCGATTGCTAGAGGACATTCGCCGCGATGAACCCGATGCGTCGCTTCGGTGACTCTGTGCAAGGAGTCCGGCAAGAAGCAGATCACTACCGGGCGATAGAGTCGGCCACGCACGGTTCCCTCAACTCTTTTTCTGCAACTCCTGCGATCAACATGAACCTTCGACGCCATATCTGCGCCTTCCTTCTCGGAGCCTCCTTCGTCGGGGCGCATGCACAGAGCGCGACATCCGCGGCGCCTGCCTCGCTGCTGTCGCAGGCCCTGGCCCTGTCCGACGGTGTGCAGCCGCAGGTGGTCGAGTGGCGCCGGCACATCCACCAGAACCCTGAGCTGGCCTACCAGGAGACCGGTACAGCGAAGTACATCGCTCAGGCGCTGGCCGGCATTCCCGGCCTGGAGGTCAGGACCGGGATCGCCGGTACCGGCATCAAGGCCGTGCTGCGCGGTGCGCAACCGGGCCCCGTGGTGGCGCTGCGCGCGGACATGGATGCGCTGCCCGTCGAGGAGCGCAACGACCTGCCTTTCAAGTCCACCGCCAAGGCGGACTGGCTGGGAAAGCCGGTTGCGGTGTCGCACGTCTGCGGACATGACTCGCACGTCGCCATGCTGTTGGGCGCGGCCAAGGTGCTGTCCTCGCTGCGCGAGCAACTCGCCGGCACGGTGGTCTTCATCTTCCAGCCGGCCGAGGAAATTGGCCCGGGGCTGGGCAAGTCCAGTGGCGCCATGGCCATGGTGCGCGAGGGCGTGCTCGACAACCCGAAGGTTGATGTCGTGCTCGGCCAGCACATCAGCAACCAGGCGCCTTCCGGCACGATCCGCTACAGGCCGGGCCCGATGCTGGCCAGCATCGACGTGTTCAACATCAAGTTCAAGGGCACGGGCGGGCATGGCGCCGCGCCATGGACCTCGAACACGCCCATGCTGGCGGCGGCCGAGACGGTGCTGGGCCTGCAGAACATCGTGAGCCACCGGCTCAATCCGACCATCGACGGCGGGCAGACGATCGTGACCACCGGCATGCTGCAAAGCGGCAACCGCTTCAACGTGCTGCCCGAGACGGCCGAGATCGCCGGCACGATCCGCGCGCTCTCGACGACGAACCAGAAGATCGCCCAGGAGGAGATCCGCCGCCGCGCCACCGGCATCGCGGCCAGCTACGGCGTGCAGGCGGATGTGAAGATCGACAGCGGCGACGGCTACGAGGTGCTGGTCAACGACCGCGACGCCACGCTCTCGCTGGTGGGAGCCTTTGGTGCCGCTGCCGGTGGTGCCGCGAAGGTGAGCCAGATGCCGGCCTCCATGGGATCGGAGGATTTCGGGGCCTTCGGCTCGACCGGCGTGCCGGTTGTGTTCTGGATGCTGAACGCTTCGCCGATGGGCGACAAGGACGGGCCGGTGAACCATTCGCCGCTGTTCCAGATTGACGAGTCGGCGATGCGCGTGGGCGTTCGTGCGCTGACCGCGGCGACACTTTCTCAACTGGCCAGTGCGCGGCTTCAGGGGCGCTGAACGTCTTGCAGCGGCACTCGGGGCATTGGAGTCGTCGGCTGCGCCATCAGATCCGGTGTTGCTCCTCGACGATTCGTTTCAGGATCGGAAGTGTCGCGCGCCAGTAGAACGCGACGTGGTTCCAGCCTGAGTCCTCACCGATCTCCCAGTCCTTTCCGCGGCGTAGAGGGGAGGGCGGCACCTGATGGCTGACCCTCAGGACCGTTTCGGCGCCCTCAACCTCGAGCGTGATCGTGATCGATGAATAGGATTCGGGAACGTCAGGCAGACCGGAAACCCTGGACCAATAGGTGTACTGGAGTAGCGAGGGCGATCGCACCTGGATCACCTGCCCCTTGTCCCGATACCGCGCTGTCCCGATGATCGCTTCTATTTCGATGGGACTGCCGGGCTGCCAGTCGGTCTTGAAATGCGCATTGCGCCATTTCTCCCCGGCATCTGGATCCGTGAGTGCGCCCCAGACATCCCGAGGTTCGGCCTCAATGCGGATGGATTGCATGACTGTTCGGAAGGGCATGGTTCTGCTGTCCAGATGAGGGCCTCGGAATTTTCCCCGGGAAACCTCGCAGCCGAAGACCTTGCGTGCAAGGAGCCCGCCCAGGCCGCCTGTTTCCGGCCCTACAAATACGGGCCGCTCGCCAATACGGAGCTGGTGATCAGGCCGAGGAACGTCCAAATGACCTTCAACGGAAGTCCATCGTAGTCGCCGAAGTGAAGCGGCTGCGACAGAAGCAGGGAACTCAGGTCCCAGGCAAGGCGTGCCTTGCGCAGGGCTCGCCAGTTTGCGCGTCGATCATCATGGGCGTCAGCAGCCGTGCAGTCAGTGGTGAGTTGCCGCGCATGGAAGTCATGTAGTGATGCGGCGATGAGAAGGGGTTGCCTGGAAAGTCGATGAACGAGATGTCCATTCCCGGCGCCGCGGCCAACGCCGCGTCGGCCGTCCGCTGCACGATGCCCGCGAGGTTGTGCATGTCTAGCCAGTAGAGCCGCCGCATGCCAATGCCGTATGGGGAAATCGCGGCGCTCCTCTCATCAGAACGGCAATCTCCTGACGCGAGAAGGAGCGTCATTGCGTGTCACGCAACAGAAGGTGTGCCGTTCGAACGACGGCAGGGCACTCGCGACGTTCCACGAATTGCACTTGGCGAAGGTCTTGCTGGAGACCCGGGCGTGCGAAACACTGTCCGCAGCCGAAGGGCATCAACCCGGCCTACATCCGCCCTCCAACTTTCAGCCTGTCACCATGTCGAAGCTCAGAGCCGTCAATGCCGTTGCCTGTGGGCTGGTCGTCTTCGGGAATTCTCTGAACCTTGCCGTGGCGGGCCCGATCGGCTACCTGGGGCCGGCGGGGAGTTGGACGCACCAGGCTTGCCTGGACCTGTTCGGTGGCCGGGACCTTGTGCCGCTCGCGCGCGACCAGTTGTTCAGGAGCTATGCCGATGGGAAGGTGGAGCGCGCCTGCGTGCCAGTCACGACCTCCGTGGTTGGCGTGACGCCCTACCTCGATGCGGTGCTCGACCTGCCCGAGGTGACCATCGTCGCCGAGTACCCGAAGATGCTCGGATACAGCCTGCTGGCCAAGCCAGGGACGAAGCGAGAGGACATTGCGGCGGTCCACGCGCATCCAGTGGCCTTCGAGGAGGTCAAGCCGTGGCTGGAGCAGGAGATGCCTCAAGTGCGTCGCGTCGAAGCGGCCAGCGGGGGCGCGGCCGCACAGGCTGTTGCGCGCAGTTCCGCGCTCGACGCCGCATCGTTCGGACCGAAGGCCGGGGCCGATATCTATCAACTCGTCTCGCTGGTCGACGGCATCGAGGAGGGGCCTCACAACGTCACGCGCTGGTGGGTGCTCGGCCGGCAGATGCCGGCGCCTACCGGGCACGACAAGACCTCCTTGCTGGTCAATGCCTCGGATGCCAGCCTGTCGGGCATCCTGGCAACGTTCAGCGAAGCGGGCGTGCAGGTCCTGACGATCTACGAGCGTCCGAGCAAGAAATCACTGGACACGCACCGCTATCTGATCGAGGTGGCGGGGCATGCCCGGCAGGGCACACTGGGTGCCTTTTTGGAGGCACACCGGGAGCTTCGCGTCCTCGGTTCCTATCCGCGGCGCTGACCCCGGGGGCATGCATCGCATGGATGCGCCCTCGGAAGAGTTTCAGCGTCGTCGTGCGATCAGGGCGCGGCGCCCCGACCCACGATCGTCCGCGGCGTGATGAACACCAGCATCTCGACCTTGTTCGAGGTGCGTGAGCGCTTTCGAAACAGTGTGCCCAGGTAGGGCACCTCGCCCAGCACCGGCACGCGCGACTCGTCGTTGATCTCGGTCAGCTCGAAGATGCCGCCGATGACGACCGTGCCGCCGTTTTCCACCAGCACCTCGGTCTTTACGTGCTTGGTGTTGATCGCCGGACCGGCGGAAGTGTTGACGCCGCGCGCGTCCTTGCTCACGTCGAGTGCGAGGATGATGCTGCCCTCGGGCGTGATCTGTGGTGTCACCTCCAGCTTGAGCACGGCCTTGCGGAATGAGACCGAGGTGGCGCCGCTGGACGTGGCGTGCTGGTAGGGGATCTGTTCGCCTTGCTCGATCAGGGCCTTCGTCTGGTCGGCGGTGATCACCCGGGGGCTGGACACCAGCTTGCCTTTGCCTTCCGCCTCGAGCGCTGAGATTTCCAGGTTCAGCATGCGCGTATGGCTCGAGCTGAAGAGGGAGACCGAGAACGTGCCCGGCGCATTCCCCCTGCCGGCACTGCCGGCCGGCAGGTTCACGAAGTTGCGATTGGTATAGGGCGCGAAGGTGTGGCTGCGGCCCGCAGGGATGGTGCCGATGGAACTGTTCCTCTCGATGACACCGCCGCCCAGCCTGGCGCCCAGCGACTTGCCGAAGGTGTCCGAAGCCTCGACGATGCGCGCTTCGATCAGCACCTGCCGCACCGGTACGTCGAGCTTCCGGATGAACTCGCTCACCTCGGCCAGGCGCACCGGCGTGTCGGTGACGAAGAGCTGGTTGGTGCGGGCCTCGGCCATCGCGCTGCCGCGAGGGCTCAGCAGACGTGTGGCCGAATTGCCGCTGCCACCCGAGGCGACGCTGCCGCCACCCGTCAGGTTCTGCACCACGGTCGCAGCCTTCGCGTAGTTGAGCTGGAACGACTGCGTGCGCAAGGTCACCAGGTTCTCCAGCGAGGCCTGTGCCTCGAGGTCGATCCTTTCCCTGGCGTTGATCTCGTCGCGCGGCGCGACCCACAGCACGCTGCCGTTCTTGCGCATTCCCAGGCCCTTGGCCTGCAGGATGACTTCCAGCGCCTGGTCCCACGGCACGTCCTTGAGCCGCAGCGTGAGGTTGCCGGAGACGGCATCGGAGGCCACCACGTTGAAGCCGGTGAAGTCCGCGATCACCCGCAGCAGCGCACGCACGTCGACGTTCTGGAAGTTCAGCGTGAGCTTCTCGCCGGCATAGCCCGTGCCGGGCGTGAGCTTGCCCGGGTCGACCTTGCGCGGGCGGACCTCGATGACGAACTGCTCATCGGTTTGGTAGGCGCTTTGCTCCCAGTCACCGTGCGCGCCGATGGTCAGGCGTACCCGGTCACTCAACTGCTGCGGGTGCACCGTTGCGACGGCCGTGCCGAAGTCGGACACGTCGAGACGGCGCCGCAGTCCTTCTGGCAACGAGGCCCCTATGAAATCGGCCACCAGCGCCGAGCCCTCGCGCCGCACGTCCACGCCAAGGTGGCTGCTGCCCATGGCCACGACGATGCGACCCATCCCATCATCGCCGCGACGAAAGTCGATGTCGTGCAGTGGCGTGATGCCGCGAAGGCGGTTCCCGGAAAACTCCGCAAGGGGCCGGGTCTTCGGTGGCTGGTCCGCGCCCGATTGCAGCGACACCAGCAATGAGCGACCCTGGATTTCCGTCTCGTAGGTGGCCGCATGCCGCAGGCTCAGTACCACGCGCGTGCGCTCGTCAGCCTGCACCACATTGGCGGCGCGAAGGTTGCCCAGATCGAAGGCAATGGCCGAGCGCCCCACCGCGCTGGCCACCCCCGGGAAATCCAGTGCGATGCGGGCCGGCGAATGTACGACGAAGCCAACGGGCAGTGCCTTGAGCGGGTGCGTGAAATCGATACGCACCAATTCCAGCCCGGCCCGCGTCGTACCGGTGACGGACTCGATGATGTTGTGCTGCGGCGTTTCCATCTGGGCTTGCGCTGCCATCGGAAGCAGTGAAGCGAGCAGGGCGCCGATCCATCGGCGCAGGTACAGGGGCAGACGCGGTGCACCTGGCGGGCGTGGGCATGTCTTCATGGGTTCTCCTCCCTCCACGGGGGTAGCGTGTGAAGCCGTCGCCATTCCCCCGTTGGTGTCCTGCAGATCCGCCGGTCCTGCGGATTGCGTCCTGGCGGAACCTGGCCATGGGCCTTGTCCGGGCCCGAGGTCCCACTGTCGCCATCGGCGGTGACCGAGTGCCGCGGCGGCGCGACCTCCAACGCGGAAGGCGTCATGAACCGCCTCCGGAAAGAGGGGCTCTTGTTGCCGGGCAGCCAGCGGGCCGGCATTCCGGCGAATCGGCCGAGGCGCCGCGGTCCGTCAGCTGCCATCCCTCCCGGTCGTGGCCGTGCAGGTGGTAGTGATAGTGGTCGTTCCGATAGACGTCGCCTCCGGAGCGCAGCGCCGCGGCGGGAAAGTGGGATGGCGATGCCGCGCGATGGAGGGCTGCGGGTGCAGGCCGTGGAATCGCTGTACCGGAATAGGCAGGTCCCGGCATGCCGTGGATCGGTGCCGGCCCGCTGGACACGGCATGCGCTGCGGCCGGGTCGATGTCGATGGACCAATGTCCTGCTGCGGCAACCGGTGCCGCGGCGACCAGGGCGAAGACAGCTGCGATCCCGCAGGAGGTCTGCTGTGCCAAGCACGTCAGGTTCATGGAAGGCATCCTTGATGGCGTGATGCTCCGGAGGAGGCGCGTCTTGTCCGGCGTAGCCGCAGCGGACCGCGCAATCGGTGAGGATCGCCGGCGCGATGGTCTGGCGTGTCGGTGGAGAAATCCTTCACCGCATGTTCATTCGCCATGAAGATGAAGGCGTATGCCGCACCGCCGGCACGCGGCTCGATGGCGCAGGTTTCATGACCGGTCGCCGCTGTCACGGACGGAAGTGATACGAGAACAACAGACCCGCGGTTCCCAATGCCGACACCTGCAGGCTGTGTCGGGAGTTGAGTCGGTAGCCGATGGCAGGCACCACCAGCGGCGACCATCCGTTGTGGTTGAACGGCACCTTGTCCTTGTGCTCTCCGACATAGCCGTACATGACGCCTGCTGTCAGCTTGAGGTAGAGCCTCGGTTGGCCGAACAGGTCGCTCCACTGGTAGCCGCCATAGGCATAGGCCGAGGGTTGGCCGAATGAATTGCTGAACACCCCCACACCCACCAGCCAGTTCTCGGTCTGATACCGCTCCACGCCGAGGAGGTACACGTTCCGGTGCGTGTTGCTGCGGCGGAAATGATGGGCGTAGGGCGAGAACATCCATTCCCATCTCATGGTGTTCGAACCCTGAGGCTGTGCGGCAACGTCCTGGGCACAAGCCGTCGGTGTGCCAGCCAGCCAGCCGCATGCGGCAACGAGCGCTGCAGCCATGTGGCGGCGGGCGTGGTTTCCCAAGCCACCGTCTGGGGCATGCGAACAACCGCACCGGGCCGCAAGACGCCGAACATGCGAGCCGCCGGCTTGCGGCCCGTGCGAGCGGCGGTCGGACGCATCGAACCGCGCCGTCATGCGGGCCGTGGCGTGGGCGATTGCCGACCGAACGGCTCCCGCGCCAAACTCTGCGCCGTCGCGAAGTCTTCGCATGCCCAGATCAGGGCTGTGCGACAGGCAATGGCTGCGCCGTGCAGGCGCATCACCCGCGCACTCCATCCCGTGGTGGTGCAAGGCGATACCGCCTCTCGCGGAAGAAGGTCTGCTTCCACGCAGGGGATGTGAACGGATTCTGCTTTCTTCATCGGTTGATGCCGCGACCGGCTTGGAATGGGTCCGAAGCGACACGCAAGCCAGCGCAAGATGGCTGCGTGTGGTTCAGGTGGACCAAGGCGTTCGAACGCGAACGCATACAGCACCTCGTCAGGACGGTTATCGCCGGGGCGAGCAAGAGTTGCCGCAACGAGGTCCGCCCAGACCAGTGGCCTGGCGACGATTCTTTTGAAAGAGCATGGAGAACGGGCTCGCGTCCGATCCAGATCTGATGGAGATGCTGAAGTCTCCCGCTCATCAGAGCGGGGGCGATGCAGGCCGTATCACGGTTCACCGGTGCGATGCACGGACAACCGAGCGAGGCCAAGTGGCATCGGTTGGGCGAAGGCGCGGATTCATTCGCTGCTTGATCGGATGTTGATGGAACTTGCAGCACATCTGAACGACGGCGAACGAGCATGGCGCCTCTGTCCATCCACAGAGCCCTTCCCGAACTCGCTTGCCTCGAATGCACTCTCCGCCTGCAGACACCGCTTCGACTCCGTCCCTGTCAGAAGCCACAGATCCCCCGGCGCCGGCGCCATGTGTCCCTGTGTCGCATCCCGATGGGGCCTCCTTGGCAGCGACCCTGCGCCGCGCGATGGACGCATGTTCGTCCCGGCCCGACGGCATCTGGATCACCTTGCTGCTGCTGTTGTTTGCCGCCGTCTGGCTGCCGCATCTGGCCCACTCGAGCCTGGTGCCACCCACGGACAACATCGAGCAGCTCACCTGGGTGCGCAGCCTCGAATGGGGCTACTACAAACACCCGCCGCTGCCCACCTGGGTGCTTTGGATTCCGGTGCAGGTCATGGGACTGTCGGAAGTCGCCACCTATGTCCTGGGGGCGACGTTCGCGCTGGCGGCCATGGGACTGCTGTGGCGGCTGCTTGCGGCCCTGCGCGGGCCAGTGCATGCAACCGTTGCCGTCCTGGCCGCGCTTTGCATCACCTACTACAACGGGCGCCTCTACTACTACAACCACGAAGTGGTTCTGATTCCCTTCGCGGTTGCCAGCGCCGGCCTCACGTGGAAGGCATTTCGTACAAGGCAGGCGCGCTGGTGGCTTGCCTTGGGAGCCTGCCTTGGCCTGGGCGGGCTCGCCAAGTACCACATCGCGGTGATGGCCCTGGCGGTTCTCGCGTTCTGGGGCTGGCAGCGCGGCTGGCGGGACACGCACCATCGGCGTGGCCTGCTATTGGCGATGGTGACCGCCCTGGCGCTGGTGTCTCCGCATCTGTACTGGCTTTGGCAGCACGATCTGGGGCCCATCCGCTACGCCATGGAATCTTCCCTCGGGCTCGAACTGCAGGGAGGGCGCCGATGGACCGGAAGTGCGCACTGGTTGTTGGATCAGCTTCTGAATCGCGCGCTCCCCGCATGGCTCTTTCTGCTGCTGGCGCTGTGGACATGCAATCGCGGCGCGCAGGGAATCCCGGCGCATCGGCACACGGCGCCGGCCATCGACACGGCAATGAGCCGACGCCTGCTGCTGTGCTTCGGCATCACCCCGCTGGTCTTCACCTGTGCGCTGGGACTGTTCGTCGGCGCGGACCTGCAGCTGCATTGGGGCGCGCCCTTTCTGCTGCTTGCCATCCCGGCGGCGATGGAGCTTGGCCGCTGCAAGCGTGCCTGGTCTGCCATCTCGCTGAAATCGGCCCTCAAAGCCTTTGGCCTTGTCCAGCTGCTGTTGCTGCTGTGGGGGCAGATGATCTCCGCCAATGGAGAGGTGCGATGGCAGCGACACCACTGGCGCAACTTCGATGCGCAGGCACTCGCGGACGCCGTAGCGCCGGAAGCGCGCGCCGAGCTCGGAGGGCCGATCCGCCTGGTGGCAGGCCCTCCGGCCGAAGCTGGTGCACTGGCGCTTCGACTTCAGGAGAAACCGTTGGTCCTTCTCCATGGTCGTTTGGACATCAGTCCATGGGTGGACAGGAAACTGGTCGACGGATGCGGCGTCCTCGTGCTGAGCAAGGCCCCGAAGCCGCCTGGCTATCGCGCGGTGGGTGACAACTTCCCTGGCTTGTACTGGCGCGTGATCGCACCCGTTTCCAGCTCGGTACGCTGCACTGGAGAGTCGAATGCCACGCGTTGATCCAGGAGCTGTGCGCTTGAGTGCGCAGGGCACGGAACCCCCGGTCACCCTGCGCGCGCCCGTGCAGTCGGGCACAAGCGGCGACAGCCTTTCGCAGGAGCCGCTTGCGGGCTCGTCTCCCATGGCCTGTGTGGCTTCTCTCAGTTGCGTCATTCCCTGTCGCAACGAAGCCAGGAATCTCGCATTGCTCTTGCCACAGCTGGTGGTGGTGCTCTCGAGCCTGGCGCGCGACTGGGAGATTGTCGTCGTCGACGATGGAAGCACGGATGCCACCGTGGAGGTGGCGCAGCGCTGGCGGGATCATGGCGTCCGGCTGCTGGAGCTCTCGCGCAACTTCGGCAAGGAGGCCGCGCTGAGTGCGGGGCTGGATGCCGCACGCGGAGACCTTGTCCTTCTGATGGATGGCGACGGCCAGCACCCGCCCGAACTGATCCCCGGCATGGTCGCGCGCTGGGCCAGGGGAGGCGACATGATCTGCATGGTGCGCACCGATCGCAAGGCGGAAAGTTGGATCAAGCGCATCGGTACTCGCCTGTTCTACGGTCTCATCGACCGGGACCGGCGCTATCGCGTTCCGGCGGGCGCTGGCGACTTTCGCCTGCTCGATCGCCAGGTGGTCGAGGCCCTGCGTGCACTCCCCGAGCGCAGCCGGTTCATGAAGGGACTGTTCGCCTGGGTGGGCTTTCGCGTCGAGCATATCGCCTACGTGCCACCGCCGCGGCCCCACGGGCGCAGCCACTACAGCCTGCGGGCACTGTGCAGCCTGTCGTTGACCGGCATCACCATGTTCACCAGCTGGCCGCTGCGTGCCGCCAGCGTGCTCGGCGGCGTGCTGGCAGCCGCCGCGTTCGGCTACGGCGCAGTGCTGGCCGTGTCGTACATGCTGTGGGGCAATGAAGTATCAGGCTGGACCACGATCGTCGTTGCCATGTTCCTGCTGGCCGGCGTGCAACTGGTGTCGCTCGGCGTGATCGGCGAGTACCTGGCGCGGGTGTTCGATGAAGTCAAGGGCCGGCCCCTCTATCTCGTCAAGCGGCCGCGCGACAACGCCCCGAAGGAGCACCAGCGATGAGGACGCCGCAGCCGTGTCAGAGCCGGTCCGGCATCGCTGAAGCAGGCAAGGCCGCGGTGTGCCCGCGCGGGACCTGTCGGTGCGCTCGGGTCTCCAGAGCGGGGGGAAGGCCGCGGCTTCTGTCCGCCTCCATGCCGCTCGCTCAGGAGCCAGTCCTGGCCAGGGAGTTCGACCGATGAGCCGCCCAGCCGAGCGCACCGAAGACACTGTTGCGACGCCGCCCGCGGTCGACGATGGCGCACCTCGCCCGGTGCAGCGAACCATTGCCGTTTGCGTGGATGATTTCGGCCTGAACCAAGGCGTCAACGCTGCGGCCTTGCAGCTGGCCGAGATGCGCCGCGTGAGCGCCTTGAGTGCCATGACGCAGGCGCCGGAGTGGGAGGAGGGAGCGGCGCGTGCGCGCCACCTCGACGCCCGCCATATCGACGTCGGCCTCCACTTCAACTTGACTCTGTCATTCAATGGCGCGCCCGCGCTGGGGTCGGTGCGAACGCTCGTCACGGCGGCTCATCTGCGTTTGCTGCCCAAGCGACGCATCCGCGAAGCCTTGCTGGATCAGCTCGATGCCTTCGAGGAGGAGATGTTCCGGGCACCTGCGCATCTCGACAGCCACGAGCACGTGCATCACTTGCCGCAGATACGCGACATCGTGCTCGATGTGCTGGCCCGCCGCTACACGGGCTCGCTGCCTTGGGTGCGCGCGAGTGCGGCACCGACTTCGTCCCTGATGGATTCGATGCAGCGCCCCGAAGACCGCAAGGCGTGGCTCATCGATCGGCTGGTGGGCGCAGAGGACTTCCGGCGCCAGGCACGTGCGCTTGGCTTCTTCGTGAACACCCGCTTGCTCGGTGCCTACGACTTCAAGGCCACCGAGAGCGGTTACGGTTCGCTGCTGCGGCATTGGCTCAGGCGCGCGAAGGGCGGCGACCTCCTGATGTGCCATCCGGGAATTCCAAGAATGGGCGACGTCATCCGCCACGGACGCGGTGTCGAGTTCATGGTGTGGGCCGATCCCGGATTTCCTCAGTTGCTGCGGACCCTGGGTATCGGCATCGCGCCGATGTCGGGCATCGGCGCAAAGACATCGCAGCGAGCACCCTGAGTGCTTTGCACGTGGCCGCGACGATCTTCTGCGAACCGGCCGCGTGGCTGGAAGCACTTCGAGGATGAGGCCGTCTGCACGTGCGCAGAGCGATCCCGCGCCGGTGCCGGCCCGCTGCGCTTTTCAAGCTGCTTCGGCTTGCACCGATGGTGTCCCGTGCCGCCATGGGAAACCTTGCGCCGCCGTGCGGCGCTGACCATGAGAGTGGCATGACGCGCCAGCCCAGGCCTTTGTCGGTCTTCGCGCGAGGGAAGGCCGCCATCGTGTGCCGGGGCTCACGCGGCGCTTGCTGGTTGCGGCGCAGGGCCGAAACGCTCCTGCTGCTTGCGACACTGGGCGTCGTCGCGCTGTGGCTTGCCTTCTGGTTCGGGCCGTGATCACCTGCATGGCCAACCGTCCCGCCTTCACGAAACGACGGCTGCTCGAACCGCAAGCACGAAACACGAGTCCTTCGCGGTCCCCTGGGGCCGGGCTTTCCGAGGAGCGATCAAGCACAAGGCGCTTCAGAACCGTCGCTTCGCGAAGTTCAGGCCGCCATCGCCCTCGCGTACCTCACTGACGTTCTCCCCAGCGGGAATGGTGCCGCCCAGCACCCGATGGAGCGTCAGGTGGTTCAGCAGCAAGGCCAGGCGCGTCGCTGCCTGAGCCAGTTCAGCCGCGCGTTTGCGCTCCTGCGCATCGAGCCAGGAGCGCAGGGGAATCTGACCGTTGCGATAGCGAACCTCGTAGAGCTTTTCGCTCTCGGCAGCTTCCTCCCGCGCGCGCTGACGCGCGACGTCCTGCAACGACAGTTGTGTGCGCGCTGAAAGCGCTCGCTCCACCTCCGCAAGCGCTGTGTAGAGCGACTTCCTGAACGCGACGATCGCTTCCTCATGGCGTGTCCGGGCGATGGCGCTGCTCAGTTGCATCTCCCGCGCGTTGAGGAAGGGCAGCGTCATCTCGGCACCCAGCGTCGCGACCGGATTGCGCAGCACCTCGCGCAGCGACGTGCTCGCAGCGCCCAGGCCGCCCGTGAGCGAGAGCGTCGGGTAGAAGCGCGCGTTGGCAGCATCGCGGCTGGCAAGCGAGGCGCGCAGCCGAAGCTCGGCAGCGCGCAGGTCAGGTCGGCGTCCGAGCAGCTGCGCCGGCAGGCCCGCGCCGACAGGGGCAGGCATGGCATCTGGCAGGCGCTGCGGTTCGGGGCCGGGCGGCAAAGCCCCGTCGAACAGGAGCCCCAGTGCTTGATGCAGTTCGTTGCGTGTCTGCACGAGCTGGCTCAGCAGCGCCTGCTGCTCGGCCAAGGATTGCTCAGCCTCGCGCAGCTCGAGGCGGGAGACCGAGCCGGCCTGGTGCTGTGCACCAATCAATTCGCGGGTGCGGTGGCTGTACGCCAGGCTCTGCCGTGCGGATGCGATGCGCTCGTTCGCATGGCCGAGTTGCCAGTAAAGGCTCGCTGTCGCAGCGACGAGCGACAGGGCGACGGCTTCTCGGTCTTGCGTGCTCGCCTGTGCCTCGAAGCCGGCTGCGTCGCGCTGGGCCGCCAGGCGGTCGAACAGGTCGATCTCCCAGCGTACGCCGAGGTTGACACTGGCGGCCTCACGGGTGCGCTGGCTCTCGCCGGACAGTGCGCGGCTCGCGCTGGCCGAGACCACTCCGTCCCAGGCCGGCCGCAATGCGTTGCCGGCCAGTTGCGCTTCGAGCGAGGCGCGGCGCACCCGGATGCCCGCTGCGGCAAGGTCCGGGTTGCGCTCCAGCGCATGATCGATCCACCCGTCGAGCTGCGGGTCGCCGAACGAGCGCCACCATGCCTCGTGGTGCCGGGCATCGGCGGTGGAGGCCGAGTACTCGAAGCGAGCCGGCATGGGCACGGGCGGTTGCTGGTAGGGCGTGCGGGTGAGGGCGGTGCAACCTGCCAATGCCACCGTGAGCGCCGTCATGTGGCCCATGATGAGGAAGCGCATCAGTCCCTCGCCAGTGCCTGAACCGGATCCAGCCGGGCCGCATTGCGCGCCGGCAGGAAGCCGAAGGTGATTCCGATCAGGGAGGAGCAGACGACGGCCAGCACGATGGATGCGCCGGAGAAGGACATCTGGAGGCCGGGTTGCATCAGGTCGGCGGCCACGCCCAGGCCCAATGCGCTCAGCACGCCCAGGATGCCACCGACAAGGCATACCAGCATTGCCTCGATCAGGAATTGCTGCAGGATGTCGGACTGGCGAGCGCCGATCGCCATGCGCACGCCGATCTCCTGGGTGCGCTCGGTCACCGATACCAGCATGATGTTCATCACGCCGATGCCGCCCACGAGCAGTGCGATCATGGCGATGCCCGAGATCAGCACCGTGAGCGTGGTGCTGGTGCGGGTGACCGCCTGCCGGATCTGGTCTGAGCTGAAGATGAAGAAGTCCTTTCGACCGTGCCGCTCGCTCAGCATCGCGGTCACCGCCTGCTGCACGGTCTGGCTGGGCACGGCATCGCGAACGCGCAAGCTGATGCTGTCGAGGTGAGACTGCCCGGACAGGCGCGTCGCCACCGCCGCATAGGGCACGTAGAAGGTCGGGGTGGAAGTACCGGTGCTGCTTTGCACGGGCTGCAGCACACCGATGATTTCCACGGGCATGTTGCCCAGCAGCACGATCTCACCGATGGCACGTGCCGCGGACTTGAACAATGTCGCGGCTGCCTTCGGATCGATCACTGCGACCTGACCGTGCCGCTCGACGTCGCGTGCATCGAAGAAGCGTCCGGATGCGAGCTTCAGGCCGCGCACGCGGAAATGTCCCGCGCCCACGCCGGCGACCTGACCTGCGACCACGAGTTCGCGATAGAGCGCGGTGACGTTGATCGACAGGTTCGGGGTGGCGCTGTCGACGTACGGTTGGTCGGCGAGTGCGTCTGCATCGGCGGCGACCAGCGTTTCGATGGCTCCCGCGTGGGTGTCGCCAAAATCCTTGCCGGGAAAGACGTCGAGGGTGTTGGTCCCGAGCTCGCGGATCTGCGCCATCACCTGCTCTTGCGCGCCTCGGCCGAGCGCCACCACCGAGACGACGGCAGCGATGCCGATGATGATGCTGAGCATGGTCAAGAAGGTGCGAAGCCGGTGTGCGTTCATTGCCCGCACGGCCATGCGAAACGCTTGAGCGAGACGATCCGCGGCCGCGCGCACCGTGGCGGCGGTGGCGGGAGCGGGCGAAGCGACGCCTGCGGGTGCCGAGGTCGCGAAGGACCCGGTTTGTCGGTCGGCGACGATGACGCCATCGCTGATCTCGATCACCCGTGCAGCATGAGAGGCAACCGACATGTCATGGGTGACGAGGATCACCGTGTGGCCGTCGGCGTGCAGCTCCCGCAGGATGCGCATCACTTCCTCACCGCTGGCGCTGTCGAGCGCCCCCGTCGGTTCGTCGGCGAGGATGACTGCTCCCCCGTTCATCAAGGCGCGCGCGATGGACACGCGCTGCTGCTGGCCGCCCGAGAGCTGGCCCGGACGGTGGTTCATGCGTTCGTGCAAGCCAAGGCGCGCGAGCAGCGCCTGCGCGCGTGCTTGCCGCGCTGAGGCGGCCAGCCCCGTGTAGATTGCCGGCAGTTCGACGTTCGCCGTGGCCGAGAGATCCGCAAGCAGGTGGTAACGCTGGAAGATGAAGCCGAAGTGCTCGCGCCGAAGCGCGGCCAGTTCGTCGGGATTGAGCTCCCCGGTTTCCGCACCCGCGATCCGGTAGCTGCCTGCCGTGGGTCGATCCAGGCAGCCGAGGATGTTCATCAGTGTCGACTTGCCAGAGCCGGATGCGCCGACGATGGCCACCATCTCGCCCGCATCAATCTTCAAGTCGATGTCCTTGAGCACGACCACGGTGCCGTCTCCGGCAGGAAACTCCCGGCGTACCGCGCGCAACGCCAAAAGCGATTCGCAGTCCATGCTCAGAACCCCCCCAGCAATCCCGAACTGGCAGGCACAGGGGCCGGCAAAGCCTCGCCGATCAGCACGTGGTCTCCGGATTGGAGGCCGGACAGGACCTGCGCCGTCGCGTTGGTTCGCACGCCGATGCGCACGGGGCGCGCAGAGACCCGTCCCCGACGGTCGACCACGCGCACCATGTAGGCCTCATGCACGTCGCGCTCGCCCAGTGCTGCGGTGGGCACCAGCAGCGCTTGCCTGACATGGGAGATCAGCACGGAGACCTGTGCGGTCATGGAAGGGCGAAGCTGTCCCTTCGGATTCGGGACGTCGAAGACCGCGTTGTAGTAGACCGCGCGCGAAGAGGTCGGAGCGCCCGATGCGCTTCCCCCGCCGGAGCCACCTGCGCTGCCCGCGTCGTTCACGATGGACGTGGGCGCGATCTCGATGCGCTCGATCTGTGCCACGTACCGTTCCCGCTTGTCACCCAGGGTCGTGAATGTCACCTTCTGGCCTCGCTCGACCTTTTGCACATCGGCCTCCGCGATCTCGGCGCGTACCGTCATGACGTCCAGCTTGGCCAGCATGACGATCGTGGGTGTCGTCTGGAATGAATTGAGCGTCTGGCCCTGCTTGGTGACGACTGCGACGACGACGCCGTCCATCGGTGCCACGATCCGGGTGTACGCAAGATTGATGCGTGCGGTTTCGATCTGGGTGTGCGCCTGCTCGATCTGGGCCGCCAGCGAGCGGACCTCGGCACGCGCGGTCTCCAACACCGCCCTGGCCGCCTCGTGGTCGGACCTGGAGGTGGCCTCTGCCGTGAGCAATGTCTCTTGGCGCCGGAAAGCGAGCTCGGCCTGTGCCTGGGCGGCGCGCCTGGCGGCAAGCTGGGCCTGCAGCGAGCTCACTGCTGCCTGCGCACTGCGCATCGAGATTCGCTGCGGCTGATCGTCGACCTCGGCAATGAGATCGCCGGTCTTGACCGGCTGGCCCAGAACGACATGCAGTCGCTTGACCTGTCCGGAGACCTGGGCGCCGACGGCGACCAGTTCCTTGGGTTGCAACCGGCCGACGGCCAGCACGGTCTGCTCCAGGTCGCCCACGGTCACGCTCGCGGTCGCCAGCTCGGGGCCCGGGTCCGAAGCGAGCACCCATATCCAGATGCCCGTGATCACGGCCGCGATGGACAGGCCGAGCATGGCAAATCGTCGAGACACCAACCTCATTCATCCCTTTCTGGAACCGGTCGAATCCAACATCGGCAATGCTGCCGAGCGGTGAAATGTCGCGGACAGCTGTCCAGAATCCTTGGGGCCCTCGTGCAGAACGTGTGGAGATCACGACGAGGAAAAGCACAGGGCGAGGCAGGCATTTCCGCATCTGCACCGCTCGAGACTTCAGCGGCTGTGCGGCAATCGCGAGCAGCGACGCCTTTGCATGCATGCGGTGCAAAGGCAGGTGGCTTGTTGGGTGCTCACGCCCGCATCGGCCCGGATACAGAGCGTCGACGAATCCAGTGACTGCGGATTCGTTGGATCATGGCCCCATTCATTGCGGGCGTTGCTTGCAGGAGATCACTGGACGGTGGGGGCCGCTCGAGTCCAGCGAGGACAAGCTCAGACGACCTCGATGACACCCGGCAGCACGCGTTCGTAGCGCTTCATCTTGGACGGCTCGATGCCGAGCCATCCTGCCACCTGCTGCGGCGACGTGCCGCGACGCAATTGCCGCAGTGCGAACGTGTGCCGCAATCGAAACGAGCCCCCTTCGCGAGAATCGGCGCCCGCTTCCTCGAGCACCCGTTTCGCGCATTCGTACTGTGACGGCTTTTGCCACTGCTTGCCGGTGCGTGTGGAAGGAAACAGGAAGGTCCCCGCGATGCCCGCCTCTGTGCGTACGACGAGCCAGTGCTGCAGCAGCTCCGCGGCCCAAGGCGCCACGGGTGTCTCGCGCGCCGGCGAATTGCCATTGCCGGGGACCTGGAGCTTCCATGGCCGCTCCCGCACGCGGCTGCCTTGTGAGACGGGCGAATCCAGCGTCAGCGCTCGCACGTCTCCCGGCGTGAGTCCGGCGCCGAGCTGCAAGCCCACCGAGGCGCGATTGCGCACTTCCTGCCATGTCAGCGGCGCCTGCGCGTCGCGCGATTTCCCCGGTCTTGGCCGGGCGCTCGAGAGAAAGGCGATGAGCTGCCTGGCCTCGCTCACCGAGAGGTACTCCGGCAGCGGATCGGCGTGCGCGGCATCGGCATATCGGATCTCGGGGTTGGCCGCGATCCAGTCCGCGGCCGCGGGATTGGCCACGGCCTCGGTCCGGGATGCATGGTGACGCAGCACCCGATCGATCAGCCGCATCAGGCGCAACGCGTACCGGGGCGTGAGCGACAGGTCGGAGCTCTTGCGGCCGAATCGGGCCGACTGGAATGCCTGCAAGTCGGCGAGATCCAGGGAAGACAGAGTCACCACGGGCGATTGACCCAAGCACCATGCGGCGAAGGCCTCCCACATGTCCTCGTAGACGGCCACCGAGCCGTCCTGACGCAGCAACCCCGAGCCGCGCTGATCGGCCAGCCAGGCATCGAAGGCTGCCTTGAAGGCGGCCACCTGCCCAGCAGGAGGCATTTCATCGAAAAGGGGCAGGGTTGAGTCGACCATCGGGCACCAGGCAATAAACAAACTAACGGCATGGGTTTGAATTTGGTAAGCATTTTGCTGGTTGTGAGGGAGGAGGAGGTCCTGGGCTAGAAGAATAAGCGCGTGCCGTTAGTATATTTTTGCAGGGCTGCTCGTGACTTAAGCTTCCAGGATGACAGTTGGCATTGCAACATCGGACCTGGTCCATCAGCAGCATGAGCGCCTGCCGTTGGCCATGCAGCGCGCACAGGCCAAGCTGGCGGGCCTTGCCGCCGATGCGAATGCCGCTCCCTTGCTCAAGGCGTCCCAGCAAGCGAAGACGGTGCTGCAACGGGTGATCTGGCTACAACGGGCGGCCTCTGCCTGGGCCCGACCGATGGAGGCGCTGGCGGCCTGTCGGACGGGATGCAGCCATTGCTGCCACATACCGGTGACGATCTCGCTCGTCGAGGCCAGGCTCTTGGGCCGTGCCAGCGGCAAGTTACCGAGCGCTCCGAAACGCAGCATGCGAATCACCGACCATGCGTCGACCGAAGCGCTGCCCGGGATGGAGCAGAGGTTGCAGGATGGATCGCGTACGCCTTGCCCGTTCCTTCGCGAAGGTCGCTGTTCGGTCTACGAGTCCCGGCCAATGGCATGCCGCACCTTGATCAACTTGGACGATGACGATCTCTTGTGCCGACATTCCGAAGGAGGGCAGGCCACAGTCCCCTATGCAGACGCCACCAAGCTCAAAGCTTTCGCGCTCATGGCACAGGCGGGTACGCTGTATGCGGATATACGGGACTTTTTTCCAGAGGAGTAAGGGGATATCTGTACGAGCGAAAGACTGTTTTTCTCCCTCACTTCTCTACCGATCTCGGTCATCACTTCATGGCATCGACCTTGCCGGCGCGTCCTGGGCGGGCGGCCGGATGCGGTTGGCCGACGGTCCTGAAGCGCCATTCGCTGTGCCGAGGATCTGGCTTGAGCGTTTCGTCCCCCTGGCATACGGCAACCGTCTGTCGGGGCGCTTCAAGGGCCTTCAGTTCCGCCCCGGGCCCTGAACCATCAGTTCGGGTCCAACCTTGGGCCACCGCGAATCATCGAGAGCGAGAACGTCAGGTGGTTTTCGTGCCGTGCAATGCCAGTAGGCATGGTGCTCGGCAGTGCAAGGTATCGCAGCATGGTGCCGGTGCATGCGGCGCAAGCGTTGCGGAAGGCGTCCCATGTCCGGATCATTGGGTCATCCTTTCCTGTCGCGGGCGTACGGGCTGTCTGGCTTTCGCTGCGCCAGGGTCACCACGTGATGCACATGGCAACTCGTCACAGCCTGGTGTGCCGGCATTTGTCATGCAACTGAATGACAGTGGGTCTGTCATTTTCCTGATTTGGAGACCCGCCATGGCTGCCAATGCACTGGTACAGACTCGCATCGACGCAGACATCAAGGAGCGCTCGACCGAGGTGCTCGACAACATCGGCTTGACCGTTTCGGACGTGATGAGGATCGTGCTGACGCGCGTTGCCAAGGAGGGTGCACTGCCCGCAGGACTGACGGTCGATGCTGCGGCACATGATGCCTGGTTCCGGACCAAGGTGCAGGAAGCCTTGGACGATCCGCGCCCGGGTGTGGATCACGAACAAGTCGAAGCGCGTTTCGCCAAGCGCCGTACGGCCGCGGTGCGCAAGTTGACTCAAGGCCGTGCGTGAGACTGGAGTGGGCGCTGCTGGCCTTGGAAGATCGAGAGCGGATCTTCGATTTCGTCCAGAAGGATGATCCGCGCGCGGCGACTTCAGTGGACGAGCGCATTGCCGCGAAGGTGCTGGTGTTGCTGCGGCTCCCGGAGAGAGGGCGCCCGGGACGCATCGAAGGAACCCGCGAACTTGTGGTTCGCCGCACACCCTACATCGCGGCTTAAAGGACCGACAAGGAGTGCATTCGCATCTTGCGCGTCCTTCACAGCGCGCAGTTGTGCGCCTGATGACTGGAAAATCCTGTCATGAACATGCGCTGTGCCCGTGGTTCACTCCGATCGTGGCGGCCACTACCGCTGGCCAGGTTGGCTATCAAGAATGAGCGACGCAAACTTCATTCGCTCGATGTCTCGCAAGGCATGCTCGCCCGACAACGCAGCCTGCGAAGGCTTCTTCGGTCGGCTGAAGAACGAGCTGTTCTATCCTCGAGACTGGAAGAACGCCACCATTGAGCAATTCGTCGAGACGCTCGACTCGGACATCTGCTGGTACAACGAGAAGCGGATCAAGATCTCTCTTGGCTCTCCCAGCCCCGTCGAATACCGGGTGAGCCTTGGACTCGCGGCATCAAACCAGTCCAAGTTTTTATCCGCATCCCCGCGGGGTCAGGATTCCATGGAAATCAACAGCCAGCACAATGATTGCGATGGCCCAGGCACACCAGCTACGGGGGCCTGCTGCGAACGCGCCGCACAGCGCCAGTCCGCCAGCGTTCACCAGGCAATGCGCCCAGCCGAGATGCACCGTATGCGCCGAAAGCAAGCGCCAAGGCTGTCCGCCGAGCACGGCCACGCACACAACCGCCATTGCACATTGCCGCCCCAATCTTCGTTCTAAGGAAATCGACCTACGGAAACCACCGCAAACAAGAAGGCAGAATGCGCTCATGCCAAACATCGCCTTGATCCTTAAAACCGAAATCTCCCGGGTCGCTCGCAAGGAAGTGCGAGCCGAGATCGAAACACTCAAGAAGGCATCGGCCGCACATCGCGCCTTGATCGCCGATCTGCGTCGTCAGATAAGCGTCCTTGAGAAGGAATTGCGTCATGTGGTGAAGGGCACGACGCGCTCGACTGCGGCCACAGGTTCGGAGGATGAAGAAGCAGCCGGCACGAAGCGCCGGTTCAGCGCAGCGAGGCTGGCGGCACACCGCTCGAAGCTCGGCCTGTCCGCGGCGAACTACGGGCAGTTGGTTGGCGTCTCCGGGCAGACGATTTACCACTGGGAACAAGGAAAAGCACGCCCGCGAGCCGCGCAGCTCGAAAGTCTTGCCGCCGTGCGCGGCCTTGGTGCTCGCGAGGTTGCGCAGCGCCTCAACACGTAGCAGGCGCCGCCGCCTTGCTTGGGAGTGAGACCGAAGCAGGCCAGCGCATGCATTCGAACAAGCGTGCACGGCACGAATGCCCGACAAAGACCGCTGCGCCCGAACTTTTTCGGCGGAACAGGCCTCCGCCTGAATAGATCGGCAGCTTCCAACAAGAACCGATCCGACTTCTTGTTGAAACACCTCCTCTTCACAAAGCTTGTGCCAACTGCTCGTGGACACGGCGAGGCCCTGCGACGACGCCACGTCCATGCACGCCGGCCGTGTCACCGCCTGCACGGCTAGGTCACCAGCTTGCCTGCCTCCGGAACCTTCACCGTGTACGGCAGGCAGATTCGGATCTCCGCACCACCGCCTGCGCGTGCCGCGGCGCATGCATGTCCGCCATGTGCCTTGCAGATGGCCTGGACGACCGACAGACCCAAGCCTGTTCCGCCGGCGTGCCGCGAGCGGGACTGCTCTCCGCGCCAGAAGCGTTCGAAGAAGCGCGAGAGGTCGTCGTCCTCCGACGCGATGCCCGTCCCTCGATCGCGAACGATCAACTCGACGCCGTGCTCCCGCGCCAGGAAGTCGACCTCCACAAGGCCACCATCGCTTGCGTAGCGCACCGCGTTGTCGAGGAGCGCGGACAGGACCTGGCCGAGCCGGGTCCGATCAGCACGCAGCATCTGCGCAGCCGCGACATGGTTGAGGGCACGCACGCCCCGTTCGCGCAGCGCGGGGGTCGCCCATGAGATCCTTTCGTCAACGAACTGGCGCGCGGCGAACTCTGTGATCTCCAGCTGCAATCTGCCGCCGTGCGCAAGCGACAGGACCTGCAGGTCGCCGATGATGCGCTGGATCTGCTCGAGTTGGTCCATCACCGTGGCGATCTGGCCCTCTTCGAACGGAAACACCCGATCCACAATGCCTTGCAGCCGCCCCATCGCCGCGGTCAGAGGCGTACGCAGTTCATGCGCGATGGCCGCGCTCGAGTCGTGGAGTTCCCGGTCGTACGCTTCCAATCGTTGCGCCATCTTGTTGAAGTGCATGGCGAGGCGCTGAAGTTCGGCGGGCGCAGCCTCCAGCACCGGTGCCCGGGCGGAAAAGCGCCCGATCGACACCGACTCCGCCGCCGCCACCACATGCGAGACCGGTCGGGCAATGCGCCTTGCCAGGATCAGACCGAACACAACGACGAACGGAACAATGGCGATGCTCAGCAGCGCCTGAACGATCAGATCCTCGGTTTCGGAAGGCGGCATGAAAAGATCGCCATACATCCCGTAGATCTCCTGCAGCCGCTTCGCGTTCTCCTCCGGTGCGGCCTCGAGTCGCCGCATCTCGGCCGCAATCCCTGGAGGCAGCTTGGACTCAGCCCTGGCCTCCCAATAGCTGTAACGGGCCCACATCCCGGCCTGCACGGCAGCGGTCGCGGCAATGGCCAAGGCGACCATGCGCCAGGTGAGCCACGCCCATAGCGATCTGCGCGAGCGCATCGCTACAAGCCGCCCAGACGATAGCCGACGCCGCGAACGGCAAGAGGAACGCCCATGACGCCACGCTCCTCCAGCTTGCGCCGCAGGTTGTGCACGTGCGTGTCGACGACCCGTTCGAGCGCGTCGCTTTCGGGCAGGCAAGCCTGCAGGAGCTCGAACCGGCTGAAGGCCTTGCGCGGATGTCGCATCATGGTCGACAGCAGCTTGAATTCGGTGATCGTCAGTTCCAGCGGATTCGAGTCACCCTCGACATGCGCGCTCACGGCATCGAGGTCGAGTTCGAGCACGCCCTGAGAAAGCCGGGACTGGGGTGCGAAGGAAGGCGTGCGGGAACGCCTGAGGACCACCTGCACGCGCGCAACGACTTCCTTCGGATTGAAGGGCTTGACCACGTAGTCGTCCGCGCCGTAGCGAAGCGCCCCGAGCTTCTCTGCCTCGTCGTTGATGGCCGTCACCATGATGACCGGGACATCGCCCGCGCGGCGCATGGCAGCCAGCACTTCGCTGCCGCTCAGTCTCGGCAGCATGTAGTCCAGGAGCACCAGCGTCGGCTGCCACTGCCCGAACATCCGAAGGGCCTCCTCGCCATCACGGCAGTGCGCCGTTTGATACCCCTCGTGACGCAGGTAGGCGGAAAGCACCTCGGCAATCTGAGGGTCGTCTTCAACTATCAGGATACGTTCGTCGGCCATAGAGCAATCAGTGCACGCCGCCAGGGCAGCGGCGTCTTCCGCTGTCAGGGCTGAAGAGTTGCCTTCGGCGGGGTGCGCATTATCCGGCGCGTTCGGGCAATCTCACCCCCTTAAACCCCGCCCTTTTGTCATGGGCATTTGCCTCGTGTAGCAGCCGTCGAACATTGCCGCGATCTTGATCAAATCTTGGCAATTCGTGCAGCAATCCTTCATCCGACAACGCAAGAATGCGGCAGGACATGCATGTGGGGCACAGCACCAAACACCCGCTGAACGCAGTACCTCGTCAAGCCACGCCGCATCCATGGCCAGATATCCCGCCTTCATCGTTGCATGCTGCGTGCCGTGCCCCCGGATGCATCGCCCTTGAACAGATCCTCGACGTTCACCGCTGAAACTCGGCGCCTGCTCAGGCCCTTCGCATACGTGGTCGTCCTGGCGACGATGCTGGGATGCATGAGTGGCGTGGCTACAGCGCTCTTGTTGGAGCAGATCAACAGCGCCTTGCACGGCAGCTCGGCGATCGCGCGCTCCACTGCGGTCGGATTGGCTGCGTTGGGGTTGCTGGCGGTCGGCAGCCATGCGCTGGCTGGCATCGTGAACAGCTTCACAGGCCAGAGGGTCGTCGCAGCGCTGCGCAAGGATGTCTCCCTCCGGATCCTGCACGCGCCCGTTGCCTCGATCGAGCACATGAAGAGCCACCGCCTGCAGGCGATCCTCAACGAGGACATCAACACCATCAGCACATTCACCGCGGAGTTCGCCGGCCATGCCTCCGCATTTGCAGTCACGGCTGGCTGCGCGATCTACTTGCTGAAACTTTCTCCCGTCCTCTTCATGCTGAGCGCCGTCGCCATCGGGGTCGGCATCGTTTTCACCTACCTCGCGGCGAAGATCTGGATTCGCGATTTCAACGCGGCTCGCGTGGCTGAGGATGATCTTCAGAAACAATATCGCGCTGTGATCGAGGGGGCCAAGGAACTGCGTTTGAATCGGCATCGGCGCGCACATGTGCATGGACTCCGACTGGCAAGCGCCGCCGACGAAGTGGCGCGCCGCAATGCCCGTGCACTCAGCCTGTTCTGGGCTGCCGAGGGCACCAATTCGGCGCTGTTCTTTCTGGTGGTGCTGACGATCCTGATAGCGCGCCCCTGGCTGGCCCTCGACGCCGAAGTCGCCAGTGGCTTCGTGATCGTGCTGCTCTTCGTGAAGGGGCCGATCGAAGAACTGGCATCCCTGTTGCCATTCTTCAGCCAAGCTCAGGTGGCCTTCCGCCGGATCGCGCGCTTGTCTGCCGACTTCTCAAGAGAGAAAGAGGCTCTTGCGTCCGATCCGGTGCGAGTTGCCGCACTGGCCGGCCACATCGAACTGCACCAGGTGCACTACCGCTTCGATGCGCCCGGCGGGGGGCCGGAACCGTTCGAGCTGGGCCCCATCGATCTGCGGATCCAGCGAGGCGAGATCCTGTTCATCGTGGGCGGAAACGGAAGTGGGAAGACCACCCTCGTCAAGCTGCTCCTGGGCCTGTATCGCCCAAGCCAAGGACAAGTCCTGCTCGATGGGGTGGCGGTGGACGACTCTCTGCGTGAAGCCTACCGCGCACTGTTCTCCGCCATCTTCTCCGACTACTTCCTGTTCGACGAACTCGTTGACCCCAGTCCTGAACAACAGCGTACAGCCAATGCCCTTCTCGAACGGTTGAAGATCTCGGGCAAGACGGAATTGGCAGAAGGGGCGTTCTCCACGACCGATCTATCAACCGGCCAGCGCAAGCGGCTTGCCCTGATCCATGCCTGGCTGGAGGACCGCCCGGTGATGCTGTTCGATGAATGGGCGGCGGACCAGGACCCCGAGTTCCGGCAAGTGTTCTATCTGGAACTGCTGCCGGAGCTCAAGCGGCTGGGAAAGACGCTGATCGTGATCTCTCATGACGATCGCTACTTCGGCGTCGCGGACCGTGTGATCCGCCTCGATCAAGGCCAGATAGCCGACGAAGTGTCCCATTTCGGCAAGGTATGAGGACGTCGCCATGAAATCCACTACCGGCTCGTTTTCAGTCCCTCCAGCCATCCGGGATTTCCCGCGGATGATGTATCAATATGTTCCATATATTCGGCACTCCTTAAAACAAAAGGAGAAACCAGCCATGAACTCAGGGAGACTCGCACGGTGGTTCGCAGCCATCGCGATCACAGTGGGAACGACGGGCCAGGCATTTGCCCTCGAGGTCGTGGTCGGTCAAGTGGGTCCCATGCGCGGCCTGGAGGCCAAACAGGGGCAGGGCTACGCCGCTGGAATGCGCTTGGCCTTCGAGACCGTGAACCGCCGGGGTGGCGTGAATGGCCACACCTTCGCGCTGGCGACCGAAGACGACGGCAGCCGACCGGAATCCACCGTCGAACAGACCCGCAAGCTGCTCGCTGAAAAGCGCCCGCTGGTGCTGGCCGGCTACTTCGGAAGCCAGAACTTGCGCGAGTTGTTGGCCTCGCGGCTGCTGGAGCAGCAGCGCATTGCGCTGGTGGGGTACCGCACCACCGACATCGCACCCGCGCACACGCACCTCTTCAACGTACGGGCCGACATACCGGGCGAACTGGCCAAGCTCACCAGCCAGCTCGCGACCGTAGGCGTCACCAAGCTGGGCTTGCTCTACGAAGCGGGCCCCGGGGCCGATGCAATCGTCGCGGCCGCCGATCAGGCGGCTGCGCAGGCCAAGGTACGCTTCGTGACCCGCACCTCCTACACGGGTGGCAGCCGCAGCGGGAGCACATCGGTCGCCGATGCGGTGCAGGTGTTCAGCAAGGCTGCGCCGCAAGCCATCATCCTGGTGGTCAATGGCGCGCCGACCGCAGCGTTCATCGAGGCCTATCGGATCAGCGGCGGCACCGCGCAGCTCTTCGCCTACTCGGGCGCGGACATCGAGCAACTGTCACAGCGCCTGGGCGAGGACCACCTGAAGGGCGTGGTCATTTCCCAGGTCACCCCGAATCCCTACAAGAGCACCAGCCGCCTAGTGCGCGAGTTCACAGAGGCCGTGGCCCAGCAAAAGCCCAAAGAGCCCAAGAGCTACGTGATGATGGAAGGCTATATCGCCGGGCGCGTGATCGTGGAAGCAGTACAGCGCCAGGGCCGTGCACCCACGCGTGAGGGCATGGTCGCCGCACTGAATGCGATGAACGACTACGACCTCGGGGACTACGTCATCGGCTTCAGCGGTGGCTCGCGCAATGGCTCGAAATTTGTCGAGCTTTCGATCGTGAGCAGCAGCGGCAAGGTTCAGCAGTGACCGGAACCAGCGACACCCCTGTCACTCGAGAATCTTGCGATCCCATGCACTTTGCGAATGACAGTTGGTGCTGTCCCAGATTGAGTCCCGCACAGCGGGCGAGCGCATGACATCCGATGAGACCGATGAGCAAGCAGGCGCGCCTGCGAAATCCCGGCCACCTATTCAGGCAGCACGGGTGCCGGGCGTCTGACCATCAGTTGGACTGCGTAGGGGCCGACGCTGTTGAGCTTCGAGGCGCCAGGACTTCAACCTCTCGATCGCGCTGAGGCAGGGGAGTGCAGTCGCGATCCTGGGGTGGATCTTCTTTCTGCCGATGGCGATCATCGGCGTGCCGCCCAAGAACTTCGGCATCGCGGCGATGCTCGACCTAACCGTCGCCGGTTTTTTTGGGTCACCGACGCGGTACTGGAGTCCGCCGTCCGTGTCCGCTGGGTGTGGTGCCTGCAGGCAGCGCTGCGGAGCCTGGTTGCGACTTTTCCGGCAGGGCAATAAATATAAGCAGACTGCCCCCTTCGACGAGACGCATAACCGGGCAAGAGGATGGCGTAGCGCACCCGCCTTCAACGCTTCCAAGCATGTACAGCATTTCAGACAATTCAATATAAATTGCCTAAAATGCTGATCATGCCGGCCAAAACTGTATTGAACTCTGACTCAAGCAGCGAGCTATTGCGTCAGCTTGGGGAGCGTCTTGCGTTGGCGCGCCGCTCGCACCAGATGACGGCCGTTGACTTTGCTTCGAAGCTTGGAATTTCACGGACGACCCTTGCCGCCGCGGAACGTGGCGATCCATCTGTGACCATTGGCACTTACGTTCGCATCCTGGAACAGCTCGGCAGAGTTGCCGACTTGGCTCTCGTTGCCGGCACGGCATCCGAATCCCGTGCCGGCATTCCACAACGGCACCTTGCGCTCGCGCGCCAAGTCCAGAACGGACAGCGTGACCCGCGCAGCTTGTTCTTGCTGTCGCGGGATGTCGTTGCGCACGCAACGCTGAATTTTCCTGACGATGTGTTTGGCGAGCCCCAACCATGGTGAGCGGGCGAGGTCGCAAAACGGAGGCGGTGACACCCTATGAAACCGTCGAGCGGCTGCTCGCGGCCGCTGGCGAAGACATGGTCTTGGTGGGTGGTCAAGCACTCGCCTTCTGGGTACTTCGCTACGACTTGGTCGTGCCCGAGGGTGTCGCGGCGATTTCGAGCGACACGGATTTCCTCGTCCGATCCGCTGCAGATCGCGAGGCTGTCCATCGTATGGCGAGAGTCATTCACGGCAGGGCGCTCTTCCCCAGCAGGCGCGCGCTGACAGCATTGGTCGGCCAAGCCGTGTTGGACATCGACGAAGACGAGTTCGTCAACGTGGACGTGATTCACAAGGTCATCGGAATCGCGCAGAAGGCAATCCGAGCCCGTGCCGTACGCGCAACCATCGGGAACGCATCGATTCTTGTGATGCATCCCCTCCATGTTTTGTTGTCTCGTTTAACCAACCTCCACGTGCTCACGGAGAAGCAAACCGAAAAGGGGGTGATGCAACTCCAACTGGCCGTCGACGTCGGGCGGGAGTTCATCCGCGCGATCTCGTACCAGCAGCAACATCTCGGTAGTGCCACGCGCAGCCCGATTCAGCCCTACGTTTCCGAAGTCGAGCGAATGGCGCTGACTGATGCCGGCCGGAAGGTGGCCAAGCGCTTTGGCATCCATGTCGCTGACGCGATCGATCCATCGAGCATCCCTGCGGGACCGTTCTGGGAGCGCAAGTGGCCGCAACTCTCGCAGTTCATGTCTCCCTCCTATCGCGAAATGTTTGCGCCGCCCGGCAATGACAGCTGACTAGCGCATCAACGCCTGCGGGCTCAGTCTCGAGGCAATGGTCGTGGTCCAGGTGCGTGTGCAGGCTGGTGATCACCAGGTCATGGTGATCATGCTGCAGGTCCATCACGCGGCTGGTGACGGTGTGCTCATGGTGGTCGTAGACATAGCTCACGTTCGCCACGCACCAGGCAGCCGGTCGCTTGGAAGGTTTGTCGAGCGTGGCGCTGCCCAGGCGGGAGCGGATCAGGTCGCGAACGGCCTCGGAGCGGTTGCCGTACCCCTTGCCGGCGATGAACGCATCGAATTGTCGGGCGAGTTCGTCGTCGAGGGAGATCGTGAAGCGTTCCATGACAGCGGTTCCTTTGCGCGCGTATTCGTAGAAGCGTAGATCCGCGCATCTTTCTCTTGAAGTCCAGGTGTATCCAGAAGACGGTCTGACGAAAAGTGCCGTGCAGGCCCTGCCGCCGGCCCAATTCTGCGAGCGCCTGCCTATCACAGCTGTTGGCCGCGCTTTCCCGCGAGCGCCACAACATCGGCGAGATCCGCAACCTGCCCCTGGTGCAGAAGCGCAAGCTTTTCCAGCTTCTTGCGACCGGCGGCCAGCAGGTGAACCTCGACCTGCCGGCGATCCGTGGTGCTGGGCTTTCGCTTCACCAGACCCGCCTCCTCGCAGCGCGAGACGAGCGCAACCACGCCGTGAAGCTGGGCTTGCAGGCGCTCGGCAATCTCGCTGACCGTCGCCCATTCCCGGCCGGGGAAGGCCTGGGTATGCAGCATCAGCTGGTACTGCAGCACGGTGATGCCTTCGGCACGCGCAGCGTCCTCGCTGAAGCGCAGGAAGCTGCGCAGCCTGAATCTGAAATCGGAGAGCGCCTCGAGCTGAGGCTTCTCGATGCTGCGCGGTGGGCTGGCCATTGACGTTTTCTTTTTCGTGTCATGTGTTGAAGAGGTCAATGTAGCAGCGCCCCCATGACGCATGGGGTAATTACTCACAATGTGATCCATTAAACTTCATAACATGAGGTACCTGTCTGCAACCTGACCGACGAGACAGTGCGCCCCGCACACTGCCTGTTGCATGCATTCCCCCTGTCCGACGCCACGGCCAACGTGGCGGCGCGCCGCGAAATCCATTCATCGGAAAGAGAAATTGCCCATGCGGATCCAGAGTCAGAAGACCTTCTTCTCCGGCATCATGTTCACCTGCGTCGGAGCGGCCTTTGCGATCGGGGCCAACAACTACAGCGTCGGCAGCGCGGCCCGCATGGGCCCGGGCTACTTCCCGCTGATCATCGGCACGCTGCTGACAGTGCTGGGGCTGGTGGTCGTCGCCAGCGCATTCACCATGAAGACCGCCGATGGCGATCCCGTCGGGAAGATCGCATGGAAGCCTCTGGGCTTCATCATCGGCGCGAACCTGCTCTTCGGGGTCCTGCTGGCGGGCCTGCACAACGTCGGGCTGCCAGCCATGGGCCTGATTGTCGCGATCTACGCGCTCGTCGTCGTCGCTTGCATGGCCGGGGCGAACTTCTCGATGAAACTTTCGCTGATCCTCGCGACCGTGCTGGCCGTCGGCAGCTATCTCACTTTCATCGTTGGGCTGAAGCTGCAGTTCCAGGTCTGGCCGACCTTCATCAGCGGCTGAGAGGACCGGATGCCATGACCGACCTCATCAACAACCTCTCGCTCGGCTTCGCGACGGCCGTGTCGCTGCAGAACATCCTCTACGCGTTCATCGGCTGCCTGCTGGGAACGCTGATCGGCGTCCTTCCGGGAATCGGGCCGACGGCGACCATCGCCATGTTGCTGCCCGCCACCTATGCGCTGCCTCCGGTGGCGGCGCTGATCATGCTGGCCGGCATCTACTACGGCTCGCAGTACGGCGGCTCGACCACCGCGATCCTGGTGAATCTGCCGGGAGAATCGTCTTCGGTGGTCACGGTGATCGACGGCCATCAAATGGCCAAGCAGGGTAGGGGAGGGCCTGCGCTTGCCGCGGCCGGCCTGGGGTCGTTCTTCGCCGGCTGCGTGGGCACCTTGATCCTGGCCGCATTCGCGCCGCCGCTGACGGAGATCGCGTTCAAGTTCGGCCCCGCCGAATACTTCTCGCTGATGATCCTCGGCCTGATCGGCGCCGTGGTGCTGGCCTCGGGCTCGCTGCTCAAGGCGATCTGCATGATCATGGTAGGCCTGCTGCTGGGACTCGTGGGCACCGACGTCAACTCCGGCGTGGCACGCTACAGCTTCGACATCCCCGAGCTCACGGACGGCCTGGGATTCATCGCCATCGCGATGGGCGTGTTCGGCTATGGCGAGATCATCGCCAACCTGGCCAGGCCCGAGGACGAGCGCGAGGTGTTCACCGCAAAGGTCTCGGGCCTTATGCCGACGAAGCAGGACTTCAAACGCATGTTTCCCGCGGTGCTGCGCGGCACGGCACTGGGCTCGTCGCTGGGGATCCTTCCCGGCGGTGGCGCGCTGCTTTCGGCCTTCGCGGCCTACACGCTGGAGAAGAAGATCAAGCTCAAGCCGGGCGAGGTCACCTTCGGCAAGGGCAACATCCGCGGGGTGGCCGGCCCCGAAGCGGCCAACAACGCGGGCGCGCAGACTTCATTCATCCCGATGCTCACGCTGGGTATCCCTCCGAACCCCGTGATGGCGCTGATGGTCGGTGCCATGACCATCCACAACATCCAGCCCGGCCCGCAGGTGATGACGAGCAACCCGGAGCTCTTCTGGGGGCTGATCGCCTCGATGTGGATCGGCAACCTGATGCTGGTGATCCTGAACCTGCCGCTCATCGGGTTGTGGATCAAGCTGCTGACGATTCCCTACCGTTGGCTGTTTCCCGCCATCGTGCTCTTCTGTGCGATCGGCGTGTACTCCACCAACAACAACGTCTTCGACATCTGGCTGGTGGCGATCTTCGGTGTGGTCGGCTACACCTTCATCAAGCTGGGGTGCGAGCCCGCGCCGTTGCTGCTGGGCCTGATCCTCGGTCCGATGATGGAAGAGAACCTGCGCCGGGCGTTGCTGCTGTCGCGCGGCGACTGGGGCGTGTTCGTGTCGCGCCCGATCTCCGCCGGGCTGCTGATCGCAGCGCTCATCCTGCTGCTGATCGTGCTGCTGCCGTCCATACGCTCCAAGCGCGAGGAGGCCTTCGTCGAGGAGGGCGGCTAGCGCGGGATGTCGTCTTCGGCAATTCCCGAATCGGGATTCGCATGATGGGTCGCGCAACGACACTCGAGGCGTGGGATCATGGGTGGGATCAAAGAAATCCCTTGCCGGAGGCGAAACGGGTTACGCAGATGAGCATCGCGCACTCGGTTGCCTTGGTCATGAGCAACCGATCTCAACAAGATGAAAGTGCACGCAATGGAAGCTTCGCTTCGCCTCACGGGCTTCCAATCGAAACGGCGAGTGCTCTGGCTCATGGGCGTGGCCATCCTTTCGGCTTGCGCAGGCCCCGCGTTCTCTGCACCGCCACATGGCGACGGAGGCGCCTATGAGCGCGTGGTGTCTTCGCCCGCATGGCGCTTGTTCTCCCGGCGCGTCTCGGAGAACTATGTCAGGCCGATCAAAGCGGGAGAGCTCGAAGCGAGTTGCAGAGCCTCCATCGCCGGCCAAGCCAGTCAGGACTACGCGAGCCTGACCGAGCGCTGCTTCCGAGGAGCTCTCGCAGGCCTGGACTCGACTTCCCGTTACTTCAACGCAGCCGAATGGCGAGTTCAACGAGGAGATGCTCCGGGCAAGCTGGCCGGCATCGGTCTCGAAATGAGAGCTCAGACAGGCGGCGACGGCTTCGTGGAGATCGTTTCACCCATCAAGGGAGGGCCTGCGGAAAGGGCTGGCCTGCGAGCGGGAGATCTGATCGTGTCGATCGACGGAGTGTCGACCAGCTCTCTGTCGCTGGCCCAGTCGGTCGATGCATTGCGAGGCGAGGCCGAAACCAGGACGGCATTGCAGGTTCACAGACCAGGTGTGCCCGATCCGCTCAGGTTCGTCGTGACGCGGGAGCCGATCAAGGCAGCCACCGTCAGATCGGCAAAGTTGCTCTCTCCCGGTGTCGGCTACTTTCGGCTGGTCCAGTTTCAGGATCGCACGCGCAACGAAGTGCTTGCCGATGTTGCGAAGCTGGAAGCGGACAACGCAGGCCCGTTGCGCAGCCTCGTTCTCGACCTGCGCGATTCTCCTGGCGGACTTTTGAGTGCCACGGTGGGTCTTGCTGCACTGTTCGTCAAGCCGGGCTCCGTGATCGTTCAGGTGGCCGGGCAGCATGCTGGCATGAACCGAACTTATCGGGCCGTACCCGGTGACTATGCGGGCAACACTCCCGCGCAGGTCGACACGCCAATGCGTCCTTCGCTGCAGTCGCTGCGATTGATCGTGCTGGTCAATGGCAAGACGGGGGCTGGCGCCGAGGCGCTGGCCAAGACACTGCAGGAGTCACGCAAGGCCCTGATTCTGGGACTGCCGACCTCCGGCCTTGCTTCGATCGAAACGATCCTGCCTCTTGAACCCGACACGGCACTGAAGCTCACGACGGGGGCCATGACTTCACCGAGCGGCGTATCGTGGCAAGGGCAAGGTGTCGTGCCGGATGTTCTGGTGAATGCCGGTGGGCGTGAAAAGGGAGGGTTCGGAGATGTTCCGACGGACCTGCAGCTCATGGCGGCGATTGCACAGTTGCAGCGCCCCTGAGCACGTTCGATGAGTTCCTCGCCCAAAACTCGGAAGCTGCATTTTCAGATCCAGAGTCATTTGAGGGCACGCCTCATGACTCCGCATCCAACGTCGTCGCCCGCATCGCATGTGCACCACAGTGCCCGCGCGGCGGCGAAGAGGCGCTCTGGCGTCTCTCGTGGAATTTGTGAACCTCATCCTCAGGCCGATGCGCTTGAGGATCTGCAGCCGCTCGAGATCTTTCCTTTGGATAGGCGCTTGGTGAATTCGCGCTCCGCCGCGCGGCCGATGCTGCCCAGTTCTCGTGCGTCAGCCATCGCGATGTGAGATGGCCTCGTTGCGAAGAGGCGACGGGCACGCGTGACTGGGATGAAGGCCCCGGTTCGACTCACAACGTTGCTGTGTCAGTGATTCGTCTATCACCTGTTTCGGTGATTCTGCGCGCCGACGAAAACGATACCCTCGCCCGCTTTGGACGTTTGGTTACATCTGCACCTATTTGGGTTGCAATTCATTACTGAGGCGGGGCATGAACACGATTTACCGCAGCGTATGGAACGCTGCTCTAGGCACCTGGGTCGCTGTTTCGGAGGTGTCGCATCGGCGCGGTCGGCGTGCTTCTTCGATCACCGCAGCCGTGGGCCTGCTGGTCCTGGCTGGCCTGCCGGCAGTCTCATGGGCGCAAGCCAGCGGTGGGACTGCATTCTTCGCGGGCGGTGGCACGGGCGGCCGGGGCGGCGCGGGAAATGGCGGTGGCGCCGGTGGCGGCATCCTCGGCGAGTTCCCCACCGGCAACGGACTGCCCCCGTCGGGAGGCAGCGGCGGCGCCGGCGGTATCGGAGGGGCTGGTGCCGGCGGAGCCGGGGGGGCGGTGGGCGCGACCAGCGTCACGGGCTCGGTCAGCGGATCGTCGGGAAGCAGCGGCGTTCCCGACCCCGATCCGGTCTACGGCGCGGGCGGCGGCGGCGGCGGCGGTGCCGCCGTGTACACGTCGGACACCGGCATCAACGTGGGAGGGGGCACCACCCTGCAGGGCGGCAATGGCGGTGCCGGCGGCAGCGGGCGCCTCGCCGGCGGTGGCGGCGGTGGCGGAGCGGGCCTGCAGTCCGTGGCGACCGGCGTCACACTGAACAACGCGGGCCAGACGATCGGCGGCAGCGGTGGCGCGGGTGCCGTCGGCCAGTGGGCCGGCGGTGGCGGTGGCGGCGGAGACGGCATCGTGCTGCAAGGCGGGAGCGCCATCGTCACCAATACCGGCACGGCCACTGGCGGGAACGGCGGGAATGGCGCCGTGGCCACCATCGGCAGCCTGGTGGGCGGCGGCGGCGAAGGCGGTGCCGGCCTGGCGCTAGAGTCCAGTGGCAACTCGGTGCTCAATACCGGGACCCTGGTGGGAGGCGCGGGCGGTGCCGGCGGAAACAGCGCCGCCAACGGCATCGGAGGCGCAGGCCTGCGCATCCGCGGCAACGCGAACAGCCTCGTCAACAGCGGCACACTGACAGGCGGCATGGACGGCGACGGCGTCACGCGCGGCGACGCGGTGCGCGTCACCGGCAACGACAACTCGGTCGAGCTGCAGAACGGCTCGGTGATCAACGGGACCCTGTCGGCAACCGGCACTGGCAACGTGCTGCGCCTCTCGGGCGCTACGACCGACGGCACCACCTCGCTCGGCGCGGCGACCTACCGCGGCTTCGAGCGCTACGAGAAGACCGGCGCCAACACCTGGACACTGACCGGCACCACCACCGAGCTGACGCCATGGACGGTGCTTGGCGGCACGCTCGCCATTGCCGACGATGGCGCGCTCGGCGATTCCTCCGGCAGGCTCACGCTCGACGCCGGCACGTTGCGCTCCACCGGCACGACCACCGCCTCGCGCAACATCACCGTGGGAGCGGGCGGTGCGACCTTCGAAGTCGACCTGGTGCGCACGCTGACGCTCAACGGCACGCTCTCCGGTGCGGGCAGCCTGCGCAAGACCGGCGCCGGCACACTGGTGCTCGGAGCGGCCAACAACTACATCGGCGGGACGGCCGTGGAGGCGGGCAGCCTCAATGCAGCCGCCACCGGCGCATTGGGCAGCGGCCCTGTCTCGGTGGCGGCCAATGCCTCGCTGCTCTTCAGCGGCACCGCGGACGCGAGTGGACTGACCATCACCGCGGCCGAGCGCGCATCGCCCACGACCAACGCGGGCTTCGTGCAGTTTCGCGACGGCGCCTCCGCGGGCAGCGCGCACCTCGTGATGAACAGCGGCGCGTCGGCCGAGTTCCGTGACAACGCGAGCGCGGGCAGCGCGGTCATCGACAACGTCGGCGGCCTGAGCAACTTCACGTTCAATGCCACCGCAGGCAAGGCCACGATCACCAACTTCGCCAACGGCCAGATCAACCTGCTGGACAACGCCAGCGCAGGGCAGGCCACCTTCATCAACAAGAGCGGCGGCCTGATCGACGTGTTCGACAACGCCGCCGCCGACCAGGCCACGGTGGTGAACGAGGCCGGAGGGCGGTTGCGCATCCGTTCGCTCGCTGGCAGTGGCATCGGCATCGGCTCGCTCAGCGGCGCGGGCGACGTGATCCTCGGCGCCAAGACGCTGACCACCGGCGGACTGAACGCCAGCACCGAAGTCTCGGGCGTGATCTCGGGCACCGGCGGCTCGCTGGTGAAAGTGGGTACGGGCACGCTCACCCTCACGGGTGCGAACACCTACAGCGGCGGCACCGCGCTGCGCCAGGGGCGCCTGAACCTCGGCAACAGCCAGGCGCTGGGCACCGGCACGCTGTCGATGGACGACGACACCACCCTGGGCTTCAGCGCAGACGGGCTGACGATCGCCAACCCGATCCGGCTCACGGGCAGCACCGATCCGGTCATCGACACCGGCGCGTTCAACGCGACCCTGAGCGGTGCGATCAGCGGCGGCGGCTTCATCACGAAGGAGGGCACGGGCACGCTGACGCTGTCCGGCGCCAACACTTACACCGGCGCCACCAACGTCGCGCAGGGCACGCTCAAGGCGGGCGCCGCCAACACTCTCAGCGCGGCTTCCGCCCACAGCGTGGCCTCGGGCGCCACGCTGGACCTCGCGGGCTTCAGCCAGACAGTCGCTTCGCTGACCAACAGCGGCACCGTCTCGCTCGCCGGCACCACGCCGGGCACGACACTCACCATCAACGGCAACTACACGGGCAACAACGGCGTGCTGAAGCTCGGCACCGCGCTGAACGCCACGGGGCCTTCGGACCGCCTGGTGATCGATGGCGGCGCGGCCAGCGGCCGTACCAGCGTGCAGTTCGCCAACCTGGGCGGCCTGGGTGCGCTGACGGGCGGCGATGGCATTGAGGTGATCACTGCCCGCAACGGCGCGACCACCACCGCGCAGACCACCAAGGACGCGTTCACGCTCGCGGGCGGGCAGGTCAATGCCGGTGCCTACGAGTACCGTCTGTACGCCGCCGATGCCAGCGGTGCGGGCGAGAACTGGTACCTGCGCTCGAGCACCACTGCGTCGCCTGCTGCCCCCACGCCCGTGATCACCTACCGCGCCGAAGCCTCGCTCTACTCCGCGCTTCCCGGCCAGCTGCGCCAGGGCAACCTCGCGATGCTGGGCGACCTGCGCAAGCGCGTGGGCGACGACGACGTGAAGGGCGCGGCGACCACCCCGACCGGCTCCGATCGCCGCGCCTGGGCCCGCGTGCTCTCCACCGACATCGACATCCAGCAGGGCGGCGCGGCATCGCCGTCGAGCAAGGGCCGTCTCACCGGCTTCCAGGCCGGCACCGACCTGCTGGCCATGCCGAACTGGCGTGCGGGCGTCTACGTCGGCCAGCTCGACGGCGACGCCAGCGTGCGAGGCTTTGCCAGCGGCATCCAGAACCTGAGCGTGGGCCGCAACGACCTGCGCAGCCAGTACCTGGGCGTGTACGGCACCTACACCAGCGACAGCGG
>NZ_FOBJ01000026.1:0-93309 GCF_900109805.1 Variovorax sp. YR750
GCGTTGCAGACCGACCTGGCGGAGGACCTGCATGAGCTGGGCGTGGAGCTGTGGAACATGTACGGCCCGACGGAGACCACCATCTGGTCCAGCGCACAGCGCATCGGTACCGATGCCCCGAGCATCGGCGAAGCCATCCTCGATACCCGCCTGTTCGTGCTGGATGCCGATCTGCAGCCTGTGCCGCAGGGCGTGGCGGGCGAGCTCTACATCGGCGGCGTCGGGTTGGCGCGCGGCTACCTGCACCGTCCGGGCCTCAGCGCGGAGCGCTTCCTGGCCGATCCCTTCGGCACGGGCGGCGGGCGCATCTACCGCACGGGCGACATGGTGCGCTGGACCTTCGACGGCCGGCTGCAGTACCTGAGCCGGGTCGACCACCAGATCAAGATCCGCGGCTTCCGCATCGAGCTCGGCGAGATCGAGACGCAGCTGCTCGCGCAGCCGGAGGTGCGCGAGGCCGTGGTGGTGGCGAAGGAAGGGCCGGGCGGCGCGAGGCTGGTTGCCTACGTCTCGTTGTCGTCCGACGCGGACCCGCAGCTGCTGAAGGCGCGCATCGCGCAGGCGCTGCCCGAGTACATGGTGCCCGCGAGCATCGTGGCGCTGCCTTCGCTGCCGCTGAACATGAACGGCAAGGTCGACCGCAGGCAGCTGCCAGACCCGGAGCCGGCCGCCGAAGCGGCTTGCGAGCCTCCGCAGGGCGCGGTCGAGGAGGCCCTTGCCGCCGTCTGGCGGCAGGTGCTCGGCGCGGACAGGCAGATCGGCCGCCACGACAACTTCTTCGAGCTGGGCGGCGACTCCATCCTGAGCCTGCAGATCGTCACGCGCGCGCAGCGTGCGGGCTGGACGCTCACGCCCCGCCAGCTCTTCGAGCACCAGAGCATTGCCCGTCTCGCGCTGGTGGCGCAGGCCGCCGGTGCGAGCGAGGCTCGGCGCCCGCCACAGCCGCGCGGCAAGCCGCAGGACTTCCTGGCGGCGGATATCCTGGCGAGCCTGCCTTTCGCGGTGGGCGAGATCGAGGACATCTATCCACTGGCTCCTACGCAGGAAGGCATGTTCTTCCACTCGATGGAGGCGCCGGGCTCTGGTCTCTACGTGAACCAGCTCAGCGTGGAGATCGGCAAGGTCGATCCGGAACGCTTCGCCCGCGCCTGGGAGGCAATGGTGGCGCGCCACGCGATGCTGCGCACGGCCTTCCTCTGGCAGGCCGGCATGAAGCGCCCGCTGCAGCTGGTGCTGCGGCAGGCACCGGCACAGGCCGCCCGCATCGCGCAGCTCGACTGGCGCGGCAGCGCCGACGTGCAGCAGCGCCTGGCCGAGCACGTGCGGCAGGAGCTGCTTCGCCCGGTCGACTGGCTGCAGCCGCCGCTGGCCCGCGTGAGCCTGATCCGGCTCTCCGAGGACCGGCATCAACTGGTCTGGACGCATCACCACATCCTGTCCGACGGCTGGACCGACTCGCGCCTGCTGGGCGAATGGCTGGCCTGCTATGCGGGAGAAACGCCGGCTTCGGTGCTGCCGGAGTACGGCGACTACGTGCGCTGGCTGCAGCGCCAGGACGCCGGTGCGGCCGAGTCCTTCTGGAAGTCCGAGCTCGCGCTGCACGATGGTCCGACGCTGCTGTCCGAGCCGAACCGCGACGCCGGCGCACACGAGGGCTTCGAGAAGATCTACACGCGCCTGTCCACCGAGGAGACGGCCGCGCTGCAGCGCTTCGCGCAACGCGAGCGCGTGACGATGAACACGCTGGTGCAGGCCGCCTGGGCGCTGCTGCTGCAGCGTCACACCGAGCGCGAGCACGTGATCTTCGGTGCCACGGTGGCCGGCCGGCCGGCCAGCCTGCCGGGCTCCGAGGACATGATGGGCCTGTTCATCAACACCATTCCCGTCGCCGTCTCGCCGCAGGCGCACCAGACTGTGGGCGACTACCTGCGCTCCGTGCAGGAGCGCAACCTGCGTGCCCGCGAATACGAGCACTCGGCACTCGCCGACGTGCAGCGCTGGGCCGGCTCGGCCGGCCGGCCGCTGTTCGACAGCATCGTTGTGTTCGAGAACTTCCCCGTGGACCAAGCCATGAAGCAGCTCGACCGCTTCGGCCTGCAGTTCGGCGAGGTCGCCGGCGGCGGGCTCACGGGCTACGCGATGGACCTGCAGGTCACGATGGGCGACGTGCTGGAGATCGAGTATTGCTACGCGCGTGCGTCGTTCGCCGACGAATCCGTGCGTGCGCAGCGCCAGCAGATGGAGCACCTGCTGCGCCGCATGACGACGGATGCCTCGCGTCCGGTGGGCGAGCTCGGCTGGCTCGACGCTCCGCTGGAGACGGCCGTGCTCGGGCTGGGACGCGCGGAGCACCTGCGGGCGCTCGATGCGCAGGCCGGCCGCACCATGGTGCATTGGCTCATCGAGGCGCAGGCGCGGCAGCGGCCCGACGCCATCGCGCTGCTGCTGGGCGACGACGAGATGAGTTATGCGCAGCTCAATGCGCGCGCCAACCGCCTCGCGCGTCATCTGCGCTCGCTCGGCGTGGGGCCGGACCGGCTCGTGGGCGTGGCGCTGGAGCGCTCGCTCGACACCATCGTCGCGCTGCTCGCGGTGCTCAAGGCGGGAGGTGCCTACGTGCCGCTCGACGCGGCCTATCCGGCGGACCGGCTGGCCTACATGCTGGGCGACAGCGGCGCGATGCTGCTCGTCACTCAGCGCAGCGTGCTGCCGCGCCTGCCGGAGACGGCGGTGCCGCGACTGCTGCTCGACGAACTGGCGCCGGAAGCGCTCGATGCCCTGAGCGACACCGACCCGGCGCCCGCCGTGGGCGTCGACAACCTCGCCTACGTGATCTACACCTCGGGCTCGACGGGCATGCCCAAGGGCGTGGCCGTCACGCACGGCCCGCTTGCCATGCACTGCCAGGCCACCGCGGACATCTACGGGCTGAATTCGCATTCCTGCGAGCTGCACTTCATGTCCTTCTCTTTCGACGGCGCGCACGAGCGCTGGCTCACGCCGCTGTGCGTGGGGGCTGGCCTCGCGCTGCGCGACAACGAGCTGTGGACGGCCGAGCAGACCTACGAGGCGCTGCACCGCTACGGCGTGACCACCGCCGCGTTCCCGCCCGCGTACCTGAACCAGATCGCCGACTGGGCCGCGCCGCGCGACGACGCGCCGCCGGTGGAGCTCTACGTGTTCGGCGGCGAGGCCATGCCCAAGGCTGCCTACGACAAGGTACGGACGCACCTGAAGCCGCGCATGCTCATCAACGGCTACGGGCCGACCGAGACGGTGGTCACGCCGCTGATCTGGCGCACCGAGGCGAGCCGGACATTCGACTGCGCCTATGCGCCCATCGGGCGCCCGGTGGGCGAACGCACGGCCTACGTGCTCGATGCCGACATGCAGCCGGTGCCCGAAGGCGTGGCGGGCGAGCTCTACATTGGCGGCTACGGCCTGGCACGGGGCTACCTGGGACGCAGCGCCCTGACCGCCGAGCGCTTCGTGGCGGATCCGTTCGGAAGCGCCGGCGAGCGCCTGTACCGCACCGGCGACCTGGTGCGCTGGATGTCCGACGGCAACGTCGAGTACCTGGGGCGCGTGGACAACCAGGTGAAGGTGCGCGGCTTCCGGATCGAGCTCGGCGAGATCGAGGCGCGACTGCTCGCCGTGCCGGGCGTGCGCGAGGCGGCCGTGGTCACGCACGACGGCACCACGGGGCGCCAGCTCGTGGCCTACGTGGTCGCGGACGATGGGGAAGCACCGCCGCAATGGCCGCAGCAGATCCGCCAGCAGCTGGGCGCGCAGCTTCCCGACTACATGGTGCCCTCGCACGTCGTGGTGCTGCCCAAGCTGCCGCGCCTGGTGAGCGGCAAGCTCGACCGCCGCGCGCTGCCGGCCCCCGAGGCGGAAGGCGCGGCGCGCGCGTACGTGCCGCCGTCGACCCCGCAGGCCGAGCAGCTTGCACGTATCTGGCAGCAGGTGCTGGGCGTCGAGCAGGTGGGCGAGACCGACAACTTCTTCGAGCTGGGCGGCGATTCGCTGCTGAGCCTGAAGGTGATTGCACAGGTTCGCCGCCTGCGCGATCCGAAGCTCGACTTCAAGCTGCGCGACCTGATGCGCTGGCCGACCATCGGTGGACTGCTGCATGCGATGGGCGCCGCCGCGCAACAGGAGGGCAACCTGATCGCTCTCAACGGCGAAAGCCGGGGCGGCGGCATGCCGGCACTGTTCTGCATCCATGCCGGCATGGGCACCGTGTTCGACTACCGCCCGTTGGCACAGCGGCTGCAGGGCGCGCGCACCGTCTACGGGCTGCCATGCCGCTCACTCACCGACGCCGCGCATCGCGATGTATCGATCGCGCAGATGGCAGCCGACTACTGCGCCATGATCCGCAAGGTGCAGCCCGAAGGGCCTGTGCATCTGCTGGGATGGTCGCTGGGCGGCACGCTGGCAGCGGCCATGGCGGCGTGGTTCGAGGCGCGGGGCCAGTTGGTCGCGTTCCTGGGGCTGGTCGATCCCTATGTGCCGATGGAGTCCGATGCGTCCGCGCATGCGGCAGCGGCCGGCGGCGAAGAGGCGTGGCAGGACTTCACCGATTTCGTCTCGATCGCGCTGCCCGGCGTACGAACAGAATCGGTGAAGGCCGACGGCTTCGGGCTCGACGAGGCGGTCGTGGCCACGGCGCTGGACGGCCTGCTTTCGCAGATGCGGGAGCAGGGAGAGCAGTCTGGCGCTGCGGGCCTTCACGCCGGCTATGCGGCCCTCGGCAGCCAGGAGCTGGCGCGCATCTTCATCGTGGCGCGGCACCTCAAGGCGCTTTCGCTTCAGACCGATGCGCTGCCCGCGCTTCAGTGCCGGACGGACTGCTGGTGGATCGCGGGACGCCTGGCGGCGCATCGCGATGCGCTCGCCCGGCAGCTCGGCCAGCCTGTGCCGGCAGACCGCGAACTGGCGCTGGGGCACTTCGAGATCGTGCGCAGCGCTGCCTTGCTTGACGAGATCGTGGCGGTGCTCGCGGCGGCGGTACCCGAGTCGGGCGAATCGGGCGATTCGCGCGGTTCGGCGACACGCCAGCACCACGAGGCCGCGTAACGGAACGGCGCCCTCCCGTCAGGGGAGGGCGCTCTCGAATCCGGAAGGGATGAAGCGGTGCCGGAAAAAGAAGCCGAGCGACCCGGGCTCAGGTCGCGACGGCCGCGCCGCGCGCCGGCTGCAGGCTGGCCGCGCGTACCTGGGCGCGGCGCTTGCGCATCCAGATGACCACTCCGGTCACGCTGAGCATTGCCACCGCCAGGCCCATGAGCGAGATCATGATGCGTCCCGGCAGGCCGAGGATGCGGCCCGAATGCAGCGGGAACTGCGCCTGCAGGAAGATGTCGCCCGCACTGCCGGTACCCGGCACGTTGGTGCCCGCGAGCGCGCCGGTGATTCCGTCGATGTAGAGCCAGGGGTTGCCGAGACCGCCGTCGCCGTGGTCCTGGCCGGGCTCGAAGAAGCCGACGCCGTAGATGCCGTGGCGTGCCGAGTAGAAGACACCGCCGGGCGGCGCGGTCCAGCCCCTGCGCGTGGCGTCCGATTGCGCCAGTGCGATGGCGCGCTCGCGCGTGATCGCGGGTTCGATCGGCCGCTCCAGCGGCGCTGGCGTGCGGGTCGAGAAGACGTTGGGCGTGAGCGGCGAGAAGAACGACACCACCGGACGCATCACCTGGTCGCCGAGGTTCATCGAGATCGATGTCGTCGCGAGGATCAGCAGCAGGGCCCAGACCCAGACGCCGCCGGAGCGGTGCAGGTCGAAGTTGAGCTTGTGGCCGCCCTGGCGCCAGCGGAAGGCGAACGACTTGCGCCACGACTTGCGGCTGGGAAACGACAGCCACAGCGCAACGAAGCAGTCGAGCGTCCAGACGATGGCCACCAGCCCCATCAGCCACATGCCGAACTCGATGTCCCACCGGTCGGGAATGTGCAGGCTGTAGTGCAGCTTGTAGAGAAAGGGCAGCAGGTTCTCGCGCGACAGCGAGATGGCGCCCCACTCGCGCGTGCCCTGCACGACGCCGGTAGCGGGGTCGAGCGCCATCTGGTTGAACCCGGGCTCGTGGAGCCGGCCGGTGGCAGGGTCGACGCGGGCGTCGACCGACATCGACAGCGTGTGGCCGGGCTCGATGAAAAGAGGCAGGTAGTTGACCCGCAGGCGCGGATCGACCGCCTCCACCTGGCGTGCGAGCTCGAGCGGCGGAATGGGCGACGACGTGGCGCCGCTCTTCGCGTCGAACAGGACGGGATTGAGCCATTCGTCGAGCTCGTGGTCCCACGAGATCACCGCGCCGGTGAGCCCGGAGACGAACAGGAACAGCGCGGCGAACAGCCCCGCCCAGCGATGGAAGATGCCGAATGCCGCGCGCATGCCGGTCAACTCAGAACTGCACCTGGGCCGAGAACGCGATGCTGCGCGGTGCGCCCACGTAGTAGCTGTTGAGCCAGTAGCTCTTGTTGGTCACGTTGCTCACGTTCAGGCGCAGGGTGACCGGCTTGCCCGAGACCTTGGTGGCGTAGCGCATGCCGATGTCGGCGGTGGTCACGCCCGGCAGGCGGTCGGTGTTGGCGGCGTTGGCCCATTGCTTGCCGGTGTAGTAGATGCCGCCGGTCAGGCTCAGGCCCGGAACGGGGAGTTCGTACTCGGAGTAGATCTTGGCCACGACCTTTGCCACGTTCATGGGCGCGTTGCCGTTGAACTCGGAGCCCTTCACCTTGGCGTCGAGCGCGGTGATGCCGCCCACCACGGTCCATTTGTCGGTGACCTTGCCCGAGGCGTTGAACTCGATGCCCTTGTGGTTCTGGCGGCCGCTTTGGGTGTAGACGTTGTTGGCGTCGGTGAATTCGTAGGCCTTCTCGATGTCGAACAGCGCGGTGGTCAGCAGCATGTTGCCGACGGTGGCCTTGATGCCGATTTCCTTCTGCCGGCTGACCATCGGCGCGAGGATCGAGCCGAAGTTGCTCGCGGTGTCAGGCGCGGTGCCGCCCTGTTCCAGGCCCTCGATGTAGCTGGCGTAGGTGGTCAGCCAGGGCACCGGCTTGTACATGAGCGAGACCGAGGGCGAGTTGCGGCTCTTGTTGTAGTCGGGCTGCGACGGAGCTCCGGTGGAGTCGAGCGACTGCGTGCGGATGTTGCTGTGATTCACGCCCAGCAGCAGCGACCATTGGTCGTTGAACTGGATGTTGTCGCCGATCACGTAGTTGGAATTGACCACGCGGCCCGAGTAGTAGGGCGCGGAAAGGCTCGGCGGGAAATACGGCTCGGGCACGTAGGTCGGCGTGTTGAAGGGGTAGGGGCCCTGCCAGCCGGTGTTGGGGTTGCTGCGCGTGCTCCACGACCGGTCGGAATACATGTAGTAGCCGAGGGTCAGCTTGTGCGCGACCGGGCCGGTGTTGAAGCTGATGTCGGCCAGCGCGGAGCCGGCGTCGAAGGTGTCCTTGGTGCGGCCCGAGCGGATGCGGATCTGGTTGTAGCCGTCGGTGGAGGACACGCTGTTCATGGTGTGGTCCTGCACCGGGCGGTCGATGTTGTCGCGCATGTAGGCGGCGCGCAGCGTCACGTTGTCGTTGAGCCGATAGGTCGCCTTGCCCATGAGCTTGGTGTTCTCGAACTCGTCGCGCACCCAGGGCTGGCTCCAGTTCCTCTTCGCGTCGGGGGCGCGGCCGTGCGGCACGCCGTCGAAGAACCAGTAGGCGGAAGTGCCGGAGGTCTTGTACTTGTTGTAGACCGCGTTGAACTCGAGCAGCAGCCTGTCGGTCACCTGCCAGTCGACCGCGGCGCTGACCAGCGTGCGGTTGATCTTCTGGTCGTCGATGGCGGTGGAGCCTTCCTGCTTGACCACGTTCAGGCGGTAGCCGGCGCGGCCTGCCTCGTCGAAGCGGCCGCCGAAGTCGCCGTGGACGTAGCCCTGGCTGCCGCCGTAGTTGCCCACCGTGACGCTGTTGAGGCGCTCCATGGTCGGGCGCTTGTACACGTAGTTGATCATGCCGCCCGGCGAGGCCGCGCCGTAGAGGAAGCCCGAGAGGCCGTTCAGGATCTCGACGCGCTCCTTGTCCTCGAGCACCGCCGCATGGTTGTAGACGCGGCGCAGGCCGTCTTCGGCGATGTTCGATCCCTCGAAGCCGCGGATGCTCACCAGCGGGCTCCAGCTGGTGATCTGCGGGGTGGAGGTGCGGGTGGACGGATTGAGCTTGTAGATGTCGTCGGGCGACTGCGCCTGGATGTTCTGCATCAGCTCGCGCGGGACCACGCTCATGGAGAAGGGCGTGTCCTGCAGGTTCATGCTGCCCAGCGGGCCGAGCGACGACACGGTCTTGGCGCGGTAGCCGTCGGCGGCGGTGCCGTCCTTCTGCAGGGCAGACGAGTCGTTCTCGGCGTCCGCGGTGACCAGCACCTGCGGCAGGGTCCGGCCGGAATCCGTGGTGGTCGCGGAGCGGATGACGAACGCGCCGCCTTCGCGCGAGGCACCCAGGCTGCTGCCGGCGAGCAGCCTGTCGAGCGCCTGCTGGACGGTCAGGCGGCCCGAGACCGCCGGGGCATTGACGCGCGAGACCAGGTCACCGGAAGCCAGCACCTGGGTGCCGGTCTGACGGGAGAGTTCGTTCAACGCCGCCGCCAGCGGCTGCGCGGGCACGTTGACTTCGTAGGTCGGCGCGGTCGCCTGCGCGGTCGCTTGTGCCGAAGCGAGGCCGCTCCAGCTGACGAAGGTGGTTCCGAAGGCGGCGGCGAGCGCGGCGCTCAGGAGGCGGTGGCGAGGCGAAGAACGCATGTGTCAGGGCTCCAGTTCAAGTAAATGCGACGTATTCGTACTTTTGGGCGAAAGAACCCACGAAAATCGGAGTCCTGGCGCTTCTCAAAGTAAGACGTTTGAACTCGCCAAACAGAGACACCCCCCGCTTCCGGCGGGCGCAGGCCTTGGGGCGGCAGCGCTTTTTTCAGCGTGCCTGCAGTTCCACGCTGCCGTCCGGGCGGGGTACGGTCGTCACCGGGAGGATGGTCGGCAGTACTTCCACGAGGCCCACGGAATCGTTGGTACGGAAGCGACCGGAGAGCCGCATGGCGTCGATGCGGGCGTCGGCACTGACGATGGGGCGGGTGCGATAGCTGTTGACCACCGCCAGGGCGTCGCCCAGGGGGGTGTTGTCGAACACCAGCCAGCCGTCCCGCCATGCGGACAGCGCGCGGGCGTCGGCTTGCCGCACCGTGTCGGCGTGACCGTCCTGCACTTCCACGAGTTCGCCCGCTCGCAGGTCGACGACCTGCACGGTGGGCGTCTCGCCGTGCTGGCGGGTGGCCTGGACCTGCACGCGGACATGCCCCTGCTCCACCCCCACGGTGATCGGTCCGCCACGGTCGCGCACCGTGAAGACCGTTCCGACGACCTCGATGATCGCGCCGCGCGTGTGCACCAGGAAGGGGCGCTGCTTGTCGTGTGCCACTTCGAATCGCACTTCGCCGCGCGCCATCTCGACGATGCGGCGCTGGCGGTACAGCGTGACTTCGATCGCGCTCTGCGGTGCGATGTCGAGCTGACTGCCCGAGGCATCGGCAATGCCGTCCGGCAGCGTTACCTTCAGCATCTGTGCGGTACGGGTGCCGTAGGCCGAGTGAAAGACAGGCTGCTGCCAATACCACTGCACGCCGCGGCCTGCGACGAGTCCTCCGGCCACGAGCCCCGCGATGGAAAGCAGCAGCTTGCGACGCTGCGGCGCGCGGGCGGATGTCGCGGCCGCCGCTGCGGCAGCCATGCCGGCAGCCGGCGTGTCGAAGTGCGCGCGCAGGTCGTCGGCCATGCCGCCGAGGGCGTCCCAGCGATGGCGAGCCTCCAGCAGCGCGGCCGCGTGCTGAGGCGATCTGTTGCGCCATTGGCTCAGGGCCATGCGGGCGCGCTGCGCGGCCTCGCCGGGAGCGACTTCGCCTTCCACGATCAGCGCGAGGGCGCGCTCGATCAGCCGTTCGCTCGGAGCGCTCATCGCCATGCCGCCGTGGCTCACGAGAAGTCTTCGGCCAGTGCGGCGTCGAAGCCTGCGCGGCCCTGCACGTGCTGCGGCTCGATCATTTCGGCGCGCAGCTCGGCGAACACGCGCGAGCAATCGATGGTGGCGCGCAGCAGATGCTTGGCTACGGCCATTTCGGTGACGTTCAGCTGCTGCGCGATTTCCGCGCGCGTGTGTCCGTAGGCCCGGAACAACAGGAACACCTCACGCCGGCGCGGCGGAAGCTTTTCCATCACCTCGACCACCCGCGCCAGCACACGCTGCTGGGCCAGGATGAATTCGCTGGACGGCGCCACGGGATACGTGCTGACCGTGGCATGCGTGCCGACCCACTCCTGCGCCACCTTGCGGCGGCGTGCCTCGTCGATGCAGAGGTTGCGGGCTACGCGAAAGAGCAGGGCGCGCGGCGATTCGATGCCTGCGCCGTCCTTCGCGTCGTCCGGCGAAGCTTCGATGCGTGCTGCACCGGGCGACTTCGTGGCCAGCGCGTACACCCGCTCGAAGCTCGACTGGGCGATGTCGGCGGCGTAGTGGGGATCCCTCAGGTCGCGAGTGAGCTGTCGGCGCAAGTCCGCATAGTGAGCTACAAGTTCCTGGACGAGGTCGCGCATCCGGCAGCCTTCTCGCAAGCATCGACGATGGGCCCCGGAAACCGGCCGCTGGTCATGCTCGCGGAGTCGCCGCCTCCTTCCGGGAGCAACGAAATCGGCGCGCTGGCACTGCGTCTCGGCGACCCCGGGGAATGGGGTTAATAAGAACTATTCTTATTAAGTGTATCACCGAGCTGTGTCCTGACAGTTAAAGCACGGCTGCGGCGCGTGGTGCGCGTTCGGCAGCCTGCGCGGTCGGCTGCACCGGGCGCGGATTCGCATTCAGCAGCGCCTGGCCGATTTCGTCCGACCGTATCGCTGTGACCGACAGCAGCGTGTCGCTCAGTCCGTGGCTGGTTTCGCAGGCGCCCTGCAGGAAGATGCCCGGCTTCAGCTCCGGCGTGGCCAGCAGCCGGTAGTTGCGATCGACGGCGAAGTCGCCCAGGTAGGAGGCGAGCGGATCGAGCAGCGACCTGTGCGCATCGCGCGCATAGCCGGTGGCCAGGATCACGACGTCGTAGGCCTGGTTGCCGCGCTGTTCGGTGTTGAGGTCGTGCAGCGACAGGTGGATGCCGTCCGGCGCGGCGCGCACGGCCGACACCTCGTGGCGCCGCAGGAAGCTGTGGCGCGCCACGCCCGCCACGCGCTGGCGATAGAACACGTTGAAGATCTGCTGGATCAGCTCCAGGTCGGGCGCCGCGTAGTTGGTGTGCCAGAACTCCTCCAGCAGCTCGGCGCGCTCGGGTCCGGAGCGGTTGAACACGAAGTCGGTGAAATCGGCATTGAAGATCTCGTTGACGAAGGGGCTGTCGTCCGAAGGCTTGATCGAGCGTGCCCGCATGATGAGGTCGACAGCCGGCTTGTTCGGATGGCTCTGCAGGTCCATGAAGATCTCGGCCGCGCTCTGGCCGGCGCCCACGATGGCGATGCGCTTGGCGTCCGGATGCTTCGCGATCGCCTCCAGGTAGCTGCTCGAATGGAACACGCGCACGTCGTCCCTGAAGGGCTGGAAGCGCGCAGGAATGTTCGGCACGCCGCCAACGCTCACCACCAGGTTGCGCGCCAGCCGCTCGCGCACGGTGCCGTCGGCTTCGCGCGAGCGCACGCGCAGCATCTGCACCTCGGTGCCGCGCATCTCCGGCACCACCTCGAACACCGCCTCGCCGTACGCGCAGCGGTCCTCGAACTGCGCCGCGGCCCAGCCGAGGTAGTCGTTGAATTCGTGGCGGCTCGGGAAGAAGGTCTTGAGGTTGACGAAGTCCTGCAGGCGCTGCTTCTCGTGCAGGTAGTTCAGGAAGGTGAAGCGGCTCGCCGGGTTGCGCAGCGTCGCCAGGTCCTTGATGAAGGAGATCTGCATGTGCGCGTTGTCCAGCAGCATGTTCTTGTGCCAGACGAAGCCCGGCTGCTTCTCTATGAACAACGCATCCACGAACTGGCCGTGGTGGCGCTTCTCGTCGAGGGCGATCGCCAGGGCGATGTTGGACGGGCCGAAGCCGACGCCGATCAGGTCATGGATTTGCATGTGGTGTCCTCAGTGGGAAGTTCGGCGCGCTTGGCCGAAGTTGGCGAAATGGTGGGTTGCTCCCCTTGGGGAATCCAGAGGGCCTCGCCGAAGAAGCGTTCGCGCAGCAGCATGCCCAGCATGGCCCGCTTGTGCGGAAAGTCGAACTCCTTCACGTGCGCGTAGCCGCAGCGGCCCAGGCTCTTGATCATCTTGTGGTTGTCCGCGCGCGGCTCGATCACGATGCGCTGCGTGCGGCAGTCGTCGAGAAAGAGGTAGTGCGACACCGAAGGCATCCACGCCGTGAGAAACGGCTTGCCGCGAAAGCGCGCCTCGCCGATCAGCGCGTGCCAGCCGCGGTCGTGGTCGCCCGCGTCGTAGAAGGGCGCGATGCGGTCTTCCTTGGCCCAGTACACCTCGAAGTAGCCGAAGGCTTCCCCGTCGAGCCGGCCGATCAGTCCTGTGACGCGCGGGTCCGCCGCGATGGCGTCGAGATACGCGCGGTGCTTGGCGAGGTCGCCTTGTTCTTCCCAGAAGTAGGACACCACCGGGTCGTTCATCCAGCGGTTGAAGGCGGGAAGGTCGCGTTCGATGTCCACGGTGTCGAGCGTCAGCGTCTGCGACAGCCATGGAATGTGACGTTGGTAGACCGTGCCGACTGGCTTCGTCGGGCGCAGCGGATGGCGCTTGCCCTGGCTCATCACGTGGCGCTGAGCGAACGGCTCTCGCGGGTTGCGCTGCCATACGCGCGGCAGCTGCCAGAAGCCTTCGCGCGCCACGTTCGGCGATTGGCCGGCGCCGAGGCTGATCGCCCCCGCGTCGACCAGGCGCGTGAGGCTTGGCAACGGAGCCTGCAGCGACAGCGTCTTGCACTCCGGATGACGGACGAAGGCCGCTTCGATCGCTGCCAGCAGATGCGCTTCGGCTGGCTCCTGGTCGGCGTCGAGCGGCCATTCCAGACGCAGCGTGCCGGCCTGCCCGCGCAGCGTCCAGCGGCTGGCCGGCTCGTTGCCGGCCTGCGGACCGACCGTCAGCTTCGTCGCGTCGATCCTCGCTTCGAGCGGATGGCCGTCGGGGTGCGCGTGGAACACCCACGCACCGATCGACGCTGGCGTGGATGCCGCGTCGGCCGGGCGCCGGAACGCCTCGGCCAGCACCTGCGCGAGCGAAGAGCGCAGGGTGTCCGCCTCTTCCACCACCTGGCTCAGGCGGGCGAAGTCGTGGACCATGCCTTCGTGCACCTCGAGATGCGTGCGTACGCCGGCTTCGTGCAGGCGCGCGGCGTAGGCCTTGCCCTCGTCCACCAGCGGGTCGTATTCGGCCAGCACGATGTGCGCGGGTGCGATGCCCTGCAGGCTCCGCGCGGCGAGCGGGGCGAAGCGCCAGTCCTGGCGGTCGTCCTCGCTGCGCAGGTAGTGCCCGAACATCCATTGCAGCGTGCGCTGCTCGAGCAGGTGCCCGCTGGCATAGCGGCGGTGCGATTCGCTGTCCTGGCGGATGCTGGTGCAGGGGTAGAGCAGCACCTGCAGCAGCGGCTGCGGGCGGCCGGCGTCGCGCGCGGCAAGCGTCAATGCCGTGGCCAGCGTGCCGCCGACGCTGTCGCCTGCGAATGCCACGCGCGTGGTGTCGAGGCCGTGCGTGCCGCCGTGTGCCGCCAGCCACAGGGCGGCGTCTTCGGCGTCGTGGAAGGCAGTGGGGAACCTGTGTTCCGGCGCGAGACGGTAGTCGATGGCCAGCACGGCGCACGGTGTGCGTTGCGCGAGGGCGCGGCACAGCGCGTCGTGCGAATCCAGCCCGCCGACGACATAGCCGCCGCCATGGAAGTAGAGCAGGGTCGGCAGCGGCGCACCGGTGGCGGCACCCCGGTACAGCCGGGCGCGCAGCGTGGCGCCGTCGCGGGCGCGCAAGGCTATGTCCTCGACGGGCAGGTCGGGCCCGACGCCGTCGAGCGCCAGGGTCGACTGGTCGTAGCTGGCGCGGGCCTCGTCGGGCGACATGTCGCACATCGGCGGGCGTCCGTCCTCCTCGGCGAGGGTGGCCAGTTCGAGGAAGGCTTCGAGATCGGGATGCAGTGGCATGGGTGTCGCAGTGGCACCCGTGAATGGATGCATACCCGCAGAAGACGCGCCGCCCGGTCGTTTGTTTAGCCGGGCGTGTGGTTTTCGGGCGCTGTCTCAGTCCCGCGTCTTGCGGAATTCGGGAGCGAGCGGGCAGACGCCGCAGTAGCCCTCTTCGGGCAGCAGGTAGTAGAGACAGCACTGCCGGTGCAGCGTGAGCGATACCGGCGTGCCGGACTGCATGCGCACCACCTTGCGCGGCACCGTGAACAGCGGGTTGTCGCGGCAGCCCCAGCGCGGCTGGTGAAGCAGGTGGTCCAGGTCCTTCGCGATGGACGGCGCGTGGCCGCTCAGCGCCAGGCCCTGCTCGAGCACGGGTTCCAGGTAGCGCGCGACGTTGCCCCAGAGGATCTTGGGTGCGACGCGCGTCAGCCTCGTCAGCTGCTCGAAGAGCGGCGCAAGGTGCTCGGAAAGCAGCTCCGCATAGCGCACGGCCGTGTCGGTGCCGGTGAGCGTTCGCCCCTCGTGCGTGATGTGAAAGCGCAGCGGCACGGCGCCGTCGGCGAAGCTGATCCATACCTGCGACGGAGCCATTGGAAAGCCGTGCTGCAGCAGGCTGGCCGCGGCCGCCACTGGGGGGAGCAGGGCATTCAGGTAGTGCATGCTCCAGGCCGAGGCCACCGGCCGCAGGTCGGGTCTGCGCACGCGCCGGTGCCGGGCGTGCCGGTGCAGCAGCGCGGCAAGAAGCTCCGGATCGGCGATCAGCGCGGCCACCGGCACGGCGTCCGCTGGCGGCTGCTCGGCGCATGCCAGCGATTCGCCGTAGACGGCCCATTCGCCGCGGAAGATCGGCGCCAGCAGAGGAATCATCGGAAAGGCCCGGGCGCGAACGCGCAAGTCGTGCTCATCCAGTTGGAGACGGACGGGCTGCCCGAAGATTTAGTGCGAGGAATAGTTCACAGAACTGCGACGCGGCAATGACACGCGCTAAACATCCGACGGCGGGCCGCGTCTATCCACGCATCCACAGCAGTCCAGGCGTCCAGATGCGATGAACTCCCGACACCACGTTCCTTCCGATCCGGCTTTCAGCGAGGCCTGGCGGCTCTTTCGCGAGTTGCACGACGCCCCGTCGCTCGAGCGCGCGGAGAAGCTGGTCCTGTGGCTGGGGCGCGATGCGAGGCATGTGCGTGCGCTCGACGAGGCCCTGACCCTGTGGGCCCTGGCCGGCGCGGCCATGGTGGGGTCGGCTCCCGGCGACGAGTCGCGCCAGGAGCCGACGCTGCAGTAGCGGGCGGCTAAACATTCCGGCCGCCGGTCCGTCATACCGTCATGCAAACCCAACCCGTCAGCGCCAAGGCGACCGATCTGCTCCGGCTGCTGAAACCCTTCACCCCCTGGATCGCGCTTTCCGCCGTCACCGGCATCGGCGCGGGCGCGGCTACCGTGGCGCTGCTGGCGACCATCAACGAAGTGCTCAGCCGGCCCGGCGGCATGGCCGGCGGACTGCTGCTGACCTTCATCGCGCTGTGCGTGGTGGCGCTCGTCGGCCGCGCGCTCTCGGACATGTCGAACAACGTCGTGGGCCAGCGCCTGGTCGCGCAGGTGCGCAAGGATCTGGCCCTGCGGATCCTTGCGGCGCCCATCGACGCGCTGGAGCGCTATCGCATGCATCGCCTGATGCCCGTGCTCACGCAGGACGTGGACATGATCAGCGACGTGGCCTTCATGCTGGCCGCCACCATGATCTCGCTGGCCATCGCGCTGGGTTGCCTCGGCTACCTCGCCTGGCTGTCGCCGGCGCTGTTCGGCCTGCTGGTCGTGGCGATGCTGATCGGCGTGGCCATCCAGAGCTGGGCCCACAGCCGCGGTATCGCGGGTTTCTTTCAGTCGCGCGAGAAGGAAGAACTCCTGCACAAGGCCTACCGCGGCATCAGCGAGGGCGCCAAGGAGCTGCGCATGCACCGCGCGCGCCGCTCCAGGGTGTACGAGGGGCAGATCGAGCGCACCGTCGACGACATCCGCGACATCAACCATCGCGCCATCAACACCTTCGTGCTCGCCACCTCCTTCGGCTCGGCGCTGTTCTTCCTGCTGATCGCGCTGATCCTCGGCTGGGCCGCGTGGCGCACGACCGACTCGGTGGTGATCAGCGGCTTCGTGCTGGTGCTGCTGTTCATCAAGGGGCCGATCGACCAGATCGTCGGCGCGATGCCGCATCTCGGCCGGGCCAAGGTGGCCTTCGGGCGCATCGCCGACCTGTCGGCGCGTTTCGCCACGCCGGAGCCGTACCTGCACCTCGATTCGCCGCCCACCTCGCCGCCGCTGCGCGATGCCATCGAGCTGCGCGGCGTGCGCTACGCCTTCGATACCCCCGAGGGCGGCGAGGCCTTCGTGCTGGGACCGGTGGACCTGCAGATCGGCCGCAGCGAGATCGTCTTCGTCGTCGGCGACAACGGCTCGGGCAAGACGACTCTCATCAAGCTGCTGCTGGGCCTCTATGCACCGCAGCAGGGCGAGGTGGCGCTCGACGGCAAGGTCGTCACGCCGGAGACGCGCGACGACTACCGCCAGCTTTTCACCACCGTGTTCTCCGACTTCTACCTGTTCGAGGACCTGGTCGCCGGCGAGGAGGGTGGCCACCAGGCGCTGCCGGAAACCGCGCTGCCTTACCTGCAGCGGCTGGAGATCGCGCACAAGGTTTCGGTGAAGGACGGTGCCTTCAGCACCACAGACCTGTCCACCGGCCAGCGCAAGCGGCTGGCGCTGGTGCATGCGTATCTCGAAGGCCGCCCGGTGCTGGTGTTCGACGAATGGGCCGCCGACCAGGACCCGACCTTCCGCCATCTCTTCTACACAGAGCTGCTGCCCGAGCTGCGCGCCAAGGGGCACTCGCTGGTCGTCATCTCGCACGACGACCGCTATTTCCACGTGGCCGACCGCATCGTGCACATGAAGGCCGGGCGCGTCGCGCAGGTCACCACCACGCCGGCGCACGGCCTGGCCGCCTGAGGGCAGGCGGCCGTACAGGCAAGCAGGCAACGAACAGGGCAGGAGCGGTCGAGCCGGTGGCAGTTTCAGCAGCAATGCAATACGCGGCGGCACCCGCGAGCGAGAGCTTCTCGGTGCAGTTGCGCAGCATGGGCATACGGCCCACGGTCATCCGCCTCTGCGTGTTGCAGACGCTGGCCGAAAGCGGTTCCGAGTGGCTGGGCGGCGAAGAGGTGTTCCGCCGCATGCTCGCGCGCGGCACCGCAACGGGACTTGCGAGCGTCTACCGCGTGATCAAGGAGCTCGAGAAGGCCGACCTCATCCAGCGCGAATGGGAGCGCAGCCTGGGCGGCGTGCGCGCGGTGCACCGGCTGCGGCGGCCGCACATGGCCGAGAGCAAGGTGCGGCTGAGCTGCGGCGGCTGCAACGCTAGCGTCGAGGTGATCGACGAGGCACTGCACCAGGGGCTGATGCGCGCCGCTCAGGCGCATGGCCTGCGCGCCGGCGGGCCGGTCACGGTGCATCTGGGCTGCATGGAGTCGGATTGCGCGCGCTGCGACGACGCATTGCCGGCGGCGACCGGCATGCAGAGGCCGGACGCGGCGACGGCCGCATCCGTCAAGCTCCACGTCCGCTAGGCCGGTGGGGCCAGCCTAGACCCGGATCACGCGCCCCGGATTCAAAATGTTCTTCGGATCGAGCCCGCGCTTGATCGCCCGCATCATCTCCAGCGCCACCGGCGACTTGTGCTTCTCGAGCTTGTCGACCTTGAGTGAACCCACGCCGTGCTCGGCCGAGAACGAGCCGCCGAACTTCTCGACCGCGTCGTACACCAGCGTGTTGATGCGCTCCTCCTCGTTCTTCAGGAAGGCCTTGGTATCGACGTTCTCCGGCGCCTGCACGTTGTAGTGCAGGTTGCCGTCGCCCAGGTGGCCGAAGTTGACCAGCCGCACGCCGGCGATCTCGCGTGCGAGCAGCGCGTCGGTCTCCTGCACGAAGGCCGGGATGCGCGAGACGGGAATCGAGATGTCGTGCTTGATGTTCAGGCCTTCCTCGGCCTGCGCGAGCGGGATGCTCTCGCGGATGTGCCACAGCTGGTGCGCCTGCGTGAGGTTCTCTGCCACCACGGCGTCGGTCACGCAGCCGTCCTCGAAGGCGGTTTCGAGCAGCGCCTCGAAGCGCGCGCGGGCATGGTCTTCAGATTCGCTGTCGGAGTTCTCGAGCAGCACGCAGTAGGGCACGGCATCGTCGTCGATGAAGGGCACGCGCAGCTGGGGCATGTGCTTGTCGACCAGGCTCAGCGCGAACTTGCCCATCACCTCGAAGCCGGTGAGCCCCGGGCCCAGGTGCTTGTGGGCGAGACCAAGCAGCGTCACCGCGTGGTCGAGCGAAGGCACTGCGGCCCAGGCCGTGAGCTGCGCGGCGGGCAGCGGGTAGAGCTTCATGGTCGCCGCGGTGATGATGCCCAGCGTGCCCTCGCTGCCGACGAACAGGTCGCGCAGGTCGTAGCCGGTGTTGTCCTTGCGCAGGCCGCTGGTGCCTTCCCAGATCTCGCCCTGCGGCGTGACCACCTCCAGGCCCAGGCACAGCTCGCGCGTGTTGCCGTAGCGCACGACCTGCGTACCGCCCGCGTTGGTGGCCAGGTTGCCGCCGATGGTGCAGCTGCCCTCGGCTGCGAGGCTCAGCGGGAACAGGTAGCCCTGCTTCTCTGCGGTTTCCTGCAGGGTCTGCAGGATGCAGCCGGCTTCGACCGTCATCGTGAGGTTGGCGGCGTCGATCGTGCGGATCGCGTTCAGGCGCTGCAGGCTCAGAACCACCTGCGTGCCGCTGTCGTCGGGAATGGAGCCGACCGCGAGGCCGGTGTTGCCGCCCTGCGGGATCACGGCCGCGCCGGCCGCGGCGCAGGCCTTGACCACGTCGGCCACCTGCTGCGTGTTGGCCGGCCGCACCACGGCCAGCGACTTGCCGCGCGAGCGCTTGCGCCAGTCCTGCTCGTAGGCGGTGAGGTCGCCCTCGTTGAGCACATGCGACGCGCCGACGATGGCGCGCAGTTGTTCGATCAGGGAAGCGGAAGAAGCAGAAGCGGCGGTTGTGTTCATTGGGCGGAAGCCTCCAGTTGGCGGGCAGCGTTCTTGGCGTGGCGCAGGCGCAGTCGCACATGCCATGCGCAGGCGGCGAAGAGCACGAGGCACAGCAGCACCTCGATCAGCGCGAGCACCTGGCCCGTGCCGTTGGTGTCGCTCCAGGCGCGCACCACGCCCTCGGTGAAATAGAGCCAGATCATCAGGCTGACCCAGCGGTAGGTGTACATGCGGTTCTTCCACAGGCCCGCGAGCGGAATGACGAGCGGCAGCACCTTCAGCGCCATCAGCGAGCCGCCCGGACGCAGCGGCGCGAGCCAGAGTTCCCAGGCAAGGCCTAACACGATGAGGCCGAGCAGGCTGCCCACGGCGGCCCAGCGGGTGGCGCGAACGGAAGATGGAGGAAGCGGGGTGTCGGACACGGTGGGCGGCGGGCGCTGCGAAAAGGGCGGATGGCATGATACCGGCCATGAATCGACGGCAGCTCTGGAGGGATCTTTCGCGCTTTCCGTGGCGCAACACCGCGGCGGTGCTGGGCGAGCGTTTCCGCGAGGATCGGCTCGGCCTCACGGCCAGCAGCCTGACCTTCACCACCACCATCGCGATGGTGCCCTTCTTCACGGTGGCGCTGGCCCTCTTCACCGTGTTCCCGATGTTCGCGAAGATGCAGGGCCGCCTGCAGCGCTGGCTCATCGAGAGCCTGATTCCCGACAACATCGCGCGTCAGGTGCTGGGCTACCTGAACCAGTTCGCGAGCAAGGCCAGCGGGCTGGGCATCGCGGGCCTGATCGTGCTGCTGATCACCGCCATCGCGCTGATCCTGACCATCGACAAGACGCTCAACAACATCTGGCGCGTGCGCTCGCCGCGGCCGTTCGCGCAGCGGGTGCTGATCTACTGGGCCGCGATCACGCTGGGGCCGATCATCCTCGCGGTGAGCCTCTCGACCACTTCCTACGTGGTCTCGGCCACCAGCGACGTGGTGGGGCGCGGCATGGTGAAGCTGTTCTTCGACACCTTCGAGTTCGCGCTGCTGGCAGTCGGCATGGCGTCGCTGTACCACTATGTGCCCAACACCAACGTGCGCTGGTCGCACGCCTGGGCCGGAGGCATCTTCGTGGCGGCGGCCATCGAGATCGCCAAGCGCGTGCTGGGCTACTACCTGAGCCTGGTGCCGACCTACTCCGTGCTGTATGGCGCCTTCGCCACGGTGCCTATTCTTCTGGTGTGGATCTACGTGGCCTGGGTGATCGCGCTGCTGGGCGCGGTCATCGCGGCCTACCTGCCGAGCCTGCTGACGGGCGTCGCTCGGCGCGGCGGCACAGCCGGCTGGCCGCTGCAACTGGCGATGGAAACGCTGCAGCACCTGGCCCGCGCACAGGCCACGCCGGCCAAGGGCATGGGCGCGACCGAACTGGTGACGCGCATGCGCGTCGATGCGCTGCAGCTCGCGCCGGTGCTCGAGACGCTGGTGGCGCTCGACTGGATCGCGCCGCTGGCGGAAGAACCAGCCAACGAAGACCCGCGCTACGTGCTGCTCGCAGACCCGTCGACGCCCATCGAGCCCTTGCTGAAAGAGTTGCTGATGCCGCAGGCCGAGCCGCTTGAGGACCTGTGGCAGAAGGGGCCGCTGCGCTCGCTGAGGCTTGGCGACGTGCTCCTGATCTAGATCTTTACCCTGCCGAGCCAGATGTCGCGGTACATGGCCCAGTCGCCCATGAAGGAATAGAGCGGTCGCTTGAACGAGGCCGGCTTGTTCTTCTCGAAGCCGAAGTGCCCGACCCAGGCGAAGCCGTAGCCCGCCACCAGCCCGGCCAGCAGCCACAGCGGGTTGAGCGTGACCACCAGCGCCACCAGGCACAGCAGCGAGATTGTCGAGCCCGCGAAGTGCAGCCGCCTGCAGGTGATGTTGGCGTGCTCGGTCAGGTAGAAGGGATAGAACTCCGCAAAGCTCTTGAATTGGCGCGGATCGACGGCAGATCCCGAGGCAGTCGTGGTGTTCATCGAGGGTCTCCTGTATCCCCCGGATCTCGTGGAATGGGGGCTTTGTCCATAATAGCCACGACCTTCCGGCCGCACCATCCGGCCTTCCGATCACACCACTGACGCATCAGCCTTGAGCGCTCTACCCAGCACCCCCGAATCCGTCGATCCGGCCGGCAGCGATGCGCCGTGGGTCGTCTGCCTCTGCGCCGAATGGTGCGGCACCTGCCGCGACTACCGGCCGCTGCTCGAAGAAGTGGCTCGCGCGAACCCGCAGTTCCGCTTCGCCTGGGTCGACATCGAGGACCACGCCGACATCGCCGATGCCTTCGACGTCGAGACCTTCCCGACCCTGCTGGTCGCGGGCGCGGACGGCACGCGCTTCCTGGGCCCGCTGCTGCCGCATGCCGAGACGCTCTCGCGAATGCTCTCCGCGCTGCAGCCGCCGAAGCCCTCGAGCCTCGACGTCGACCTGCTGCTGGCCGTGCTCAACAAGAAGCCCACCGTCTTCACGGTCTGACCGGAGCCCCTCCCATGAAAGTCCTGATCTTCGGCGCCACCGGCATGGTGGGGCAGGGCGTGCTGCGCGAGTGCCTGCTGGCGCCCGACGTGGAAAGTGTCGTCGCGGTCGGCCGAAACCCCACGGGGCAACAGAACCCGAAGCTGCGCGAGCTGGTCCACAAGGACATGTACGACTACGGCGCCATCGAATCGCAGCTGCAGGGCTTCGACGCCTGCTTCTTCTGCCTCGGCGTGTCGTCAGTGGGCATGAAGGAGCCCGAGTACAAGCGCATCACCTACGACCTGACGCTGGCCGCCGCCACCGTGCTCGCGCGGCTCAACCCGGGCATGACCTTCACCTACGTAACGGGCGCGGGCACCGACAGCAGCGAGCGCGGCAGCAGCATGTGGGCGCGCGTGAAGGGCGCGACCGAGAACGCGCTGCTGCGCCTGCCCTTCAAGGCGGCCTACATGTTCCGCCCCGGAATGATCCAGCCGCTGCACGGCATCCGCTCGAAGACGCCGCTGTACGACGCGGCCATCGTCGTGCTCAGGCCCGTGCTCGGGCTGGCCTTCCGCCTCTGGCCGAACCGGGTGACGACCACCGAGAAGGTGGGCCGCGCGATGCTGGCGGTGGCGCGCAACGGCGCGCCGAAGCCGATCCTCGACCCAGCGGACATCAACGCCCTGGGCTGATCTCTTTCTTCGTTGCGCCGGAAGCCTGCGCGCGCCCCAGCTTGCGCCGGCCCGCGCTGGCGATCGCCGCGACCAGGTGCCGCACGAAGTCCTGCGCCAGCGGCGGCAGCGTGCGGCCCTCGAGCGCCAGCACCTGGAGCTGGCGCTGCTGCAGCGGCGCTTCCGCGAAAGGCCGTGCCACCACCGTGCCCGCGTCGATCAGGTGCATCACCGTGAGCAGGCCCGACAGCATCACGTCGGGCGTGCGCAGCAGCGGCAGCAGCACCGACGAGAAATTGCTCACGAAGAGCGCGTGGTACTGCAGCCCCTGCAGGCTGCAGGCCTGGTCGAAGAGCTGGCGCGCGGTCACGCCCTTGTCGCCCACGGCCAGCGGGTAGCGCACCACGTCTGCCACCGACACCACGCGCTGGCGCGCCAGCGGATGGTCGGGCCGCAGCACCGCGTACACCGGTGCTGTGGCCGAGTGCTCGATCTTCAGGCCGGACTCGGGCGCGACCACGTACTTGAGCGCGATGTCGGTCTCGCCGCGCGCCAGCAGCGCGCTCACGCCATCGGGCGAGCCCACGTGCAGCTCGAGCTGGCAGCCCGGGTTCGCCGACTCGAAGCTGCGCATCACCAGCGGCATGAAGTGCCCCGCGAAGCCTTCGGTGCAGGCCATGCGGATTCGCCGCGCGCCCAGCCCGCCGAGGTCGCGCACCTGCTCGATCACCTGCTCGATGTCGAGCTGCGCATTGCGCAGGTGCGCGGCCAGCCGCTCGCCGGCGGCGGTGAGCGCCATGCCGCGCGCATGCCGCTCGAAGAGGGGCGTGCCCAGGCTGTCTTCCAGCTTTGCGATCTGCCGGCTCACCGCCGACGAGGCCACGAACAGCCGGGCGGCAGCCTGGTTGACCGAGCCGCTGCGCGCCACTTCGAGGAAGTGCCGCATCGGGATGCTGAGGAGCGGTAGCGTCATGACAGGGGGTAAAGCGTCCGATGTATTGCCTTCAAGGCAATGGTAGCTTGCCAAAACGATGCTGGAAGCATCGGCCCGCAGGCCTTGTACTTGCTCTCCCGACGGACAGAAAGACAAGGAACCCCTTCATGCAACGCCCGGACAGCCTCGCCGCTGCAGCCGCCTACTTCGATGGAGGCGGCTTCTTCGCCGACCTCCAGCGCCGAGTCGCCTTCCGCACCGAGAGCGACACCGGTGCCGCCACGCCCGCGCTGGAGGCTTACCTGCGCGAGGAAATGATCCCGCCGCTCGCGGCGCTCGGCTTCGCCTGCGAGGTGATCGCCAACCCGGTGCCCGGCGGCGGCCCCTTCCTCATCGCGCGCCGCATCGAAGACCCGTCCCTGCCCACTGTGATGACCTACGGCCACGGCGACGTGGTCAGCGGGCAGGACGCGCAGTGGCAGGAAGGCCTCGCCCCGTGGGCGCTGACCGTGCGCGGCGAGCGCTGGTACGGGCGCGGCACGGCCGACAACAAGGGCCAGCACAGCATCAACATCGGCGGCCTCGCGGCGGCGCTGGAGGCGCGCGGCGGGCGCCTTGGCTACAACGTGACATGGCTCGTCGAAATGGGCGAGGAGGCTGCCTCGCCCGGCCTGCACGCGGTGTGTGCGCAGCAGCGCGACAAGCTGCGCGCCGACCTGTTCATCGCGAGCGACGGCCCGCGCGTGAGCGCGGCGCGGCCTACGCTGTTCCTCGGCTCGCGCGGCGCGGTCAACTTCAGCCTGCGGCTGCGCGCCCGGCCGCGTGGCTATCACTCGGGCAACTGGGGCGGCGTGCTGGTCAATCCCGGCACGGTCGTCAGCCATGCGGTGGCCTCGCTGGTGGATGCGCGCGGGCGCATCCTCGTCGAGGCGCTGCGGCCTCCACCGGTCACGCAGGCCGTGCGCGATGCGCTGGCCGGCATCGCCATCGGCGGCGGTGCGGACGATCCCGAGGTCGACGAGGGCTGGGGCGAGCCCGGCCTGAGCGCGGCCGAGCGGCTGGTGGCCTGGAACACCATCGAGGTGCTGGCGCTCGGCGCAGGCTCGCCGCAGCGGCCCGTCAACGCGATTCCCTCGGAGGCCGTGGCGCATTGCCAGCTGCGCTTCGTGGTCGGCACGCCGTGGCGGGACCTGGAGAAGATCGTGCGCGAGCATCTCGACGCGCATGGTTTCGAGCAGGTCGAGGTGCAGGTCACGCTGACCGGCGCCGCGACGCGACTCGACGTCGAGAACCCCTGGGTGGGCTGGGCGCGCCGGTCCATCGAGCAGAGCAGCGGCCAGCGCCTGGATTTGCTGCCCAACCTCGCGGGCTCGCTGCCCAATGACGTCTTCGCCGACCTGCTGGGGCTGCCCACGCTGTGGGTGCCGCATTCGTACCCCGCCTGTGCGCAGCACGCGCCCAACGAGCACCTGCTCGCGCCGCTGGCGCGCGAGGGCCTGCAGATCATGGCCGGCCTCTACTGGGACCTGGGCGAGCCGGGGCTCGCACCGTGGGCCGCCGGTCGGCTGCCGCAATCCGTTTCCTCCCTTTCCTGACACGCACCATGAGCCTCGCCATTTCCCGCCGCCGATTCGGCCTGCTGCTTTCCGCCTCCGCCGTGCTGGGCACCCATGCGCCCGCTTTCGCCCAGGGGGCGTGGCCCGACCGCCCGATCAGGCTGGTCGTGCCGTTCCCGCCGGGCGGCGGTACCGACCTCGTGGCGCGTGCGATGGGGCAGACGCTGTCGGAGCATCTGGGCCAGCCCATCGTGATCGACAACAAGCCCGGTGCCTCCACCATCATCGGCACCGACGCGGTCGCCAAGGCCGCCCCTGACGGCTACACGCTGCTGCTGTCGGGCTCCACCAGCTTCAGCGTGAACCCGGCCCTGCGCGCGAAGCTGCCCTACGACACGGTGCGCGACCTCGCGCCCATCGCCATCGTGGCACGCACGCCGCTGGTGCTTGTGGTGGGCAAGGGCACGCCGTGGCAGTCGCTGCCCGAGCTCATCGCGGCGGCCAGGGCGAAGCCGAAGAGCATCCGCTACGCCACATTCGGCTCGGGTTCGGGGCCGCACCTGGCGGGCGAGCTGTTCGCGATGGCCGCGGGCATCCAGTTGCAGGACATCCCGTACAAAGGCAGCAGCCAGGGGGCGATGGCGGTGATCGGCGGCGAGATCGAGATCGGCATCGACACCGTGGCTTCCGTGGCGCCGCACGTGCGATCGGGCAAGCTGCGCGCGCTCGGCATCGTGGGCGCGACGCGCTCCAGCATGCTGCCCGAGGTGCGCACGCTGGCCGAGCAGGGCCTGCCCGACGCCACCTTCGATGCCTGGTACGGCTTCGCCGCGCCGGCACGCACGCCGGCTCCGGTGATCGACAAGCTCGCCCGCACGGTGGTGGCGACCATGGGCAACCCGGCGCTGCAGGCGCAGCTTCGCACGCAGGGCATGGAGCCGGTGGCCATCGGCGCGGCGGCGTTCCGCGCGCAGATGGAAGGCGAGATCTCGCGCTACCGCGCGCTCGCCCACCGGGCGGGCATCGCGGCGGAGTAGGCGCTCAGGCGGCCGTCACGAAGTCGCGCAGCGCGAACAGCACTGCGTCGGGCGCCTCGCTCATCAGCGCGTGGCCGGCGTGCACCGTCACCACCTTGGCGTTGCGCGCCTTGCCCACCAGCGCCTTGGTGGCGCGCGGCGGCGTCATCTGGTCGGCGTCGCCCAGCAGGAAGAGCACCGGGCACTGCACCTTCTCCATCGCGGCCTCGCCGTTGGCGTAGTCGTTGCAGGCCTTGAAGCCGATGTGGAACACGTTCGCCTCGCGGTTGCTCGCGAGCACGCGGCGCATCAGCGCGCGCGAGCTGCCGTAGAGCCAGGTGCCCGGGCCGAGCGAGGAGGGCGGTGGCGCGAGCAGCGAGTGCGAGAAGGTGTTGACCATGGCGATGGCGCGCTGCGGATCGCTCACCGAGCTTTCGAGCAGCGCGGGCGACACGACCATCGGATAGGCCGTGCCGACCATCGCGAGGTGCGTGATGCGGTCGGGGGCGCGCGAAGCCGTTTCGAGCGCGATCAGCGAGCCGAAGCTGTGGCCGACCAGCGCGGCCTTGCGCACGCCGGCCGCGTCGAGCAGCGCGATGACGAATTGCGCCGCCTCTTCCACGCTGGCCGGCGGCGGGCCCTCGCTCTTGCAGTGGCCGGGCAGGTCGACCGCGAGCACGTTCCAGCCGTGGTTGGCGAACCAGCGGCTCTGCAGGATCCACACGCTGTGGTCGTTGAGCACGCCGTGGACGAAGACGACCGTGGGCTTGGCCGCGTCGAAGGGCTTGCCGCCGGTGTAGCAGTAGGTGGTGTGGCCGTTGACGGTGTAGTTCATGTCAGGCACCCGCCTTTTCCGCGGCCTTCAGGGCGCGCTTCAGGTCGTCGATCAGGTCGGCCGGGTCTTCGAGGCCGATGGACAGGCGGATCGTGCCCTGCGAGATGCCCGCGCCCGCCAGCGCCTCGTCGGTCATGCGGAAGTGCGTGGTGCTCGCGGGGTGGATCACCAGGCTGCGGCAGTCGCCCACGTTGGCCAGGTGGCTGAAGATCTTCAGCGTCTCGATGAAGGCCTTGCCCTGCGCGCGGCTGCCCTTGATGTCGAAGCTGAACACCGCGCCGGCGCCGCGCGCGCCATGGCGCAGCAGCTTCTGCGCGAGCGCATGGCTCGGGTGCGATTCGATCAGCGGGTGTCCCACGCGAGACACGAAGGGGTGGCTCGCGAGGAACTCGACCACCTTCTGCGTGCTGTCGATGTGGCGTTCCATGCGCAGCGGCAGCGTCTCGATGCCCTGCAATATGAGCCATGCCGTGTGCGGGCTCATCGAGGCGCCGAAGTCGCGCAGGCCCTCGCGGCGGGCGCGCAGCAGGAAGGCGCCCACCGTGCTTTCCTCGCTGAAGACCATGTTGTGGAAGCCGTCGTAGGCCTGGGTCAGCTCGGCGAACTTGCCGGATTTCTCCCAGTCGAAGCTGCCGCCGTCGACCACCACGCCGCCGATGACGGTGCCGTGGCCCGAGAGGAACTTGGTGGCCGAGTGGTAGACCAGGTCGGCGCCCCAGTCGAAGGGCTTGATCAGGTAGGGCGAGGTGAGCGTGGAATCGACCAGCAGCGGCACGCCGGCCTCGTGGGCGATGTCGGCCACGGCCGGGATGTCGAGCACGTCGAGCCCGGGGTTGCCCACGGTCTCGCCGAAGAAAAGCTTGGTCTCGGGGCGTACCGCGGCGCGCCAGCCGTCGAGGTCGCCGGGCTTCACGAAGGTGGTCTCGATGCCGAAGCGGCGCATCGTGTAGTGCAGCAGGTTCTGCGAGCCGCCGTACAGGGCCGTGCTGGCCACGATGTGCGAGCCCGCGCCCATCAGCGTGGCCACCGACAGGTGCAGCGCCGCCTGCCCGCTGGCGGTGGCGATGGCGCCGATGCCGCCTTCGAGCGCCGACACGCGCTGCTCCAGCACCGCGTTGGTCGGGTTGCTGATGCGCGAGTACACATGGCCGGCGCGCTCCAGGTTGAAGAGGGCGGCGGCGTGGTCGCTCGACTCGAAGACGAAGGAGGTGGTCAGGTGGATCGGCACCGCCCGCGCGCCGGTGGCGGGGTCGGGCGCGGCGCCGGCGTGCAGCGCGAGGGTGTCGAAACCGGGGTCGGAATATCCGGGCATGAGGGCCTTTCTCGTGTCTGAGCTGTTGTCTCCTGGCAAAGCCCCGTTACGTCTGCAATTCAGCACGCGCGACAGGGGCGCTCAGGTCGGCGTCGATTGTGGGCTATATTCAAAAACGTAACCCCCGCCCAGATAGCCGGGATCGAGTTCGAGAGGAGCACACGATGAAAGTCAGCGACATCCTTCGCGTCAAGGGCAATACGCTCTTCACCATCACGCCAGACGACCTGCTGGCAGAAGCCGCCAAGACGATGGCGGAAAAGGACATCGGTTCGCTGGTGGTCATGGAACACGGCGACCTCGTCGGCATGCTCACCTTCCGCGAGGTGATCGTCACCATCGTCGCCAACGGCGGCCAGGTCGGCACCACGCAGGTCCGCAAGGCCATGGACGACGCCCCCGTCACCTGCACGCTGGAAACCGACCTCGACGAGATCCGCCGCATCATGCTGGAGCGCCACGCGCGCTACATGCCCGTGATGGACAAGCGCATGCTGATGGGCGTGATCAGCTTCTACGACGTGGCCAAGGCCGTGGTGGACAGCCAGAACTTCGAGAACAAGATGCTCAAGGCCTACATCCGCGACTGGCCGGAAGAAGACGAAAAGGCCGGCTGACCGGCCAGCCTTCCCTTGCGCGGCCGGCCCCGATCAGGGCAGCCGCGCGATCTGCGCCTGCAATAGCGCGTAGAAGCCCTCGGTATCGGCCTCGCTGATCCAAAGCGTATTGGGCGTGCGGCGGTTGTAGCCGCGAAAGTCGACCACCGTCGCGCCGGTCGTGAACTCGCCCTTCGTCTCCACATCCACGCTCACCTTCGCGCCCTTGAATAACTCGGGCTTCAGCAGGTACGCGATCACGCAAGGGTCGTAGATCGGCCCGACCGCCACGCTCCGGCGGCGCAGGCCGTAGGCCATCATCGAATCGAAGATGTCCGCCACCACCTTGCCGGCGTTGTTGCGCATGGCGCGGAAGGGCGCGATGCGATCGGGCGTCAGCAGCACGCGCCGCGCCGCGTCGTGCGACATGGCAGTCACCGGCACGCCGCTGCGGAACACGATCGAGGCGGCCTCGGGGTCCGCATACACGTTGAAGGTGGCTGCCGGCGTGATGTTGCCGCCCACGCCCCAGGAGCCGTCCATCACCACGATCTCGGCAATGGCCGGCTTGATGTCGGGCGCCGAGTTGAGCGCGGCCGCGAAGTTGGTGAGCGGCCCCAGGCCCACGAGCGTGATGCTCTTCGGCTGGGCGGCGCGCAGCGTCTCGATGATGTACTGCACCGCGTGCTTCGGCTCCAGCGGGCCGCGTGGCTCGTGCAGCGTCGGGCCTTCCATGCCGGTCTTGCCGTGCACGTCGTCGGCGAAGATGGGTTCGCGCACCAGCGGGCGCGGATAGCCGGCGTAGACCGGAATCTCGGGCCGGTTGGCCCAGTCGCGCACGATGCGCGCGTTCTTCTCGGTCACCGTGAGCGGCAGGTTGCCCACGCTCACGGTCAGCGCCTTGATGTCGAGCCGGTCGGTGGCGGCCATGGCCATCAGCAGGGCGATGGCGTCGTCCTGGCCGGGGTCGGTGTCGATGATGACCTGGCGCTTGCCCACTACGGGAGGCAGCCGGGTGGCGGGCGTGCCGGCGAGCGCCTGTGCCAGTTCGGCCGGGCTCGGGCTCTGTGCGAAGGCCATGCCCGTGAGGCCGGCGGCGGATGCGCCCAGCAGGGCACGGCGGGACAGCATGGGCAGGGTCTTCTTCACAGGCTCACTCCTTGATGTTGGCGGTCTGCACGATCTTCTGGTTGCGCGCGTACTCGGCCTGCACGAACTTCGCGAAGGACTCGGGCGTGCCGCTGCCCGGCAGCGCGCCTTGCTCCACGAGCTTGCTGCGCACGCCTTCTTCCAGCAGCACCGCGTTGAGTTCCTGGTTGATCTGCGCGACCACGGCCGGCGGCGTCTTCGCGGGCGCGAAGATGCCGGTCCAACTCACCATGTCGAAGCCCTTGAGGCCGGGCATCTCGTCGAAGGTGGGCACGTTGGGCAGTGCGGCCAGCCGCTTGTTGCCGGTGATGCCCAGCGCCTTCAGCCGCTTGCCGTTCACGTGCGGGATGGCGCTGGTGCTCACCAGCATTGCCAGGTCGACCTGCTCGCCGATCACGTCGGTGGCGATCTGCGCGCCGCCGCGGTAGGGCACGTGCGTAACGAAGATGCCGCTGCGCTCCTTCAGCAGCTCCATGGCCAGCTGCAGCACGGTGCCCACGCCCGAGGTCGCGTAGTTGTATTTGCCGGGCTTCGCCTTGGCCAGCTTCACGAAGTCGGAGAAGGTCTGGGCCTCGAGGCCGGGCCGTGCAACCAGCACCATCGGCGCGGTGTTGAGCATGCCCACCGGTGCCAGGTCCTTCAGCGGATCGAAGCGGAAGGCCGAGGGGTTCACCAGCTTGCCGATGGCGATGGCGCTGTCGGGGCCCGCCACCAGCGTGTAGCCGTCGGGCGCCGCATTCACGGCCTTGGCCACGCCGATGGCACCGCCCGCGCCGGCCACGTTCTCGACCACCACCGACTGCTTGAGCCGCTCGCCGAGTCGCTGGGCCACGAGGCGCGCGTTCACGTCCACGCTGCCGCCGGCGGTGAAGGGAACGATCAGCGTGATTGGCTTGGCGCTGGGCCAGGCCTGCGCGAGGGCTATGGTGGGCAGGGCGGCGCAGAGCGCGGCAGCGAGAAGCAGGCGGCGGGGCGTGTTCATGGCGTGGGTCATTCGTGGTTGGTGGGGGCGGGTTCGGTATCGAGCCGTGCGCGCAGCGCGTCGAACTCGGCGCTCCATTGCGTGCGCCATTCGCGACGTTGGGCATCGTCGATCCAGGCGCCGTCGAGGCCGTTGAGCATGAAGCCGCGCAGGTCGTCCAGGCCGAAGCCGAAGTCGCGCACCATCATCAGCCAGGCCTGCGTGGGCGTGACCTTGTGCAGCGTCGGGTCGTCGGTGTTGGGGTGGATGCGCAGGCCCAGGCCGGGCATGCGGCGGATGGGGTGGTCCAGGGCCCAGCGCTCGGGCGGCAGGGTGCGCAGGTAGTAGGAGTTGGTGGGCACCACGGTGAAGATCACGCCGCGCTCGGCGCACTTGTGCGCGTAGTCGGGCTGGTCGACCACCGTGTAGCCGTGGTCGATGCGGTCGACCTTCAGCTCGTCGAGCGCGGTGCGCACGTTGGTCCAGGGCATGCCGAACTCGCCGGCGTGCGCGGTGGTCTTCAGGCCGGCCTTCTTCGCCTCGGCATAGGCCCGGGCGAACATCTCGGGCGGACGGTCGACCTCGCGGTAGTCGATGCCGATGCCGATCACCTCGTCGCAACGGTGGGCCTTGACCCATTCGACCATCTCCACCGCAGCCTCGGGGCTTGCCTCGCGGTCGATGGCGGCGATGAGGCGGCCGTCGATGCCGAATTCCTGCTTCGCGTCGTGTATGGCGCGCACGATGGCGCCCTGCGCGAGTGGGTAGGCAATGCCCGATTCGTGCACCGTGCCGGTAGGGTTCCAGAAGAACTCCGCGTGGCGCACGTTGTGCGAAGCCGCGTCCTGCAGGTATTCGAGCGTGAGCTGGTAGATGTCGCCGGCGCTGCGCACCAACTGGGCGTCGAGCGCGCGCAGCACCCGCAGCACGCCGACCGGCTTCTCGCCGCGCGTGTAGAAGCCCTCGATCTCGTCGTCGGCCAGCGGAGAGCCGGCACGGCGATTGAGTTGCTTGAAGGTCTCGTGGCGCACCGTGCCGAACAGGTGGCAGTGCAGCTCGGCCTTGGGCATCGCATGCAGCATCGCCTCCAGCGTGAGGGGCGCGTGGGTGGGGCTGATCATGGCGGGCAGTCTAGTAACGCCATGCTCATAAGGAAAATTTTGAATTTCTATAATTTGATTCACTGAATCAATAACCGGGGATTCGCCATGGCCGCCTTGCCCCTGCGCGCTCTCACGCTGCGACAGTTGCAGTTCTTCTCGGTGCTGGTGGAGGAAGGCCAGTTCGGCAGGGCCGCGCGGCGGCTGGCCATCACGCAGCCGGCCCTGAGCAACGCCATCAAGCAGATGGAGAAGCTGCTCGGCGCCGAGCTGCTCACCCGCTCCACCCACCGGCTCGAGCTCACGCCCGTCGGCGCCGAGGTGCTCGCGCGCACCGACTTCCTGGTCAATACCTTCGAGGTGGCGCTGCGCGACATCGAGAGCACCGTGCAGCGCGGCCGGGCCTACGTGCGCATCGGCGTGATCCCCTCGGCCAGCGCGCGGGTGGCGGCCGCCGCCAGCGAATTCCTGCAAGGCGGCCATCGCGAGGTGGAGCTGTCCTGGCGCGATGCCCCGTCGAACGCCCTGCTGGCCGAACTGCGCAGTGGCCAGATCGACATGGCGGTGGCCGCCATCACCGAGCCGCCGGGCGGGCTGACCTGCATCGACCTGTTTCGAGACCCGCTGGTGCTCGTGGTGCGGCGCGACCACCCGCTGGCGGCGGCCGGCGATGCCACCTGGGAGGCCATCGGCAAGGAGCGGCTGGTGCTCTTCGAAAGCGGCAGCATGCCGGCGCTGGGCAATCCGGCGCGCGCGCAGTTCGCCCAGGGGCCGCAGCCGTATCGCGTGAGCTACTCCGAGACGCTCTATGCGCTGGTGCGCGGCGGGCAGGCTCTGGGCCTCATGCCGCGTCTCTACACCTCGTCGCTGCGCGATCCCGAACTGGCCGTGGTGCCGCTGCTGAAGCCGCGCGTCGAGCGCCGAGTGGTGCTGGCCTACCTGCCGGGGCCCATGCGCAACGTGGTGGCCCAGGAGCTCATCGCCTTCCTGCGCGAGCGGCTGCCGCAGGCCGGCGAGGCGACGGTGCGGCGCGTGAGCGGCAAGGGCGTGCGTACGCGGCGCTGAGGCTCTAACCCATCTGTGTTTCGCAGCGGAAGCGCTCCAGCGTCCAGCCTTCGCCGAGCAGAAACATGCGCGTGTGCAGCGAGTCGAGCGTGGCGCCACCGACCTCGCGGCCCAGATAGTTCAGCTGCTTGCATCGCAGGTCGGCGAAGCCGGCCTCGTAGTGGCGCGACAGGCGCTGCCAGAGTGCATGCGCGCCCGGAGACTGCCGGGCGCCGCTCATGAGGCAGGTACCCCGGTCCAGTGCCCAGCGATAGACGGCGGAGGCGAGCCCGTGCCGCTGCCAGGCCGGGTGGTATTGCGAATGCGGCGCGCGGATGTGGCGGTCGGCCCTGCGGCTCAGCTCGATCAGCCGGTTGAACACGGTGTAGCCGACGAGCATGTCGCGGCGCAGGTCCTCGATGTAGACGTAGAGCTCGCCGTCGGCCTCGCGAAAACGTGCGCGCAGGTCGGGGGCGCCGAGCCCGAGGCCCGGCATTTCCTGCAGGCGGTCGTGCATGGCGCGCATGCGTTGGTGTACGGGCAGGAGCGTGTCCTCGGGACTGGCCCTGCCCGGATCGACGTCGATGCGCAGTTCGGCCGGCCTGAAGCGCCAGCACGGCAGCAGGGGAAGAAACGGAAATGGCAGCGTCAGCGACGTCATGCCGTGCCCCTTTGCACCAGTGCCGCGGAGTGCCGCGCCTGCACGCCATGCGGCACCACGAGCACGTCGCCCGTGGACCATCGCAGCACGCGCAGCGCCACGCTGCCGAGCAGGAAGTCCGTCAACGCCGAGCGCCTGCGCTTGCCGACCACCAGCAGGTCGGCCCCGGTGTACTGCTGCTGGACGGCGGCCTGTCGCGCCGGATCGCCGCGACCGATCGACGACACCACGCGGTTGCGGCGCGCGCTCGATGCGTCCGAGAGCCACAGCATGCGCTCGCGCGCCTGGCGGGCGCAGGCGTGGCGGTAGGCGTCTATCACGTGCGCCGACACGTCCGCGTAGCGAAGCTTGCCTTCGTGCATGGGCGTGAAGGCATGGAACAGCTCGATGTCGGCCTGGCCGTCGAAGTCGCAGGCCAGATCGACCAGGGCACGCGATTCCTCGACGAGGTCGATGGCGACGAGGATGCGCGCGTAGCCGGCGGCCTGTGCGTGCAGCCGCGTCACCAGCACGGGCCGTTGCGCCGCCCGCAGCAGCCGTTCGGCGGGCTGGCCCCGGAAGAAGGCCGCGAGCGAACGGTCGGGCTCGTCGCCGATCACCACGAGGTCGCACCAGCGTGCCTCGCGCGCGGCGTCTTCGAGCAGCCCGTGCGTGTCGTCGATCTTCTTGACCAGGATGCCGAAGCGCTCGACCACCTCGAGGCACACGGCGCCCAGGCCGCCTGCCGCATCGGCATTCGCGGGGCCCGCGAACGCCGCGGGCGCGTACATGATCTTCAGCAGCGCGCCGTGCGCCGCCGCGATGGAGGCCGCGCGCACCACAGTGCGCAGGCCGCGCGCCGACAGGTCCGTCACCGCCAGGATCGATTGGATGTTGTTCATCGTCAGTGCTCTTTCCGCATGGCAAAGCCGGCCGCCGGCCTTGGCGAAGCGGCTGGCGGTGGGCAAGGGGTTCAGCTGGGGATAGCGCGGCGCGCCCGTGCGGGCGCGCTACCGCGCGGGGCTTGGGCCCGGCGGTCGATGAAAGGTGCTGAAGAAGAGGGAGGGAGGCTGACCGCCGGGCTCAGAGATCTGCGAGGGTCTGGTGCGACCCTGCGGCCGTCCGCGCAGTGAAGACTGCGCGCGGCGTGCTGCGGATGACGGGCTGGCGTTGCATGGCGGCCGAGTGTAGGAAGCCTCGCGCGCAAGGGCAAACAATGGCCTCACGGCCTTTGCCAGATTGGAAGTCGCCCCTCAGCCGTTCAGCTCGGCTGCGGCATGAATGGTTTCGCGCACGCGCGGGTAGATCTGCGCATTCCACTTGCTGCCGCTGAACACGCCGTAGTGCCCTACGCCGGCCTGCAGGTGATGCGCCTTCATGTAGGGCCGGATGCCCGTGCAGAGGTCCTGCGCCGCCACTGTCTGGCCCACGGAGCAGATGTCGTCGCGCTCGCCTTCCACCGTGAGCAGCGCGGTGCGGCGGATGGCGGCGGGGTTCACGGTGCGCTCGCCCACGGTGAGCCTGCCCAGCGGCAGGTCGTAGGTCTGGAACACGCGCTCCACCGTCTCCAGGTAGAACTCGGCCGGCAGATCGTTCACGGCCAGGTACTCGTCGTAGAAGGTACCGATGGTGCGAGCCTTCTCGATGTCGCCCTCGACCAGATGGCTGTACATGTCCTCGAACTGCTTCTTGTGCCGCTCGGGGTTCATGCTCATGAAGGCCGAGAGCTGCAGGAAGCCCGGGTACACGCGCCGCATCATGCCGGCGTGAGGCCAGGGCACGTGGCTGATGAGGTTGCGCCGGAACCAGTCGATGGGGCGGTCGGTGGCGAGCTTGTTGACGGCGGTCGGGTTGATGCGGCAGTCGACCGGGCCCGCCATCAGCGTCAGGCTGCGCGGCGTGGCGGGGTTGTCGTCCTCGGCCATCAGCGCGGTGGCGGCCAGCGCGGCCACGCAGGGCTGGCATACGGCCACCATGTGCACGCCCGGGCCCACGGCCTCCAGGAAGCGGACGAGCTGCAGCGTGTAGTCGTCGAGGCCGAAACCACCGTGCCACAGGGGCACGTCGCGCGCGTTGTGCCAGTCGGTCAGGTACACGTCGTGGTCGCGCAGCAGCGTGCGCACCGTTTCGCGCAGCAGCGTGGAGAAATGGCCCGACAACGGTGCGGCCAGCAGCACGGGCGGGTGCACCGCATCGGTGTTCTTGCGGAAGTGCAGCAGGGTGCCGAAGGGCGAGACGAGGGTCTTCTCCTCGTGCACGGCCACCTCCGAGCCGTCGGACACCACGCTGTGGATGCCGTAGTCGGGCCGGGTGTGGGTCAGCCGCATGCGCGAGAACACCTCGAACTGGGCCGCCATGCGCCGCATCATGGTGCGCTCGGTGCCTTCCTTCCAGAGCGCCTTGGCCAGGTACTGCGCCGCGAGCCGCGCCGGGGAGAGCAGGTCGGCTTGGTTCTGGTAGGCCCGGTACAGCATGAGCCCCGTGCAGGCAAGTTGCGGGCCAGCTGCATGGCATGGGGCTTGCACGCGGCAAGGGCAAAGGCGCAACGCCCAAGGAGAGCTCCGAGATGGCCAAACCCGTTCTCACCATCAGCAGCAAGAACTACGGTGCGTGGGCGCTGCGCGGCTGGCTGATGTGCAGGCTGGCGGGGCTGGACTTCAGCGAGAAGGTCATTCCGCCCGACGATCCGGCCATGAAGGCCGAGATGCTGCTGCTGTCCTCGTCGATGCTCGTGCCCTCGCTGCAGCACGGCAGCGTGAAGGTGTGGGACACCCTGGCCATCGGCGAATACCTCAACGAGATCAAGCCCAAGGCCGGCCTGCTGCCCGACGACATCGCCGCCCGCGCCCATTGCCGCGCCATCTGCGGCGAGATGCATTCGGGTTTCGCCTCGATGCGCGGCGCGCTGCCGATGAACATCAAGGCCCATTTCAAGAACTTCAAGGTTTGGTCGCGCGCGCAGGCGGACATCGACCGCATCGTCGCGATCTGGCGCGAATGCCTGAAGGCCTATGGCGGCCCTTTTCTCTTCGGCAAGCAGCCGGGCATGGCGGACGCCATGTACGCCCCGGTGGTTACGCGCTTCCTGAGCTACGACGTGGCGCTCGATGCCGTGTGCGCCGCCTACTGCAAGCGCGTGATGGAGCTGCCGGCCATGAAGGAATGGGTGGCGGCCGCCAAGCAGGAGCCCGACGAGATCGACGAGCTCGACGCGGAGTTCTGAGCCGCGCGCTTCATGAGCTTGCCGGAGGCGGCTCCAACCCCGCCTGCGCCAGCTTGCGCTCGATGTTCTGCGCGGCCTGCTGCAGGTCGCCCAGGTGGGCCGACACGATCTCGCGTTCGTTCTTCACCGCCGGCAGCCAGGCGCAGCTGAGGCAGCCCACCACCCGCTCGCCCTGGCGCAGCGGCACCGAGATCGCGCCGAAGCGGTCGGGCGAATCCATGCTGGTCGAGGTCGGGTCGCGCGTCACGTAGCCGAGGTCGCGCGCATGCGCCACCATGCGGCGGATGTTCTCGGGGCGCCGCGCGCTGCGGTCGAAGTCGTTGGGCGAGCGCGCCAGCGCGGCGAGGATCTCGCGGCGCTCGTCTTCCGGGCAGAACGAGAGATAGCAGCGCCCCAGCGAGGACAGCAGCATCGGCGGACGAAAGCCCAGCGCGCGGTAGTTGACGGCCAGTCCGTTGCGCGGCCTGTCGGTGTCGAGGATGAGCATGGCCGTGCCGTCGCGCACGCCCAGGTCGATGGGCCACGGCACCACGCGCTGCAGCGTGGCGCGCGCGGGCGCAGCCAATGCCGACAGCCGCGTGCGCCACGCCGCCGCCGGCCCCGACTGCCCGGTGGCAGAGGTGGGCACGTAGCGCCGGTCGTGCTCGCTGCGCTCTGCCCAGCCCGCCTGCTGCAGCGTCTTGAGGATGCGCAGCAGCGTCGCCTTCGACAGGCCGGTCTGCCGGTGCAGCTCCTGCAGCGTGACGGCCGAGGAGCGCTGGATGGCCAGCATCACGTCGAGCCCGCGGCGCAATGCGTCGATGGATTTCACGCTCTGTGCGCCTGTGGTGTCCGACATGCCGGTCTCCGGAAAAAGGTTCACTGCGTGAAACTATATCTTCTGGCTTCGCAGCCCCGTTCCTACAGTGCGGACGACACCAACGTCGTCCCATCGAGAAGGAAAAGAGCATGTTGTTTCACCCGCGAAACGCGGCCCGTGCCGCTGCAGCAGCCGTTCTTTCGCTATGCGCCGTCACCGCGGCCATGGCGCAGTCCTGGCCATCGAAGCCGATCACCATCGTCGTGGCCTACCCGGCCGGCGGCGACACCGACGCCATCGCGCGCACCTATGCCGAGAAGCTGTCGCAGCGCATCGGCCAGCCGGTGCTGATCGACAACCGGCCCGGCGCGAGCGGAATGATCGGCAACGTCTGGGTCGCGAAGGCACCGGCCGACGGCTACACGCTGCTCTTCACGCCCAGCACCTTTCCCATCGCGCAGCACGTTCTGAAGGCCGGCCCCGGCGTGGCGCACGACGTGGTGAAGGACTTCACCCCCATCGTCAAGACCGGCAACATCCCGCTGCTGCTGGTGACCGCGCCGGTGACGGGCATCCGCAGCGTCGCGCAGCTCGTGGCCGGAGCCAAGGCCGGCAAGGCGCTGAGCTACGGCACGCCGGGCGCGGGTTCGCCGATGCACATCGCGGGCGAGCTCTTCAACAAGGACGCGGGCATCGCGGCCACGCACGCGCCGTACCGCGGCGTGGCGCCGGTGGTCAACGACGTGCTGGGCGGCCACGTCGGCGTGGGCTGGATCACGCCGGGCGCGGTGGCAAGCCACATCGCCGCGGGCAAGCTGGTGCCGCTCGGCGTCGCGGAGCGCCAGCGCACGAAGCTGATGCCCGAAGTGCCCACCTTCATCGAGCTGGGCTTCAAGGACGTGGACGTGAGCGCGTGGATGGGCCTGCTCGGCCCGAAGGCGATGCCGCCCGATGTGGTGCAGGCGCTCAACAGGCATTTCAACGAGATCCTGAAGATGCCCGACGTGCAGGCAAAGATGGCCGCGCTCGGCATCGAACCCGTGGGCGGCGCGCCCTCGGTGCTGGCGCAGCAGATATCGGACGACGACCAGCGCTTCGGCAGGCTGGTGCGCGAGTTCGGCATCCGCGCCGACTGAAGAAGACAAGCGACAAGGAACAAGGAGACTCCGCATGTTGAGCGAAGAAAAGAACCGCCTGCTGACCGAAGTGGGCCCCGGCAAGCCGATGGGCGATTACCTGCGCCGCTACTGGCACCCGATCGCGGGCGCGAGCGAGTTCGACGACAAGGCGGTGAAGCCGCTGCGCATCCTGGGCGAGGACCTTGTGCTCTACAAGGACCTGAGCGGCAACTACGGCCTGGTCGACCGCCGCTGCCCGCACCGCAACGCCGACATGTCGTACGGCTACGTCGAGCAGTGCGGCCTGCGCTGCAGCTACCACGGCTGGCAATACGACCAGAGCGGCCAGTGCGTGCACCAGCCCTTCGAGGAAACACTGGACCCCGGCGCGCGCATGCGCAGGAACACGAAGATCAAGGCCTACCCGGTGCAGGAGAAGGCCGGCCTGCTGTGGGCCTACATGGGGCCGCAGCCCGCGCCGCTCCTGCCCGACTGGGAACTCTTCAACTGCGCGAACGGCTTCGCGCAGGCGGTGTTCGCCGAGATCCCGTGCAACTGGTTCCAGTGCCAGGAGAACTCCATCGACCCTGTGCACTTCGAGTGGACCCACAACAACTGGACCACGCGCCTGCAGGGCGACGAAGGGCCCTACGTGCCCACGCACCTGAAGCTGGCCTTCGAGGAATTCGAGCACGGCTTCGTCTACAAGCGCCTGCGCGGCGGCGAGCGCGAGGACAACGTGATGTGGACCACCGGCCGCGTCACGCTGTGGCCCAACGGCTTCTTCCTTGGCCATCACTTCGAATGGCGCGTGCCCATCGACGACCACAACACGCTGAGCGTGCTGTGGGTGCTGAGCCGCGTGCCCAACGAGCAGGAGCCCTACGTGCAGGAGCGCATTCCCTCGTGGTACGGACCGATCAAGGACCCGGTGACCGGCCGCTGGATCACCAGCCACGTCGCCAACCAGGACTTCGTGGTGTGGGTGGGGCAGGGCGCCATCACCGACCGCACGCGCGAGAAGCTGGGCCAGAGCGACAAGGGCATCGTGATGATGCGCCGTCGCTTCTTCGAGGAACTGGAGGCGATGCAGGCCGACCCGGCGCACGAGCCGAAGGGGCTGATCCGCGACCCGGAGAAGAACCGTGACGTGTTCCTGCCCTCGGCGTGTCGCGACGAAATGATCAACGGCCTGCCGCGCAAGGAGCTGGCGGCGCATCCGCTGCTGGGGCCGTATCTGAAGGACTTCTTCGGACAGGCCGGGCAGCCGGAGGATGTGCGCGCGGCCTACGAGCAAGCCATCGGGCAGAAGGTGGAAGGCGCCACCTTCTTCAAGGTGCACGGCGCCGGCCAGGAGGAGGAAACGGTCTAGCGGCGGAACATCCGCAGGTCGAGTTCGCTTTCCTCGCCCAGCCACATGGCGTGCGTCGTGTGGTCGGCGAGGTCGTCGCCGGTCACGCCGTGCACGAATACGTCGAGCCCGTCGCGGTTGGCTTCGAGCCAGCCGATGACCTGGTCGAACTCGGCGGCGTCGAAGGCGAGCTGGCAGCTCCAGTGCGGATGCGGGCCCACCAGCCGCTCGTGCACCCGGCCGACCACCACCATCAGTTCGTGGCCTGCGCGTTCGCAGAGGGCGCGGGCCTGCGCGATCGTGTCGGGCCCGAAATAGACGTGGGCGTGGTACTGGGCGTAGAGGTTTTCTGGTCGGCGCGGCATGGTGCGCTCATTGTGATCCTGTTCGTGGGCCGAGGTGAAAGCACCCGCTGTAGCGGAACACGTCACCGAACAGGCGGTGACGCAGCAGCATTTTCATGGTGAAGCGGTCGGCATCGGCCGGGTCGGGGCGCTCCTCCACGTAGGCCGTGCCCATGAAGAGGCCCAGCGGCAGCGGAATGCGCAGCCCCGCGATGCGCCAGACATAGCCACGGTCGCGGAACACCACCGCGCCTTCTTCCGCGCTCACTGCCAGGCGCATGCCGATGCCGAAGCGCACGTATTCGATCACCTCGCCGGCATGGCCTTCCGCAAGCTCCATGTGCGAGCGGAAATGAAAGGGCGGCCTGCCCGGGAAATGAAAGACGCGATCCCAGTAGAGCGTGGCGTTGTCGGGACGGCAGCGGTAGTGCACTTCGATCGGAACCTCCTTGCCCTGGTGCGGCACGAGCGCGCCGAACAGCCGGCCGAAGGGCATCAGCAGCGCGGCCCAAGGGGCGTGCCAGACCTCGCTCATGGTGCCGCGCACGCAGACGTGGTCGTCGGAGAACGGCCGCATCGTGTAGTGGCGGCGGATGACGTCGCCGAGCCTTTCCCAGTCGGAGCCGAGCGCCTGCTGGAAGACGGGCTGCATCGTCATCGGGCCGCCGCGGTTGCCGTGGCTTCGGCGCGTGCCTTGTAGAAGCGCAGGATGTTCTGCGAGGCGTCCGCCAGCATGAGATGCATGACACGGTCGGCATACCAGTTGAAGCTGGTGCTCATGCGCCACGAAACGGCCACGCGCAGCTCGGTGCCGCCGTCGCGCGGCGTCAGCGTGTAGGTGGCGTCGCGCAGGTCGAAGTACTGGCCGCCGATCATCACGTGGTCGTCGAGCGCGCCGGCAGGGAAGGAGTCGGGCGAGAAGCGAAAGCGCCACTTCAGCAGGCGGTTGGGCTGCCACTCGGTGATGACCTCCTCGAAGTGCACGTTCTTCTGCCACTGCACCTGGCGCACGCGGCCCTCGGGGGTGTCGACCGTCACGCCCGACACCGGCATCGGCACGCCGATGCGATAGGCCCAGGCGTCGCCGACCTCCTCGGGGCGGATGTCGTACGCGGCGTTGAGCTCGTGCCACACGCGCTCGGGCGGCGCGGCGATGAAGAGCGTGCGCGAGGTGTCGGAGTAGCGGTCGGGGTTGGGCAGCTGGGGCTCGATGGCGCCCAGCACCAGCGGCAGCATCGCGAAGCTGTAGACGGCTTGCTTCGGCCAGTTGGTGATGCGGCACACGATGCCCATCGCGAGCCCACCGACGCTGCCCATGGTGGCGAACAGCGGCACGATGACGATGGCGCAGATCAGGCCTTCGATGAACACCAGCAGCGTGCCGCCGACGAAGAGCGAAGTCGCCACCCACGGCGCCCAGATGTAGTAGCCCCAGCTGCGCCGTTCGATGCGCTCGGCCATGTAGACCGTGACCGCGCCGCACACCGCGGGCACGAAATAGACGAAGGAGCCCAGCATGGCCGAGTAGGGATTGCCGGGGGCGCTGCTGAAGACGATGCGCAGCACGAGCGCAATCGCGGCGCCGGACGCCATCGGCCAGAACCAGCCGAAGGGCATGCCGCGAACGGGCTTGGGTGGTTCGATGGGGGTGAGTTCGGAAAGCCTGCCTTCTTGGGAGTCGTTTTGCATGCGGGAACCTCTTCTTCTCCTCGTTGTGTCGTTTTCGGGGCCTGCCTGTTCAGTCGCAACGGCGCGTCGCGGTGACCATGCAGTAGTCGAAGTCGCGCCAGAACATGCCCAGCGCCAGTGCGCAGTAGCTGGCCACGATGTGCTTGCGCCGCCACGGGCTGAGCCTGCCGCGCGCCTTCCAGAGTTCGGCCAGCGTGAAGCGGGTTGCGAGCACGGGGATGTGCAGCGCGCTGGGCGCGACGCGCCAGCGCAGCGACTTCACTTCCACGTCTTCGAAGCCATGTGCCTGCAGCGCCGCGACGAAATCGTCGCGCACGGCCAGCGTGGGCACGGCCCAGCTGTCGGCCCACAGGCGGTGCAGCCAGCCTGCGAGGCGGCCGGGCTGGCGCCGCAGCAGGAAGCCGTCGACCACCGCCAGCCGCGCGCCGGGCTTCAGCAGCCGGGCGGCTTCGCGAACGAAGTCGGCCTTGTCGGTGCCGCCGGCATAGCAGGCGCTTTCCACGGCCCACGCGCCATCGGCCTGCGCGGCGGGCAGGCCGGTGCGGGTGTAGTCGGCTTCGATGTGCGCCATGCGGTCGGCCACGCCGGCGGCGGCATCGAGCTTCGCGGCGATGCGGTTCTGCACGGCGACGTTGGTCACGGTGACGGCGTAGAGCGATGCGTCGTCGCCGACCAGCGTGCGCGCAGTGGCCCCGGCGCCGCAGCCCATGTCGATCACGCAGCGGCGCGTGTCGTTGCCCTGGGGCGCGTCGCCGAGGCGCAGCGCGCGGCCGACCATGCGGTTCATCTCCACCAGCATGCCTTCGCGCCGCAGCGGGTTCAGGCCCGCGCGCCAGAAGCCGAAGTGCATGTTGTAGCTGGGGCTCCAGGCGCTGTAGTCGGTCGCGACCTCGGTGAAGTAGTCCTGCGTGTCGCCGGGCGTGATGGGGAGGCCGGCATGGTCGGTGCGCGGGCGGGCCGGTGTTTCGCCCGGCATGCGGAAGTCGGGCTGGAAGACGGTGGGCATGGCTCTGTTCCCTCGTGTGGTTGTTCGTCGGGTTTCTTTTCAGGTCAGATGCGGCAGTTGTCGTCGCATGAACGCGCGACGCGCCCGGCGAGCCTCGTGGCCAGCCAGCGTGGAATGCGGTAGCGGTTGCGCGCCAGCAGCGCATAGGCGCGGTCGGCCAGCGGAGCGACGACCGGCAGGTCGAGCAGGAAGCTGCCGCTGGAAAGCCCCACCGCCGAGCGGCAGATGCGGATGGCTGGCACGCCGACGTGCACGCGGCCTTCGGCGTCCGACACGTGGATGGCCGCCATCAGCGCCTCGCGCGGCGCCGGGCCGCCGTTGAACGCGGCCGGGGAGCAGTCGATCATCTGAAGCCGGCCAGCCTTGTCGCGCGCCTTGAGGCTGCCCATCTCGGCCGAGCAGATCGCGCAGCTTGCGTCGAAATAGACGGTGAGAGGGTAGGCGGGGGTGCTGGTGTTGCTCATGATGTTTTTTGTTCTCGATATTTCTGTTGAAACAGAAATGATTGGGCAAAAAAAGAGACCGGCTCAGATCATGGGAAGGCTGGCGTGGTGCGCATCGGGGTCGTCGCCCTTGCCGCCCTTGCCCGGCTGGGCCGAATCGCCGCGCACGAAGCGCTGCACGCTCGCGCCCAGCGTCATCACCTTGTCGAGCGTGCCGGGCGAAAGCCGCAGCATTTCGTCGGCCCAGGTGGCGAGCTTTTCCATGAGCTCCATGGTGGAGCGGATGCGGTCCTGCGCATCGGCCGGCTCCTTCTGGAATTCGGGGCTGGAGACCAGCTCGCGCAGCACGCGCACGGTGGGATCGAACTCGCGCTCCTTGCGCTCGCGCACCACGGTGCGGAACAGCTCCCACACGTCGACGCTGGTCTCGAAGTAGTCGCGCCGGTCGCCCAGCGTGTGGGTGATGCGCACGAGGTTCCAGGCCTGCAGCTCCTTCAGGCTGTTGCTGATGTTGGAGCGGGCCACGCCGAGCGTGTCGCACAGCTCTTCGGCGTTCATGGGCTTGCCGTATGCGAAGAGCAGGGCGTGGATCTGCGAGACGGTGCGGTTCACGCCCCACAGCGAGCCCATTTCGCCCCAGTGCAGGACGAACTTGCGTTGGATGTCGGTGAGTTCCATGGCGCCGAGTTTAGGATTTACGAAATTTCTGTCAATAGAGAAATTGAAAAACTGGCGACGATGGTGAATCGATGGAATACTGTATGAATAAACAGTAAATCGAGTTGCGAAGGAGTCGCCGCCATGCCAGCCGCCCGCATCCCCATCCATGCCATCAAGGGCCGCGGCGCGGCCACGCACATCGCGCACCGTTTCTCGAAGGACGAGCGCAATGCCTTCGACGACGGCTGGGGCACGCTCGAGGAGGGCGTGGCCGAGGCGGAAGAGCTGCAGCCCCTCGCCACCGAAGTGCGCTTCGAGGACGTGAAGTCGGTGCTCAACGAGAACGAGTCGCCCGACATCTCCTTCGACCGCTCGCTCAATCCGTACCGCGGCTGCGAGCACGGCTGCATCTACTGCTTCGCGCGGCCCACGCACAGCTATCTCAACCTGTCGCCGGGGCTCGACTTCGAGACCAAGCTGATCGCCAAGCGCAACATCGCCGAGGTACTGCGCACCGAGCTCGGGCGCAGGAGCTACCGGCCGAGCTACATCGCCATCGGCACCGCCACCGACTGCTACCAGCCCATCGAGCGCGAACTGCGCCTCACGCGCTCGGTCATCGAGCTGCTGCGGGAAGCGCGGCATCCGTTCGCGCTGGTCACCAAGTCGAGCGCCATCGAGCGCGACCTGGACGTGATCGCGCCCATGGCGGCCGAGCACCTCGCGGCCGTGTACGTGACCGTGACCACGCTCGACGGCGAGCTCGCCCGCAAGCTGGAGCCGCGCGCAGCCGCGCCGCATCGTCGGCTGCGCACCATCCGCACGCTCACCGAAGCCGGCGTGCCGGTCGGCGTGAGCGTGGCGCCGCAGATTCCCTTCGTGACCGAAGACATGGAGCAGGTGCTCGAGGCCGCGTGGGAGGCCGGCGCGCGCAGCGCCTTCTACACGGTGGTGCGGCTGCCGTGGGAGGTGGCGCCGCTCTTCAAGGAATGGCTCGCGCTGCACTACCCGCAGCGCGCCGACCGCATCATGGCGCGCATCCACGAGATGCGCGGCGGCAAGGACTACGACGCCGACTTCGCCACGCGCATGAAGGGCTCCGGCCTGTGGGCAGACCTGATCCACCAGCGCTTCCAGAAGGCGACCAGCCGCCTGGGCTACAACCGCGAGCGCATTCCGCTCGATGTGTCGGCGTTCCGTCCGCCGGGCGCGGCGGGGCAGGGCAGCCTGTTCTGACCCGACCGGGGGTCTTCTACACGTAGCTCAGCGGCAGGGCCGTGGTCTGCTTCAGTTCCTGCATGGCGAAGCTCGAGCTGACGTCGTGCAGGTTCGTTCCCGTGATGAGGCGCTTGTAGACCGCGTCGTAGGCCGCGATGTCGGGCACCACCACGCGCAACAGGTAGTCGACGTCGCCGCTCATCCGATAGAACTCCACCACTTCCGGAATGGCATGCACCGTGGCCGTGAAGCGGTCGAACCATTCCTGCGAGTGCGTGCTGGTGCGCACCGACACGAACACCGTCACCGCCACATTGACCTTGCGCGGATCGAGCAGGGCCACCGAGCGCGTGATGACTCCGGCCTCCTTCAGGCGCTGGATGCGCCGCCAGCACGGCGTGGCGGAGAGGCCGACCTGCTCGGCGATCTGGGCCACCTGCAGCTCGGCGTCTCGCTGCAGGAGATCAAGAATCCTGATGTCTATGGAATCCAGTTTCACGAACTATTCAAAAAAGAGCATTGAATTCCAATCTTATAGATATCGACAGCGCAAAAGGCAAGCCGCTTCCCGTGCCCGGCCGGCAGACTCCTTCAGGAGCGCGGCACCCGCCCTGCAACCCCTTTCGCTGGAATCACCTCAATGGACATCTACCTCGACGCCAACGCCACCACGCCCGTGCTGCCCCGCGCGCGGGCCGCGGCACTCGCAGCCATGGCCGACGACTTCGGCAATCCCAGCAGCGTCCACAGCACCGGGCTGAAGGCGCGCGCGCTGATGGATTCGGTGCGCGCCCGCGCGCGCCGCCTGCTCGGCGCTCCCTCGGGGGGCCTGCTCTTCTTGAGCGGCGCCACCGAAGGCATCCAGACGGCCGTGCTGTCGGCGCTGAGCTCCCTGCGCGGCCGCACGGACGTCGACTGCATCCTGTACGGCGCGACCGAGCACAAGGCGGTGCCGGAGGCGATCAGGCACTGGAACAGGCTGCTGGGCCTGGACCTGCGCGTGCTGCCCATCCCGGTCGGCCGCGACGGCCGCCACGACCTGCAATGGCTGCGCGCGCATGCCGGCCGGGCCGGCCTGGTCTGCACCATGGCCGCCAACAACGAAACCGGCGTCATCAGCGACCTCGACGGCATCGAGCAGGCATTGGCCGGCAGCCCGGCCCTGTGGATGGTGGACAGCGTGCAGGCGCTGGGCAAGCTCGAACTGCGGCTCGCGGCCCACCGCATCGACTACGCGCCGTTCTCGGGCCACAAGCTCTACGCCCCCAAGGGCATCGGCATGCTCTACGTGCGCGAAGGCGCGCCGTTCACTCCGCTGATGGCGGGCGGCGGCCAGGAAGGCGCGCTGCGCTCCGGAACCGAGAACATGTCCGGCATTGCCGCGCTCGGCACCGTGCTGGAGGCGCTCGAGGACGGCCAGACCTTCATGGGCAGGCGCACGCTGGAGGCGTACCGCGAACGCATCGCCGCCGCGCTGAAGAGCGCGTTCCCCGGCGTGGTGTTCAACGCACCCTTCGAGCTGAGCCTGCCGACGACCCTCAATTTCTCGGTGCCCGGCCTTGATTCCAAGCTGCTGCAGGACCTGTTCGACGCAGCCGACGTGCGGGTGAGCGGGGGCTCGGCCTGCGGCGCGGCCAAGGCGCTGCCGAGCCATGTGCTGGAGGCGATGGGGCTGCCCGCCTGGCAGGCGGCATCGGCCGTGCGCCTGTCGTTCGGCCCGGCCAGCGACCCGGCCTTCATCGACGAAGCCTGCGCGCGCATCGGCTCCTGCGGCGCTTCGCTGCGCGCCAGTTGCCTAAGTACCTCGGAAGAAGCGCCGCGCCCGGGCAACGCGCTCGACGGCCTGACCCGGTTCGTGGTGGGCGGTGCGTGTTGCTACCTCGTGGCCGACGCCGACAGCCGGCGTTGCGTCGTCATCGACCCGCTGCCCGAGCTGACCGGGCGCATCTCGCAGCTGCTTCGCTGCCAGGAATACACACTGGTCGCCGCGCTCGACACGCACAGCCACGGCGATCACGTCTCCTCGGGCGGCGAGCTGCGCGCGGCGCTTCCCGCGCGGCTCCTGGCGCAGGGCGGGTTCGATGCGCTCGGCTGGCCGCTGGGCATCGATGCGATCTGCCTCGGGGCGCAGATGCTGACCCGGCTCGCGACCCCCGGGCACACCGCCGACTCCACCGCCTACCTGTTGCACGATGCGCAGATGAACATCCGCCTGGCTTTCGTGGGCGACACCGTGATGCCCGGCGCATTGGGCCGGAGCGACTTCGCGCAGAGCGCGCCGCTGGCATTCGGCTCCTCGCTGAAGAAGCTGCAGCAGGCAGCGGGCCCGCGCACGCTGCTGCTTCCGGCGCACGACTACGACGACCGCTTCGCGAGCACCCTGGTCCGCGAATGCGCCGCCCAGCCGCTGCTCGCGCAGGTGCTCGCCGGCGGCATCGACGCGCAACACTTCGCGGCGGCGAAGGCCGAACTCGAAGAAGGCCTCGCGCTGACCGAGTACCAGACCCTGGCATGCGGCGCACGCGTCGACACCGGCTGCGCCGGCACGGGCCACGAGATGAGCGCCGCCGAGGCGCGGCGGCTGCTGCGCGAAAACCCGGGCCTGCTGCTGGTGGACGTGCGCGAGCCCTACGAGCAGCGCCTGAGCGAATCGCTTCCCTTCGGCGCCGACGCGCATTGCGAAGCCGTTCCGCTGTCGGGGCTGCTCAATGCGTTGCCCGCGTGGCTGGCGCTGCCGACCGCGACCCCGGTGCTGTTCTACTGTCGAAGCGGCAATCGCAGCGCGCAGGCCGCCAAGGCGCTTCGTCGCCTCGGCCATGCGCAGGCATGGAGTCTCTCGGGCGGCCTCGCGCTGTGGCCTGCGCGCGTTGCCGAAGAGTCGGGCGCCGCAGTGCATTGAACGTCCTCGACAAACCATTTCCCCCGATCGACATGGAGAATATGAATTCCACGCGCCGTACCTTGCTGACGGCTTGTGCCCTGGGAGCACTCGCATTCGCAGGCGCCAGCCATGCCCAGGGCAAGAGCAGCTCGCCGGAAGGGCGCTTCAAGAAGATCGACGGCTTCGTCTTCGACAAGCTCCCCCTGAACGACGCGATCAGGATCGTGCACGGCAGCGGCAAGCGCAGGCTGGCCGTCTTCTCCGATCCGAACTGCGGCCACTGCAAGCGCATCGACAAGGACCTCAAGGCCATCGGCAACGTGACGGTCTACATGTTCCTGTACCCCGTGCTCGGCGACGATTCGCTCGCCAAGGCGCGCGGCGTCTGGTGCAGCAGAGACAGGCAGAAGACCTGGTCCGACTGGATCGAGAGCGGCACCCCGCCCGCCGGCGCGGCGCAGGGCTGCGACACCACCGGCCTGCAACGCGGCATCGAGCTCGGCCGCCGCTACAAGGTCGAAGGAACGCCGACGCTGATCTTCGACGACGGCACCCGTGTGCCGGGCGCGATTCCGCCCGCCTGGATCGAGACGCTGCTGGCCGCTCCCGCCAGGTGAGCTGAGGCCGCCGGCCTTCGTCAGCCCGCCTGCCGCAGCGATGCGCGCGCGCAGGCCAGGAAAGGTTCGATCAGCGGGCTTTCCCAGTCGCTGCGCCAGCAGGCCGCGACGTCCATCTTCGCGTTGGCGTTGCGCAGGGGCCTGAACACCACGCCCGGAGGCCGGCCGATGCGCGCGCACGCGGGAAGGATCGCCACGCCCCTGCCAGCGAGCACCAGCGCCAGCGCCGACACCATGGTCTCGACCCGCTGCGCGACCGGCATGCTGACGTCGTGCCGCCGCAGCAGCGAGGCGACGACCGATTTGTCCACGTCGCCCTCCGGCACCGGCAGGCCGATGAGCGGCACGCCCTCGAGCCGGTCCAGCGGAACGCTGGCCATGCGGGCAAGGGCCGAGTCCGTGCGCACGGCCAGCATCAGCGGCTGGGTGCCGATGCGCTCCACCGCGATGCCCGGCTGCGCGATCGGCGGAATGCAGATCGCCACCGACACCTCCGACTCGATCAGCGCCGGGACGTTGTTGACGGCATTCAGCTCCACGTACTGGATCTCCACGTCCGGCAACTTCGCGCGAAGCGCGTTCTCCAGGCGGGGCAGCACCAGGTAGGAGAGGGCGATCATGGTCCCGACCGTGAGCCTGCCCCTGCTGCCCGAGCCGATGGCGCGGGCGGCGTCGAATCCCTCGTTGGCGAGCAGCAGCGCCTCCTTGGCGCGCCTGAAGAGAGCGTTGCCCGCGTCGGTGATCTCCATGCCCCGCGCCGTCCTGCGAAACAGCGGCGTGCCCACCGACTCCTCCAGGTTCCTGATATGGACCGACAGCGGCGGCTGCGCCATGTTGAGCCGCCGCGCCGCCTTGCCCACGCTGCGTTCCTCGGCGACCGCCACGAAGTAGCGGAGCGTTCTGAAGTCCGGTGTAGCCATACGCTGCCCATATGCCTTTTCGAGAAAACAGTATTGGACTCGCGAATGCGGCGAATCAATCATTTGCGCATGCAAAAGTTTTCTCCGTCCCGCCACTCGTTCCCCGCGCTGCCGAAGTCAGAAATCTGCGAGATGTCCGCCGCAACGCTGCGCACCCTCGTCGCGCAGCGCAAGCTCTCGCCGGTGGAGGTCGTCGGCGAGGTGCTGCGCAGGGCCGACGCGGTGCAGCCGCTGCTGAACTGCTTCGTTACCCTCTGCCACGAGCAGGCGATGGAGCAGGCCAGGAGCGCGGAAGCGGCGCTCATGAAGGGCGAGGCGTCGGGGTTGCTGCACGGCCTGCCGTTCACGGTGAAGGACATCGTCGACACGCAGGACGTGCGGACGACCTACGGCTCCATGCTGCATCGCGACCATGTTCCCGAACGCGATGCGGTGGCCGTCGCTCGCATGCGGCGGGCGGGCGCCATCCTCATCGGCAAGACGACCTCGTCGGAATTCGGTGCCAAGTGCCTGACCGACGCGCCGCTCTTCGGCAGCACGCGCAACGCATGGGACTCGACGCGCACCAGCGGCGGCTCCAGCGGCGGCGCCGCGGCGTCCATCGCGGCGGGCGTGGCGCCGCTGGCCATCGCCACCGACGGCGGCGGCTCCACCCGCATTCCCGCCGCCTGCAACGGCGTGGTCGGCCTCAAGCAGAGCCTGGGCGTGGTTCCCCACAGCCAGGTGCAGGACGCCTTCGGCAACTACACCTACGTGACGCCCACCACGCGCGACGTGGCCGACACGGCGCTCATGCTGCAGGCGATGACCGGTGCCCACGGCAGCGATCCGTGGTCGCTCGGCGTGCCCGCACAGCCGTACTTCGACGCGCTTCGGCCCGGCGGGGACCTGCGCGGCAAGCGGGTCCTGTACTGCGCGACGCCGAAGGGGCGGCCGGTTTCCGCCGACGTCGCCGCCGCCTTCGAGGCCGCGCTCGAAACGCTGCACTCGATGGGCGCTGAGCTGGAGCAGATGTCGGGCGAGGGCTACGACGTCGAGCCCGTGTGGCGGGTCATCAACCACACCAGCTGGCGCGGACGCTTCGCGCCGCTGGCGGCCGCGCATGCCGACCAGCTGAGCCCGTCGCTGCTGAAGCAGCTCGCGCTCGCCGAGCATGTCGACGGCGTCGCCTTCCAGCAGGCCATGTTCGCGAGGACCGCGCTCTTCCGCACGGTGCAGGCCCAGCTCGAGACGCACGACTTCATCTTCACGCCGACGCTCTCGCGCACGGCCCTGCCTATCGACCAGGACCTGTTCGGCAGCATCGAGATCGACGGAGAGTCCTTCGCCGAGCTGCGACCTAACTGGTTCCCGTGGACGATGCCCTTCAACCTCACGGGCCATCCCGCCATCAGCCTGCCGTGCGGCGCGGGCAGCGACGGGCTGCCCATCGGCATGCAGCTCGTCGGCCGTTTCCGCGAAGACCAGCAGCTGCTGCAGGCCGCCGCCGCCTTCGAGGCCGCGCACCGGCCGGCCAACGCGCTGCCCGTGCTGCCCTTCTGAGTCCGTTTTTCCAACTCCGCAGGTACTCCACCATGGCCTCGTTCCTCAAGACACTTCTTCTCGGCGCGTCGATCGCCCTGATCGGCGCGGCCGCGCATGCCGACAACAACATGCCCATCCGTCTGATCATCGGATTCCCGCCGGGCGGCGCCCTCGACAGCCTCGCGCGCTCGCTGGCGGAGGAGCTGCGCAGCACGCTGAAGGAGCCCGTGCTGGTGGAGAACCGGCCCGGCGCCTCGACCCGCATCTCCATCGAGACGGTCAAGGCGGCGAAGCCCGACGGGCGGACGATCCTGGTCGGCGGCACGCCGCCCTTCGTGCTCTTTCCGATGACCTATGCGCGGTTGAACTACGACGTCGACAAGGACTTCATTCCCGTCGCGCACCTGGCGAACGTGCCCAGCGTCGTCTCGGCCGGCGCGAACCAGCCGTTCAGGACGATCCCCGAGTACGTCGCGTGGGTCCGGAAGAATCCTTCCGCGGGCAGCGTGGGCATGACCAATCTCGGCGGCGGGCTGCATTTCAGCGTGCTGCAGCTGTCCAAGGCCATCGGCGTGCCGCTCGCGCCGGTCAGCTACAGGGGCGGCGCGCCGCTGGCGACCGACATCATCGGCTCGCACGTGCCGCTCGGCGCCGACGCGCTGGCCAGCCAGCTCGAACTGCACCGCTCGGGCAAGCTGCGGATACTGGGTGTCGCGGGCACGAAGCGCCTGAGCTGGCTGCCCGACGTGCCGACGATCAAGGAGTCGGGCTACGACGCCTTCGACCGCGCCAATGCCGCCTACGCCGCCTTCGTGCCGGCCGGCACGCCGAAGGACGTGGTCGCGAAGCTGGAGTCGGCATTCCTCGCCGCGATGCGCAGCCCGCAGGTGCGCGCGCAGGTCGATCGCATGGGCCTGGAGCCCACGGGGCTGCCCGGCGCGGACGTGAAGCGGATCATGGCCGAGGACCGCGCCTACTGGCGCCCCATCGTCGAGGCCTCGGGGTTCAAGAGCGAGGACTGAGCAGGCGATGACCGACGATGCGGACAGGGCGGGCTGGGCGGTGCTCGTCGCCGCCAGCGCGGGGGCGCTGCTGTGCTTTCTCAATCTCAGCGCGCTCAATGTCGCGCTGCCCGCGGTGGCGCGCAGCCTGCACGCCTCGCCTGCGCAGGCGAGCTGGATCCTGCTGTCCTACATGCTGGTCAGCACCGTCTGCATCCTCAGCTTCGGGCGGCTGGCCGATCTCTGGGGGCGGCGCAGGCTTTTTCTCTCGGGGCTTTCGCTCTTCATCGTCGCCTGTGCGGCCTGCGCGTTCGCTCCCACCGCGGAGCTGATGCTGGCGGCGCGCGTGTGCCAGGCCGTGGGCGCGGCGGGCGTCATGGCCAATTCGAGCGCGCTGGTGGGCGACGCATTCGGTCGTCGCAGGATGGGGCTCGCGCTGGGCATCCTCGCGATGGTCGCGGCGCTGGCCCAGGTGGTGGGCCCGCTGGCCGGCGGCTTCGTCGTGTCGTGGTGGGGCTGGCGCGTTCTCTTCATGCTCAACGTGCCGCTGGGGCTTTGCGTGCTTGCATGGTCGTGGAAGGTCCTGCCCGCGAGCGCGGCGCCGGGAGCAGGGGCCGAGCGCTTCGACATCGCGGGCGCGGTGCTGTCCTTCGCCGGCATCGGCGGCGTGACCTACGCGCTCTCGATGGCGGGAACGCATGGATGGACGAGCACGCCGGTGTCGGCGTTCATGCTCGCGGGGCTCTGTGCCGTGGCGCTGTTCGCGAAGCTGCAGCTGCGATCGGCGAGCCCGCTGGTCGACCCGTCGCTGTTCGCCGATCCGGCGCGCCGCACCGCGTATGCGGGCATCCTGCTGCTGTCGATGACGCAGGCCGCTCCGCTGGTGCTGGTGGCCTTGTACCTGCAGGCCTGCGCGGGCCTGGAGCCGTCGCAGGCTGGCCTGCGGGTCGCGCCGGTCGCATTCGGCATGCTGATGGCCGCGCCGGTGGCGGGCATGCTGATCCGGCGCTTCAGCCCCGAATCCGTCTGCGTGTGCGGAATGCTGCTCGCGGGATGCGCACTCGCGGCGCTGGCCGCGCTGCTGCGGCCGGAGATCGGCGCGGCACAGCTGTCCGCCTGCCTCTGGGTGCTCGGGCTCGGCATCGGCAGCTTCGTGACGCCGAACAACGCGTCGATCCTGCAGAACGTGCAGCCCCGGCGGCGGGGCATCGCCAACGGCGTGCGCTCGACGCTGCAGAACACCGGGATCATGGTGGGAACCGCGCTGGCGCTGAGCGTGGCGCTCGCGCGGCTTGCGCCGGGATCGCAGCGCATGGTTCTCGGAAGCGCCGGAGCGGGGCTTTCCGACCCCGATGTGGCGGTCTTCACCCGGGGCGCCAGTACCGCGCTGGCCCTGCTGGCGTTGCTGTGCCTTGCCGGCTCGGCCATGATCGTCAACAGCCGCCGGCAAGCCGTGCGGCTGCAGTCGCAGGAGTGAGGCGCTCGGCGCCGTGCACAATCTGGCGCTAGTCGATCACCGTCCCGCACGCATGCGGGAGCTTTCCTGCCCCAGGCGGCACATGCGAATCCACGAACTGAAACAGCGGCTGCGAAAAGCCGGAGCCGGCCCCAGCCACGAGCAGCGCATCCTGCGGCTGTGGTCCCACGCGCTGCCCAGGAACAGCGGCAGGCGGCTGCCCGCGAGCTTCTTTCCCGCCTCGCTGATGGAGGAACTGCCGTCCATCGAGGCGGAGCTGGCCGGGCTCGCGCGCGTCGTCGCGGCGCATCCCGGCGCCGACGGCTCCGAGCGGCTGCTGGTGGCCCTCGCGGACGGCCAGACGGTGGAGAGCGTGCTGCTGCCGCGCGACGGCCTGTGCGTCTCCTCGCAGGTGGGCTGCGCCGTCGGCTGCCAGTTCTGCATGACGGGTCGCGACGGCCTGCTGCGGCAGGTGGGAAGCGCCGAGATCATTGCGCAGGTCGCGCTCGCGCGCATGCGCAGGCCGGTGCGCAAGGTGGTGTTCATGGGCATGGGCGAGCCGGCCCACAACATGGACAACGTGCTGGAGGCGATCGAGCTGCTGGGCACTGTCGGCAATGTCGGCCACAAGAACCTGGTGTTCTCCACCGTGGGCGATCCGCGCGTGTTCGAGCGGCTCATGCAGGAACGCGTGAGGCCCGCGCTGGCGCTCTCGCTGCACACCACCAAGGCAGAGCTGCGCCGGAAGCTGCTTCCGCGCGCGCCCGGCATGACGCCCGAAGAACTGGTCGAGGCGGGCGAACGCTATGCGCGCGCCAGCGGCTACCCCATCCAGTACCAGTGGACGCTGCTGGAGGGCGTGAACGACGGGCAGGACGAAATCGACGGCATCGTGCGACTGCTCTCGGGCAAGTGGGGCGTGCTGAACATGATTCCCTTCAACGCGGTGGACGGCGTGGACTTCAGCCGCCCGTCGCTGGAGCGCTGCGAGCAGATGGCCCGCACGCTGCATGAGCGCGGTATCCTGACGAAGCTGCGCCACTCGGCAGGGCAGGACGTCGACGGCGGATGCGGCCAACTGAGGGCGCGTGCCGCCGAGGCGGCGATACCGATCCGCAGGATCGAAGTGGTGCGCTGAGAAAAGGAAGCGGCCTTTCGAGCCGCCTGCCTCATGCGAAGGAGGCCATCCAGTCGCGGACCTGCGCGGGCGCCTCGACCATCACGTTGTGGCCGTGCGGGCCGAGGTCGACTGCTTCGAGATCGAGCGAGCGGGTCTGCTCCAGCGTCACCATCGCGTCGTTGCCTCCGCGTCCGAGATGCACGGGGCAGCGCGCCAGCGTCATCAGCTCGGACAGCGGCGGCTTGCCGACCGCATTGGCGCGAGGGTCCATCGCCAGGCGCCAGCCGTCGCCGTCGCGCGCGACGCCTCGCGCGGCCACCGATGCCGCTGCGCCGGCAACCGCCGCGAGGCCCGAGACCTTCAGGTAGCGCTCCTGCGCTTCCGCTTCCGTCGGGAACAGCTTCGCGGGCTGGAGCGCCAGCGTCTCCATGCGGCGAAGCTCCTCGTCGCTCCACGCGATCTTGATGCCGGCCGCGAACACGCGGTGCGGCACCACGCCGAACCAGCCGGTGGCGAGCGCGAGACCGATCACGCCGCCGAGCGAATGCCCGAGCACCACGAGGCGTCCCCCAGGCTGGATGTGCGGCAGCACCGCGCGCGCCACGCTCGCTGCGTGCTGGCCGATGGCATAGGAGTCCTGTGCGGCGGAGCGGCCGTGGCCGGGCAGGTCGGGCGCGAGCCAGCGGCCTTGCCATCGGGTACCGGCACCGGCACGCATGTCTGCGCACAGGGGCGACCACACCGCGCCGGTCGCGCCCATGCCGTGCAGCATGAGAAGCAGGTCGGGGCCTTCGCCGCCTTGTTCCATGTAGATGTCCACCGCCTTGTCTCCGTCGGGTCTTCGATGGCTCGGGAGGATACCCGGCGGTGCCGCCGGCATCCGCGCATGCATGACTTTGTGCACTAGTTGCGCCCGACCCGCCTCCCGCACAGTCCCCCCGCGCCAGAGAGAAGCCGAGGCAGAACGCCACGGCATCGGGGCGCCTTATCTGAACCGAACGGGACGAATGGAGGATGGAATCATGAATGCGAAACACCTGCTGACTGCGATCGCGGTCGCGACATTGGCCGCGTGTGGAGGAGGTGGCGGCGGAGGCGGTGGCGATGGAGGCGGCATCGGGTTCATTCCTCCACCCCCGCCGCCTCCCCCGCCACCGCCGCCTCCTCCTCCGCCCCCTCCGCCGGAGAACTCCTCCGCCGCGTGCTTCAACGAAGCCGACCTGCGCGAAGGCACCACGGTGGAGCTCGAGCAGGACATCGTCAACGGCAACGACACCGTGAAGCTGCGCACGGTCACGATCACCCGCGGGCGCGAGTCCTTCAGGGACGTGAACCCCGTGCGCCGGCTGCGCACCCAGTACTACGGCACCGGCGGAGCCGCGACCGACAGGCAGTACCTGGACTACATCGACGGCAAGATCGTGAGGTACGGCGTGCGCAATGGCGGCGAGGACGCGGGATCGCAGGACTATGCGTACAACGACCCGCCGGTGGTCACGCCCACGATGTCGCCCGGCCAGACGGTCGACATGAACTACACGGTCAAGAGCGTGGAGGGGCCGAACGGCGAGGTCCGCGGCGAGCAGGTCGTCACGGGCACCAACACCTACGTCGGGCGGGAAGCTCTCGAAACGCCCATGGGCGCGATCAACGCCTGCAAGTTCTCGGGGATCGTCCGCTTCCGGCAGGTCGACGGATCGGACCGCACCGAGTACCAGGACAACTGGGTCGCGGCCGAAGGGCCCTATCGCGGACAGCTGCTCAGGTTCGCCGCGCGTACCGGCGATACGACGACGACCTTCGTCACGACGAAGATCACCTACACGCCGCACTGAGCGCAGCGAGGGTCCGCGCAGCAGTTGCCCGTTGCATGGGCAGCTGCTGCGCGATGTGTGCGGTGCGCGTCAGCCGGCGTCCACCAGCTCCCAGTGGTTCGCCAGGTGCATGAGATGGGCGCGGGTGTACTCCGGCTTGCTCAGTGCGCCGTACGCGAAGTGCGGTGCGAGTGTCGCGGTGTGTCGCTCGAAGCGGTTCAGCGCGGTCATCAGGTGGTCCACCGCGGCGTTCAGCGGCTGGCCCGAAGCGATGGCCGGTGCGCCGGGGATGGGCTCTTCGAGCCCATGGCTCATGCGGCCACGCGCGGAGAACACCGCGAATGCCACGGTGCCCAGCGAGGCGCGAAACCAGGCGGGCTTCGGCTGCGGAAAGCCGTCGAGCGAGTATTCGACGCTCTGCGCGGCGTGGTGCAGCACCTGGGGCAGGTCCCAGCCCGAGCGGGTGTGCAGCGGTGTCTCGCGCAGGCGCTCGAGCGTGCGCATCGCGTGGGCAAGGTCGGAGAAATCGGCCATGGCAATCGGGTGGTCGGAGTGGGTGACGACGTATCCGGCCCCGGCGGCGACAGTGCCCGCCAGCAGCGCGCCGCCGGCCAGCAGGATGCGTCGGCGGTGCAGGGCGGGGCGCGCTTCGTCGAGGTGGTCGGTGTTCATGTGGTGCCGGATGCTAGGCACCGGGCTGCGTCGAGACTGTCAAATTTGCGACGGACTTCGATGACGCCGTGATACAGGCATCGCCGGCATTCAACGCCACCTGTGGCGCGTGCCGCCCGAGCGGCGATCGGCCTTTTCCTGCACGATGCCCATCGCGCTCAGCTCCCTGCCGCGCAGCTCGAGCCGGCGCAGGCATTCGAGAAAGATGTCGAGGTGCTCCTCGTCGATGCCCTCCAGCAGGTCCATGTTGAGGCGGGCGATCCGGGGGAAGAGCGCATCGCACAGCTCGCGCCCGGTGGCGCTCAGCCGCACGTGCACTTCGCGGCCGTCGTCGGCGTCGCGCCGCCGCTCCACCAGCTTCTTCTCGGAAAGGCTGCGCAGGCCGCGCGAGGTGCGCACGCGGTCTAGCTGCAGGCGCTCGGCGAATGCGGAGGAGGTGATCTCGCCGATCTGCGCGAGCATGCCGATCATTCCCCACTCGCGGTGCGTGATGCCGAAGCCGCCTTCGACGAGGCGGGTTGCCATGCCGCTGCCGGCGCGCACGGCGCGGGACAGCCGGTACAGGAGCAGGTCGTCCAGGGAGCGTGGCGCGCGCAATGCGGCCGCATCGGGAAAGGCTTGCATGGGAATCCGGGCGAATAGAGGAAAGAGGTCCGACCCACCTCGGCAGTGGGTAATGGATTAGATTAATTACTGGTTACTATCTATAACCAGTCGCAGCGACGGATATTGCCGCAACGGCGAGGCGGTTTGCGGATTTTTTATCCGGCTTCCCGTTAATTCCATCAAGTCAGCCGCTGCTCAGTTTGAATTCGAATTTCCTCTGGAAATAAGGCTGTTTTGTCTCCTTCTTCTGAATGGAGTGATTGCAAATCGGTGATCGATCGATAGCAATCGAGGAATTGATGAGGCGGCAAATGCATTGCAGCCAATCATTCAATCAAGGAAGGATTCCGTGCTCGATCTCAACGAAGTCGCCATGTTCGTGCAAGTGGCGCGCCTGGGCAGCTTTGCCGAGGCGGCGAGGCATCTGCGCATGCCCTCGGCCACCGTGAGCCGGCGCATCCAGCAACTCGAGACGCGCCTGGGCACCCGGCTGATGCAGCGCTCGACCCGCAAGCTCACGCTGACCAGCGCGGGCCAGGCCTTCCACGAGCGCTGCGGGCCGGCGGTCGAAGAGCTGATCGAGGCCGGGCAGTCGCACGTCGCGGGCAGCCAGGAGCCGAGCGGCGCGATACGGGTGGCCGCCTCGGCGAGCTTCTTCGAGTACTTCGACATGACGTGGGTGTCGGCCTTCCTCGCCGCGCATCCGCTGGTGCAGCTCGATTTCGTGCTCAGCGACCTTCCGGCCGACCTCATCGCCGACCGCATCGACGTCGCGTTCCGCATCGGCCCGCTGGAAGACTCGAGCTACGTGGCGCGCAGGATCTTCGCGAGCTACGGCGGGCTTCTCGCCAGCCCGGCCTACCTGGCGGCGCACGGAGCGCCCGCGGACCTGGGCGAGTTGGCGGAGCACGAATGCGTGACGCAGCCGCCGGAAACCGGCAACTTCGCCATCTGGCGCCTGCAGGGCCCCGACGGGGCGGAAGAAGAAGTGCGCGTGCGCGGCCGCTTCACCAGCAACGTGCAGGTGGCGCTGCGCGAGGCGGCATGCGCCGGACTGGGCATCGTCGCGCTGCCGACGATCCTGACGGCGGCGGAGGTGGCCGCGGGCCGGCTGGTGCCGGTGCTGCCCGGGTACATGCGGGCGGGGCGCGGGCTGAGCGTGGTCTATCCCAGCCGCCAGCAGCGGCCGCTTGCCGTCTCGGCCTTCGTCGACATGGCGGTGGAAAAGCTCAGCCTGCGGGAGTGGACGCCGTCGTCGGGCGCTTCGATACCCTGAGCGCAGGGTGTGGCAATTTTTTATCCAATTGACCAAAAAATTGGCCTAATTCGCGGCCTTCCGGTGTGAGCCATATTGGGGCAATTGGCCTTGTTTTGGTGCGTATTGCCAAGCCTCGCTGCGCCGATTACATCGAAAGTTGAGCAGCTGAATCTCATTTTGTGCGCTAGTAGAAAGCCACAAAGATCGTAAACAATTGTCACATGATGTCTCTGGGCAGACACATGTATCGGCAATTCAATTCCGTCTCGCGAGGGGCGGCGACTGGATTGCCCCGAATTGGACGAGTTTTTCAGCGCTGGCCAATTCATTCATTTTCATCGTTTCCCGCACTCTCGGGAATGGATGGATTTTCTTGGCCACAGGAAAGGGGAGCAGATGCGGACACGGTCCATGAGCGCGGCGAAGCAACCGGGAGGCGAACGGCGCATGCGCCGCGCCGCCGGCTTCACGCTGATCGAGGTCATGGTCACGGTGGCCATCGTGGCCATCCTCGCGGCGGTCGCGCTGCCCAGCTATCGCGACTACGTGCTGCGGGGCCAGCTCGTCGACGGCACCAACGGCCTGGCGGCCCTGCGCGCGGACATGGAGCGCTTCTACCAGGACAACCGGAGCTACCTCAAGACCGGCACGTTCGTGCCTCCCTGCAGCAAGACCAACGTCGCCGGCTACTTCACGCTGTCGTGCACGACGAGCCCCGCGGCGACATCGACGACCTACACGCTGCAGGCCGTGGGCAGCGGACCGACCGCCGGCTTCACCTTCATGGTCGACCAGCTCGGCGTGCAGTCCACGACGATCACCGGCGTATCGGGATGGACCGGCTGCGACAAGGCCTGGGTGACGCGGCGAGGCCAGGCGTGCCCGACATGAAAGACCGCCGCGCGCGCCATGCACCGTCGGGCTTCACCCTCATCGAGCTGATGGTGACGATCGTGCTGCTGAGCGTCCTGGCGATGCTGGCCATGCCTTCGTTCACCACCTGGATCAACAACAACAAGGTCCGCACCGTGAGCGATTCGCTGCAGAACGGGCTGCGCTTCGCGCAGTCCGAGGCGCTGCGCCGCAGCCGGCCCATGGTGTTCTCGCTGACCAACAGCCCGGCGCCGCAGACCAGCCTGACAGCCGTCGTCAACGGCAGCGGGTGGTCGATCAACGTTGCCAAGTCGAGCCTGGACGCGAAGAGCGCGTTCGTGCAGGCAGGCGTGCTCTCCGACGTCGCGTCCGGCGTGCAGATCAGCGGCCCCGCGGCCGTCTGCTTCAACGCCATGGGGCGGGTGGTCGCGAACGCCGATACCGACGTGAACGGTGCCACCTGCGACACCGACCGCCCCCTGCAGACCTACGACATCTCCCTGGCTCCGGGCGCCGACCGCCCCTTGCGCGTGCTTCTGACCCTCGGCGGCCAGATCCGCATGTGCGACCCGGCCCGCAAGCTCAGCGAATCCCCCGACGGCTGTCCATGAAACGAAGGCTCCCTCTTTCCGCTTCTTCCGGCGCCCCTCGGCAGTCGGGCTTCGCCCTGCTCGAAGTGCTGGTTTCCATCCTGATCTTTTCGTTCGGCGTGCTCGGCCTCGTCGGCCTGCAGGCCCGCGCCATCTCGCTGTCGACCGATGCGGAAGACCGCAACCGCGCCGCCTTGCTGGCCAACGACATCGCCAGCGCGATGTGGCTGGGCAAATCGGTCTCTGCAGTGGACACCAGCGCAGGCTCGGCTTGGCAGAAGCGCGCGGCCGACCAGACGAACGGCGGATTGCCAAACGGCTCCGTCACCGTGACAGCAGTCGGCACCAACGGGGCCGACATCGTCATCAGTTGGAAGGCGCCTTCACACCTCAATGAATCGGGCAGTTCCTTCACCACGCGGGTGACGCTGCCATGAAGCTCACCGTCCATGGAGCGCTGTCAGTTCGGCAGCGCGGCCTCTCGCTGATCGAACTGCTCGTGGCCATGGTCATCGGGCTGATCGTGACGCTGGCCGTCACCAGCGTCATCACGGTCGGGGAAGGAAAGAGGCGCACCACCACCTCCACCAACGACATGGACCAGGCCGGTGCCTACGCCGCCTACCTGCTCGACCGCGCGGTGCGCAGCGCCGGTTCGAGCCTGACCCAGTCCACGCAGCCGACCGACCGGGGCGTGTTCGGCTGCAGGCTCAACGTGGCGTCGCTGCTTCCGGCCAGCGCGTTCCCCGCGCCGTTCGCGAAGAACTTCAAGGCCGCGAGCGACCTGCGCGTCGCGCCCGTGCTCATCGCCAAGAGCCAGTCCGACGCCGGCTCCGATGTGCTGGTGGTCATGGGCGGCGATGCGGTGGCCGGCGGCGTGCCGCGCGGCCTGACCGACCCCGGCAGCGCCAACACGCTCTCGATGGACAACACTGTCGGCATCTCCACCGACGACCTCGTGCTGGTGAGCCAGAACGGCACCGCCGACTGCCTGCTCGAGCAGGTGACGGGCACGTCGACCAAGGTGCTGACCGTTGGCGGCACCTACTACACGGCCGGCAAGACCACTTCGCTGCAGACGCTGGCCGCCAGCACCTCGACCTACGTCACGCCGCTGGGCAACCCGGCGAACGGCAACGTGCAGTTCCAGCTCTTCGGCGTGGGCGACAGCAGCACGCTCTACGGCTACGACCTGCTGCAGGGCGGAGGCACCGCCACCGCGCAGGCGCTGGCCGACGGCGTGATCCAGATGCGCGCCCTGTACGGCCTCGACACCAACGGCGACGGCATCCTCGACGCCTGGGCCGACCCCGGCGCGACGGGCTACGACATCTCCACCGTCATGACGACGACCGCCACGCTGCGCCAGATCGTGGCTGTGCGCGTCTCGCTGGTCATGCGTAGCGCGAGCAAGGAGCGGGACCCCGTGTCGGCCGCTTCGCTCACTCTCTTCGGCGATGCCGTGGACGCCTCGAAGAAGTCGCTCGCGCAGACCGTCACGCTGACCGGCGCGGACGACACGCACTACCGCTACCGGGTCGTCGACTTCACCGTCCCGCTGCGAAACATGCTCCTGCTGCCATGAAGAAGAAGTTGTCCATGTCCGCAAGGCTGGCGAAGCGCGAGCGCGGCGTCGTCCTGCTGTTCTGTCTCATCGTCCTCGTGATCCTGCTGGCGGGCGGCGTCGCGGTGGTGCGGTCCATGCACACGTCGCTGACATCCGCCGGCAACCTGGCCTTCAGGCGCGACCTCGTGAACCAGGGAGAGAGGGCCGTGTCCGCGGTACTCACCAAGTTCGCCACCGGCGGCACTCTCGCTACTGCCACGGCCGACGTACCGGCGGAGAACTTCAAGGCGAGCAGGCTCGACACCAACGCGCAGGGCATGCCCACCGTGCTCTTCGACGACACGGCCTTCGCCACCGTGGGCAAGACCTCCAACGACATCGTGGACGCCACCGCGCAGGTGAGCATCCGCTACGTGATCGACCGCCTCTGCACTGCAAGCGGCACGGCCACCAGCACAGGCTGCGTGCAGTCGTCCGCCGCGCCGAGCGGCGGCACCGCGGGCCCAGTGCCGCCTCCGCCTCCACCGACGGCCACCGTCTACCGACTGAGCATGCGGGTCAGCGGCCCGCGCGACACGCAGGTGTTCCTGCAATCGACCTTCACCAAGCCGGACTGAGAAAGCACCGCATCGCCATGAAACGCGTTCTTCGTCGCTCGCCGCTTCCCGTCTCGACAGCCGTCCTCGGACTGCTGTTGCTGCATTGCATGACCGCCGCGGCCGCCACCAAGCTGGCCGACCAGCCGGTGTTCGCCACGTCCGACGTGCCGGGAAACCTGGCGCTGGCGCTGTCGGTCGAGTACCCCACCGCGATCAGCGTGGCCAACCTCGGCGACTACGCCGATGCCACCGAGTACCTCGGCTACTTCGATCCGAAGAAGTGCTACACGTACCAGTACGTCGCGCCGGCCGTGTCGACCAACCCCGCATCCGACAGCTACTTCCAGCCCGCGGGCGCGTCGACCGGCACCAACAAGCACGGCTGCTCGGGCCAGTGGAGCGGCAACTTCATGAACTGGGCGACGATGCAGACCATCGACCCGTTCCGCTGGGCGCTGTCGGGCGGCTACCGCAGCGTCGACACCACCACGCAGACCATCCTCGAGAAGGCCTGGGGCTCCGCGCAGGGCAACCTGACCAACTTCCCGTTGCGGGGAACGGACCAGGGCACGGGGCACAAGCTGCCCGCGACGCTGGTGTCTTCCGTCACGCCGTTCGACAACTGGAGCCAGTTCAATTCGAGCATCTGGTCGCGCGGCAACACCATGGTGTTCACCGGCTCCGGCGACTCCACCAGCACAGGCACCGACCTGAGCGACCTGGATTCCGCCAACAAGAAAAACGGCGCGAAATCGGTCTACCAGGTCTACGTGCGCGTGAAGGTCTGCGACTCGTCCGCGGCGGCAGGCGGCGTGGAGGCCAACTGCGTCAAGTACGGAACCAACTACAAGCCCGAGGGCCTGCTGCAGCAGAACGCCAACAAGATCCGCTACGGCGCCTTCTCCTACCTGAACGCCGGCGGCAACACGCAGCAGGGCGGCGTGATGCGCGCGCCGATGGGCTTCATCGGGCCGACCTATCCGCAGCCGCTTTCCACCTCGGTCACCACCAACACCCGGGGCGAGTGGGATGCCACCACCGGCATCATGAATACCAACCCCGACACCGCTTCCGCTACCGCGAGCGGCGTCTCGCAGAGCGGGGTGATGAACTACCTCAACAAGTTCGGGCAGGCCGCCAAGACCTACATGACGTACGACAACGTCAGCGAGCTCTACTACGCGACGGTGCGCTACTTCGAGAACCTCGGCAACGTGCCCGAGTGGACCAATTCGGTGGCCACGGGCGTGTCGGGCAGGGACGCGAAGCTCGACGGCTTTCCCGCGGTGATCGACTGGAGCGGCAAGGACCCCATCGCCTACTCGTGCCAGAAGAACTTCATCCTGGGCATCGGCGACGACCACACCCACTACGACTACAACGTGGGCGGCAGCTCGATCACAAAGAGCGGTCGGGCCGCGCCCTCGGCCGTCACGGCGGACACCTTCAACAAGGCCGACACCTGGACGAAGAACCTGCAGACGCTCGAAGGCTTCTCGACCACCACGCCGTGGTGGCGCACCGGCGGCACGGATTCGACCTACTACATCGCGGGCCTGGCCTACGGCGTGCACGTCAACGACATCCGGCCCGACCTCACCGGCGTCCAGAACATCTCCACCTACTGGATGGACGTCATGGAATACCAGCGGGCGGAGGACCTGAACCCGTACTACCTGGCGGCCAAGTACGGCGGGTTCAGCGTTCCTTCGAGCTACGACCCGGCCAACACCAAGACGCCGCTCACGCAGAGCTGGTGGAACTCGTCGGGCGACAGCATCAACATGAACGGCACCTCCCGCCTGCGGCCCGACAACTACTTCCTGGCCGGCAACGCGGGGCAGATGGTCAGTGGGCTGAAGGCGGCGTTCATCGACATCGCGAATGCCATCCAGGCCTTCACCACGTCGTTCTCGCTTTCCAGCGCGCAGGTCTCCTCCGCCGGCAGTGCCTCCTACGCTTCGCAGTACGACTCCAAGGGCTGGACCGGCGTGCTCACCGCCAGCACCATCAGTTTCGCCAGCGACGGCACGCCGTCCACCGCGACCGCATGGACGAGCAGCACCACGCTCGAAGCGCAGCTGGCCAGCGGCGGCTGGGACACTGCGCGCCGCGTCGCCACCTGGAACGGCAGCAAGGGCGTCGCGTTCCGCGCCGGCAACCTGAGCTCGACCCAGCTGGCCGCGCTGGCGCCTTCCTACGCCAAGAGCAACACCGCCACCGACTACCTCAACTACCTGCGCGGCGACCGCACGAACGAAAGCACCTCGACAGCCACAGGCAGCACCAAGGCGCTGCGCAGCCGCAACCTGCTGCTAGGCGACATCGTCGACGCCAAGGTGACGCCCGTCGGACCGCCGGGCTCGAGCTACGCGGAGAACAGCAACCCGGGCTACGCCGCATTCAAGACGAAGTGGAACGCGCGTCCCACCATGGTCTACGTCGGTGCCAACGACGGCATGCTGCACGCCTTCAACGGCGCGCTCACCGGAAGCACGGCCGGCACCGAACAGTTTGCCTACGTGCCGAGCGCCCTGTTCCAGGGGCCGAACGGCACGCCGCAGGTCGATGGCCTGGCGCAGCTCGGCAATCCGAGCTACGCCCACCACTACTACGTGGACGCGACGCCGCTGGCCTTCGACATCGACTTCGGCAGCGCCGGCGGCACGTTCACCACCAAGAGCGACGGCACCGGCGCCGACTGGCACACGCTGCTGGTCGGCGGCCTCGGCAAGGGCGGCAAGGGCTACTACGCCATCGACGTGACCGACCCCGCCAGCATGAGCACCGAGGCCGCCGTCGCGGGCCAGGTGAAGTGGGAGTTCACCGACACCACCATGGGCTACAGCTACGGCGCCCCCATCGTCGTGAAGACGAAGAAGTACGGCTGGGTCGTGATGCTGACCTCGGGCTACGGCAACAGCGACGGCAAGGGCTACCTGTATCTCGTCAATCCGAAGACCGGCGCGCTGATCGAGAAGATCGCCACGCCCACTTCGTCCAACGGGCTGACGCAGGCCTCGGCCTACGTCGCGGACTTCGGCGACAACACGACCGACTCGGTGTACGCGGGCGACCTGGACGGCCAGCTCTGGCGCTTCGACCTCACGGCCGAAAAGGGCAGCACCGGCTCCTATCCGGCGCCGACCCTGCTGGCCACGCTGACCGACGCCTCCACCAACGCGCAGCCCGTCACCACCGCGCCGCTGATCGAGATCCACCCCGTCTCGCGCAAGCGCTTCGTGCTGCTGGGCACCGGCAGGCTGCTCGACTCGTCCGACGTGAGCTCGACCGCCGCGCAGACCTTCTACGCCATCCTCGACGGTACGGCAGGGGCCTTCAGCGCCGTGAGCACGCCAGTCACGCGAAGCCAGCTCACGCAGGTGACCGACGTGACGGCGGGCATCACGCTGTCGAACACGTCCAAGGGCTGGTATTTCGACCTGGGCACCACTGGCGGCGTCGGCTGGCGCATGGTGATCAACCCGGTCGCGTTCAACGGCATCGTGGGCTTCTCTAGCCTGCTGACCACGGGCGACGCCTGCAGCCCCTCGGGGCAGAGCCGGGTCTATGCCGTCAACTACGGCACGGGCAGGTCGGTGCTGCTGCCGTCGAGCACCGGGTTCGTGGCCGTCTCCAGCTCGGTCATCGACCTGCGCTTCGTCAGCGTGGACGGCACCACCCGCATCGTCGCCGGCACCACGAAAGGCGAGACCAAGAAGGTCGATGCCGACCTGGCGAGCGGCATCTCGCTGCGCCTGCTGAACTGGCGCGAAGTGCCGGCGATGAACTGACATGAGCATGGCGCAAGGGAGCTCGTCTTGCTGAGGCTCGGTGTCTACAAATTGCCGATCGCCGAGGTCATCCTGGTCCGGACGATCGTGAGGCTTTCGGCGAACGATGCCGGCTTTGCCTGGCAGCTGGTCGACGTGCCGCCGTACGACGCGCTGCTGGTCGACGGGCCGGCCGTGGAGCACGAGTACTCCAGGGTGGTCGGCATGGCCGCCGCCGTGCTCCGGCTCACGCGCATGAATGCGGGCGGCGTGCAGCCCGGCACCATGGAGCGGCCCATACGCGCCGACAGGCTGCAGCAGTGGCTCAGGAGCATCGAGCACGCGCTGCGCGAGGCCCAGCCCGGCGGCCTCACGCTGCACGAGCAGACGGCGCTGGAGATGGAGGTTTCCGACGCCGAGCGATTCATGCTGCGCCACTGGCCGCCGGCCATGCTGCTGCGCAACGACCTCGACAACATCCGCATGGCGAGCCTGCTGGCGCGGCGCGCATTGAACGCCAGCGAGCTGGCCGACATCAGCCAGCTCCCGTTCGACCAGTGCGTCGCGTTCCTGCACGCGCTGAAGAAGGCCGGCGTGCTGGAGCTGCACGTGGAGCCGCCCATGCTGCCGCCGGTGCCGCGGAGCGAAGCTACTGCGCGCGGCGACTTCGCGCGCAGTCTCATCAACGGCATCCGGCGCCGGCTGGGCCTGTGAGCGCCATGCGGGAGCACAAGATCCTCATCACCGGCAGCGTCGGCGCGGGCAAGACCACCGCCATCGGGTGCTTGAGCGAAACGGCGCCGGTCATGACCGACGTGCCCAACTCCGACGCGTCCATCGACAAGCAGTACACCACCGTGGGCCTGGACTTCGGCCAGCTCACGCTGGACAACGGGGATCGCGTGCGCCTGTTCGGAACGCCGGGGCAGGCGCGGTTCGACTTCCTCTGGAAGATCCTCGCCAGGAACGCGCTCGGGCTGATCGTCCTCACGGACAACTCGCGGCCCGACCCGCTGGCCGACCTGTCGCTCTACATGCGGGGCTTTGCCGAGTCGCTGCTGACGCTGCCTTGCGTCGTCGGGGTGGGGCGGCTGCAGGCCCATCCGGTGCCGACCCTCGACGACTACGCGGAAAGACTCGCGGCCACGGGCCGGGTGATTCCGATTCTCGAGGTGGATGTACGCAACAGGGCCGACGTGGTCCTTCTGATCGACACGCTGCTGCTGCAGCTCGAAGCCGATATGCGGGGGGATAGAGGGTGAGTTCCATGCATGGCCTGTCCAGGACGGCCCTGGCACACGCGCAACGCGAAGTGCAGAGGCTGGTCGACGAACTGACCGGCGTGACGGCCGCCGTGGTTGCCACCGTCGACGGCTTCGACGTGGCCTCCGCGACCACCGGCGACACGGATCCGGCGCGCGTGGCCGCCATGGGCAGCTCCATCGCGGCGATCGGCGGCGTTGTCGGCGAAGAGGCCTCGCTCGGGCGCCGCGAGAGCGTGATGGTGCTGACGGATTCGGGCTTCGCGGTGTTCCAGAGCGTGCACCGCCGCGACATCCAGCTCGTCATCAACGTGCTTGCCCGTGCCAGCGCTGTCCCGGCGATGGTGGCCTGGCGGGCGGCCCAGCTTGCCAGGACCCTCGCGGAGGCCTGAGGGCAGAGATCTTCCCGCGCGTGTTTGCGTGGCGCGCGGGCTCGTTCCGGTACGCAGCAACCTTTCAATGAATCCACTACAGGAGAAAAACTTGGCTTCCATCAAGCAGACGCTCGACGACATCCTCACCATCGACGGCGCCATGTGCGCGGCCGTCGTCGACTCGGGCAGCGGCATGATCCTCGGCACGTCGGGCTCGGGCGTGGACATGGAGGTGGCCGCCGCGGGCAACACGGAAGTCGTGCGCGCCAAGCTCAAGACCATGCGCGCGCTGGGCCTGAACGACGTCATCGAGGACGTGCTCATCACCCTCGGCAGGCAGTACCACATCATCCGCCCCTCGGCGTCGAAGGACGGTGTCTTCCTCTACGTCGTGCTCGACAAGCAGCGCGCCAACCTCGCCCTGGCGCGCCGCAAGACGCAGGACGTGGACAAGGAGATGGATTTCTGAGGGCAGCGAAAAGACCCGCGGAAACACCGACGGAAAGATCAGCGGAAGGAAAAGAATCCCCGTGCTCGACCTGAACGAAGTCGCGATGTTCGTGCACGTCGCGCGCCTCGGCAGCTTTGCGGAAGCCGCGCGGCAGCTGCGCGTGCCGTCCGCGACCGTGAGCCGGCGCATCCGGCAACTCGAGGCGCACCTGGGCACCAGGCTGCTGCAGCGTTCCACGCGCAAGCTGGCGCTGACCAGCGCGGGCGAATCCTTCCAGGAAAGATGCGGTCCGGCCGTCGAGGCGCTGATACGCGCCGGGCGGCTGCAGGTCGCAGGCGGCCAGGAGCCGAGCGGCCTGGTGCGGGTGGCGGCGCCGGCCAGCTTCTTCGAGTTCTTCGAGATGGATTGGGTGGCCGACTTCCTGGCCGCGCATCCCCGGGTGCGGCTCGACTTCGTTCTCGACGACGTCGTGGCCGACCTCATTGCCGATCGCATCGACGTCGCCTTTCGCGGAGGGCCGCTGCGCGATTCCAGCTACGTGGCCCGCCGGATCTTCGCAAGCTACGGCGGCCTTCTCGCCAGCCCCGCCTACCTCGCGGAACGCGGCGCGCCGGCCAGCCTGCAGGAGCTCGTCGAGCACGACTGCGTGACGCAGCCGCCGGACACCGGCAACCTGTCCACCTGGCGCCTGCAGGGCCCCGACGGCGTGGAGCAGGACGTGCGGGTGAGGGGGCGCTTCATCAGCAACGTGCAGAGCGCGCTCCTGAAGGCCGCCTGCGCCGGCCTCGGCATCGCCGCGCTGCCGTCGATCCTCACGGCATCCGACGTGGCCGCCGGCAGGCTGGTGCCGGTGCTGCCGCAGTACATGCGGGCGGGCCGCGGCCTGAGCGTCATCTACGCGAGCCGCCAGCACGTTCCGCACGCGGTGTCGACCTTCGTCGAGATGGCGATGGAAAAGCTCGGCAAGCAGGACTGGGCGCCTTCGTTCGGCGGCGCGGCCGCCTGAACGCGAGCGTTTCCGGCGGCCTGCTGGCGCATGTCGCAGGCCGATTGGCGTCTTTTGCCGGTCCATTGACGCGGGCGACTGCCTACACTTTCGGGAGTTTCAATCGAAGCGTGGGCAGCCCACGCCCCGCTCGCGAACCAGGAGTGACGGCCCGGATGGCAATCGCACAAGACTTCTCCCTGAACACCGGGTGGCGGGCGTTGCTGAACGACCTGAACCTGCGGCCGGAACTCGTGCTGCGCCGTGCGGGCCTGCCCGAGGATCTCTTCTTCCGCAAGGAAAAGAGCCTTTCCACGCAGGAGTATTTCCGCTTCTGGACGGCCCTCGAGGCGGAGGCCGGGGACCCGGTCTTCGCGCTGCGCATCGTCGAGACGGTGTCGGCCGAATCCTTCGATCCGCCCATCTTCGCGGCGCTGTGCAGTGCCAACCTCATGCAGGCGGTGCAGCGCCTCGCCAAATACAAGCAGCTGGTGGCGCCGATGTCCCTGGAAGTCGAGGTCGCGAAGAACGGCGACCTGACGCTGTCGCCGCGATGGCTGCTGGCCCGGACCGACGTGCCCCAGTCGCTGCAGATCGCGGAGCTCGCGTTCTTTGTCCGGCTGGCGCGGCTCGCGACGCGCGAGGCGGTCGACGCGAAGCGCGTGGCATTGCCGGTGCTCCCGGCTTCGGCGCACGGCAGGCGGTACGAGGAGTATTTCGGTGCGCCGGTGAAGCGCGGCCAGCATGCGTCGGTCACTTTCGCCGCGACCGACGCGCTGCGGCCGTTCCTCACGCTCAACGAGGGCATGTGGCGCGTCTTCGAGCCCGACCTGCGCAGGAGGCTCAGCGAACTCGACGCGACGGCGACCACGGCGGAGCGCGTGAAGGCGCTGCTGCTCGAACTGCTGCCGAGCAATGCGGCGACCGTCGACGTGGTCGCGGATCGACTGGCGGTGAGCAAGCGGACGCTGCAGCGCCGCCTGGAAGACGAGGGAGAGAACTTCCGGATGCTGGTCAGCAGCACGCGCGAGCAGCTGGCGCGGCACTACCTGACCAACACCTCCATGTCAGGCGGAGAGATCGCCTTTCTGCTCGGGTTCGAGGATCCGAATTCCTTCTACCGGGCCTTCCAGGAATGGACGGGGCAGACGGCGGATGCCGCGCGCCATGCCATGCGTTTGAACTGAGGGCGGGCACGGGGCGAGATACATCGCCTGGATGCCGTCGACGCCGTCGATGCCGCTGGCGCCGTCGGCATTCGCAATGGCGCGTTCTGCCGGTGGCCACGTTCGGCCTGCCTCCTAAGGTTGGAGCTTTTCCAACCGAACGAGGTAAATCCGAAATGAACATGAAAAGCAGCGCGCTGGTCGCGACAACGGTCATCGGCCTTCTGGCCAGTCACGCATCCCTTGCGCAGGAGGGCTGGTCGCTTGCGAAGGAAGCGGACGGCATCAAGGTCTACGTGCGCGAGGTGCCCGGCTCTTCCCTGCGCGAGTTCCGTGGCGAGGTCGAGTTGAAGACCGGTGCCGACAGCGTCGTGCAGACCCTGAAGGACGCCGCCGCCTTCCGCAAGTGGATGCCCGACGTGGTGGTGTCCGATCTCCTGAAATCCACTGGCACCGAGCAATACCACTACCTGGAGAACAAGGCTCCCTGGCCCGTGTCTCCGCGCGACGGCGTCTACCGTTTCACTTACTCGCGCTCCGGGAGTGCGGTGGCGGAGGTCACCACCGTCAAGGTCGAGGCCGTTCCGGACTACGTGCCGCAGCGCGAAGGAAAGGTGCGCGTACCCAGGGCCGATGGCCAGTGGAAGTTGGCGCCGACCGCGGGCGGTGTCAGCGTCTCGTACCAGATCCACGCATCTCCCGGAGGCGCCATTCCGCAGTGGCTGGCCGATCGGGCGGCGGTCGATACGCCGTTCGAGACGCTGAAGGCATTGAGAGGCTATCTGCAGGCGTCCAACTGAAACCGGGCGTCCACGGCTCGAGCCCGGCAGAGGCATCGCTGTCGCGTCTTGCGAGTCCGGTGGCGCCGATCGCTAGATCGCCGGCGCCGGGCCGTTCGTACAGTCGATTCCATCGCAGGCGTGCCGCACATGGCACGTCGAACACAAGCTCCAGCAAAGGACGAATCGACATGGAATCATCAAAAGTTGCCCTGGTGACCGGCGCCTCTTCCGGCATCGGCGAGGCGACGGCCCTCAAGCTCTACGCGCTCGGATACACGGTGTATGCCGCCGCGCGCCGCCTCGACCGGATGCGCCCCCTGGCCGACGTCGGCATTCGCGTCCTGCAGATGGACGTGACCGACGACGCGTCGATGCGCAACGCCGTCCTGGAAATCATCGCGCGCTCCGGCAGGATCGACGTGCTCGTCAACAACGCCGGCTACGGCTCCTACGGCGCGGTGGAAGACGTCCCGCTCGAAGAGGCCCGCGCGCAGTTCGACGTCAACGTGTTCGGCGCCGTGCGCCTGACCCAGCTGGTGCTGCCCTACATGCGCTGGCAGCGCTCGGGAACCATCGTGAACATCACCTCGATGGGCGGCAAGATCCATACGCCGCTGGGCGCCTGGTATCACGGCACCAAGTTCGCGCTCGAAGCGATCAGCGACTGCCTGCGCATGGAGGTCCAGCCCTTCGGCATCGACGTGGTCGTGATCGAGCCCGGCGGCATCAGGACCGAGTGGGCCGACATCGCCGCCGACAAGCTTCGCGACGTGTCGGGCAAGGGCGCATACGCAGGGCAGGCCAAGGCCATGGCGCTGTCGATGGTGGGGGAGGCGAGCCGCAAGCGCCAGTCGCCCCCGCAACTGATTGCCGACACGATCGCGAAGGCGGTGAACACCAGGCGGCCGAAGACGCGCTATGCCGTCGGGTTCGGCGCGAAGCCGATGATCTTCCTGCGCCGCCTGATGTCGGACCGCACTTTCGACGGCTTCATGCGCATGGCTACCGGCATCTCCCGCCAGGCTGCTTCGAGCAGTTCCTGAGAGGCAGGAGGGAAGAGCAATGGCTGGAAAGATTCGGTTCATCGCCTGCGCCGCCGCCCGGCGCAGTTCCACGCGCCAGACCGTCGCTGCCTGAGGCCGGACCATGCGAAGCGACATGGCCGTCTTCCTGCGCTCGTGGCTGGCCTCTCCGCTGAAAGTAGGCGCGATCGCACCGTCGGGCAAGGCGCTGGCGCGGATGATGACGCGCGGCATCGGTCCGGCGACAGGCCACGTCGTCGAACTCGGCCCCGGTACCGGCGTATTCACGAGAAGCCTTCTTTCGCGCGGCGTCCGCGAGCAGGACCTGACGCTGATCGAGTTCGACGAGGAGTTCGCGCACCGCCTGCGGCGGCGCTTTCCCAGGGCCAGGGTGATCTGCACGAGCGCGGCCAATGTCGGCGGGGTGGACTTCAGGCGCGGCGCTTCCGTGGGAGCTGTCGTCAGCGGCCTGCCGTTGCTGAGCATGCCTGTGTCGACGGTGTCGTCGATATTGCGGGGCTCGTTCGAGCATCTTCACCGTGACGGGAAGTTCTTCCAGTTCACCTACGCATGCCGCAGCCCGGTCGGCGAGCAGACGCTGGATGCGCTCAGGTTGCAGGCGAATCTCGTCGGCAGCACGTGGGCGAACTTGCCGCCGGCATCCGTGTACGGAATCCGCCGGCTGGAAGAGGATCGGTAGCGTCGACGAGGGCGGGAGCTGCGGAGCTGCCGCTCAACCCGCCTTGGCGGTCCGCTCACCTCCAGGGGCAGGGCACGACGCCCCCGACGCCTTGCCGGTCGCGGCCGGCATGCCCACGCCGCACCAGTCGCCGCCCAGCGCCTTCACGAGGAACACTGTCGTCAGCAGCCGCTGCCCCTGCAGCTGCGCGGCCTGCCGCTCCACCGTCAGCAGCGACTGCTGCGCGGTGATCACGTCGAGGTAGGTCGATGCACCGCCCTCGTAGCGGCTGGTCGCCATGTCGAGCACGCGCCGCGCCGCGGTCACGGCCGACTGGGCCTGCGTGTTGGCGCTGTCGAGCGCCGACAGGCCGGTGATGCCGTCCTCCACTTCCTGCATCGCGGTCAGCACGGTGCGGCGGTAGTTGCCGACGGTGGCGTCGTAGCCCGCCTTCGCGAAGTCGACGTTGGCGCGGACGCGCCCGCCGTCGAACAGCACCTGCGTGGCCGACACGCCCACCGACCACAGCAGGCTGGAGCCGTTGAACAGCGTCTCGATCATGCGGCTGTCCACGCCCACGGTCGGCGAGATGACGAAGCTCGGGTAGAAGGCCGCGGTAGCCACGCCGATCTGGGCATTGGCCGCGGCCATCGCGCGCTCGGCCGAGGCCACGTCGGGGCGGCGCTGCAGGATTTCCGACGGCACGCCCAGCGGCACCGCGGGCGGCCTGATCTCGCGCAGGTCCACCGGCAGCGCGAAGTTCGGCGCGGGCGTGCCGGTGAGCGTGGCCAGCGCATGCTCGTACTGCGCGCGCTGCTTCTTCAGCACGTCGACCTGCGTGAGCGTGGTCTCCAGCAGCGCCTGCTGCTGCGCCACGTCGAGGCCCGACACCGCGCCCAGGTCGTGGCGCGCCGTGACCAGCTCCAGCGCGCGGCGCTGCAGGCCGATGGAGCGCGAGAGCACGTCGAGCTCGATGTCGGTGGAGCGCAGGTTGAAGTAGTTGCTTGCGACATCGGCGCTCAGCAGCAGCCTGGTGTTGGCGAGGTCGGCTGCAGACTGCTCGGCGGAGGCTGCGGCGCCCTCGACGCTGCGCTGCACGCGGCCCGCCAGGTCGAGCTCGTAGCTTGCGTTCAGCGAGACGGCGAAGTCGTTCTGCACCGTCGATGCATTGGCGGTGGCGTAGTTGGTGAGCGGCCGGTTGGCGGAGATCTTCAGGCGCGAGGCGCGCGTGCCCAGGCCCAGCTGCGGGTACTGGCTGGCCGAGGTGCCTGCCAGCGTGGCGCGGGCCTGCGCCAGCCGCGCATTGGCGATCGCCAGCGTGGGGCTGCCGGCCAGGGCCTGCGCCTGCAGCGTGTCGAGCGTGGCGTCGTCGAAGCGCTTCCACCAGGGGCCCTTGTCGGCGCTGTCGCTGGGCGAGCTCACGCGCCAGGGCTCCTCGAGCTTCCAGCTGACGGGCAGGGGTGTATCGGGCGTTTTGTAGTCGGGGCCGACGGCGCAGCCCGCGGCGAACGCGAGCAAAACGGCAGCGGCGGCAGCGCCGATGGCCGGCGGTCGCAGCCTCACGCCGGCTCCTTCTTCGGCAGCGCCGCGGGGGCAGACGGCGTCGCCGCCTTCGTGGCGTCCGGCTGCGGTTGCTGCTGCTTCTGCGCTTCGGGAGCGACGGCCACCATGTCGCCTTCCGCGAGCGAGTCGGAGGGGTTCAGCACCATGCGGTCGGTGCCTTCGAGCCCGTCGATCACCTCGACGTTCTCGCCGTAGTTGCGCCCCAGCGTCACGGCGCGCAGGGCGACGCGGCCCCGCGCATCGACCACCGCGATGCGCGTGCCCTCGGCGCGGAACAGCAGCGCGTTCGACGGCACGGTGAGCGTACGGCTCGCCGCCAGCGGCAGCGACACCTGCACGTAGGCGCCCGGCAGCAGCGCGCCGTCCTTGTTGGGCAGCGACACCTCGACCTGCATCATGCGCGTGGTCGTGTCGATGGAGCCCGCCGTGCGCGCCACCTCGCCCTTGAAGCTCTGACCGCGCAGCTCGGCCTGTGTGACGACCACCGGCTGGCCAGGCTTCACCAGCTGCGCGTAGGCCTGCGGCACGTTGATGTACACACGCAGCGGATCGGTCTGCGCGAGCAGGAACAGCGCGCGTCCGGCGCCGCCGCCCGCGCCCGCGTCGATCAGGTCGCCCACGTCCACGTTGCGCCGCGTGATCACGCCCGCGAACGGCGCCACCACGCGCTTGAAGCCCTCGGTCTGCTTCAGCCGCTGCACGTTGGCGTCGGCGGCGGCCACGTTCGAGGTGGCCTGCGCGACGGCGCTGCGGCGCTCGTCCAGGTCCTGCTGCGAGACCACGTCCTTCTTGCGCAGCGCCTCCCAGCGCTCGGCGGTGCTGCGCGCCAGCTCCAGCCCCGAGGCGGCCTGCGCGCGCGCGGCCACGGCCTGCGAGAGCTGCTGGTCGATCTCGGGCGTCTCGATCTCGGCGAGCAGCTCGCCCTTCTCGACGCGGCTGCCGATGTCCTTGGTCCAGCGCTTGAGGTAGCCGCTGGCGCGCGCCGCGATGGGCGACTGCACGAAGCCCTGCAGCGTGCCGGGCAGCGAGAGCGTCTGGCCGGTGGTGGGCAGGCGGGGCAGGGCGGTCTGCACGTACTGCTTCGCGCGCTCGGCGGTGCCGGCCTCCAGCGCGCGGGCGTTGGCGATGCGCACGAACACCGTGCGCGCCGCGCCCAGCGCCAGCAGCACGAGGACGATCAGCACCAGCCAGCGTGCGCGCCGCACGATCTGCCGGCGGCGCAGCAGCTCGCCGTCGCCTTCTTCCACGGCGATGGGGTGGATGGCCAATGCCGAATGGCGTTGCTCCGTCATGGAATCAGTTCTCCTGGGGGGCTGCGCCCGCTGGCGGTTGATGCTGTGATGCTTCGCGCGCGGCCCTGCGATGCGCAAGCCGACTGTGCACCCCCGCGAACACGGCGGGCACGAAAAACAACGTCGACACCGTGGCGAAGACCAGGCCGCCGATCACCGCGCGGCCCAGCGGGGCGTTCTGCTCGGCGCCTTCGCCCAGGCCCAGCGCCATGGGGATCATGCCGATGATCATCGCCAGCGCCGTCATCAGCACCGGCCGGATGCGGGTGGCGCCGGCCTCCAGCGCGGCCGACAGCGGCGGAATGCCCGCGGCCAGCCGCTCGCGCGCGAACGACACCAGCAGGATGGAGTTGGCCGTGGCCACGCCCATGGTCATGATCGCGCCCGTGAGCGCGGGCACGCTCAGCGTGGTGCCGGTGATGAACAGCATCCACGCGATGCCCGCCAGCGCCGCCGGCAGGGCGGTGATGATGATGGCCGCGTCCAGCCACGACTGGAAGGTGACCACGATCAGCAGGTAGACCAGCACGATGGCCATCGCCAGCCCCACGCCCAGGCCGATGAACGACGACTGCATCGTCTGCACCTGCCCGCGGATGTCGACGCGGCTGCCGCGCGGCAGCGTGGGCCGCATCTCGTCGACCAGCTTCTGCACCTTCGACGCCACGCTGGCGAGGTCGGTGCCCTGGACGCTCACGTACACGTCGATCACCGGCGCGATGTTGTAGCGCGACATCACGGCCGGCTGGCGCGCGGCCTGCGCGTCGACCAGGTTGCCCAGCAGCTGCTGCGAACCGCTGCCAGCCGCCGGCGTGCCGCCCGCGCCCACCGGGATGTTGAGCAGCGAGTCCAGCGAATCGACCACGTACTGCGGCGTCTGCACCGCGATGCTGTAGACCACGCCGTTGGCCGGGTTCAACCAGAAGGCCGGCGCCGTCTGCGAGCTGCCCGACAGCGCGATGAGCACGTTCTGCCCCACGTTGGAGGCGGTCAGGCCGTACTGCTGCAGCCGCGTGCGGTCCATCTGCAGGCTCAGCGCGGGGCCGTCCAGGCGCTGGTGCACGTGGGCGTCGACCGCGCCGGGAATCTGGCGGATCGCCTTGGTCAGTTCGGCCGCGCGCGCGGCGTTGCCCGCCATGTCGTTGCCGCTGAACTGCACGTCTATGGCCGCAGGCAGGCCGAAGTTCAGGATCTGCGTGACGATGTCCGCCGGCTGGAAGAAGAACTCCGTGCCCGGAAAGCGCTTGGGCAGCTCGGCCCGCAGCAGCGACACGAAGTGCTCGGTGGGCTTGTGGCCTTCCTTCAGCGACAGCAGCAGTTCGCCGTCGAAGGTGCCGATGGTGCCGGCGTTGCTGTACGACAGGTTGATGCCGCTGTTGGGCACGCCGAGGTTGTCGAGGATGGTCTCGAGCTGGTCGGGCGGCACCAGCTCGCGGATGGCTGCTTCGACCTGGTCGGTGAGGCGCGCGGTTTCCTCGATGCGCGTGCCGGTGGGCGCGCGCAGGTGCAGGCGGATCTGGCCGGCATCGACCGTGGGGAAGAAGTCGCGGCCCAGCGCGGGGTAGAGCAGGCAGGACAGCAGGCAGAAGCCGAGGAAGAGGCCGATGAAGCCGGCGCGCTTGGAAAGCACCGCCGACAGCACCAGCGTGTAGGCGCGGCGCACGCGCTCGAAGCGGCGGTCGAAGGCACGATACAGGCGCTGCAGGGCGCTTTGCTTCGCACCCTCGACCGGAGCCTGGTGCGCTGCATGCGAGCCGCCCATCAGCAGCATCACCAGCGTCGGCACCAGCGTGCGAGACAGCAGGTACGAGGCGATCATGGCGAACACCACGGCTTCGGCCAGCGGCACGAACAGGAAGCGCGCCACGCCCGAGAGGAAGAACATCGGCACGAACACGATGCAGATGCACAGCGTGGAGACGAAGGCGGCCGAGCCGATCTCGCCCGCGCCGACTTCGATGGCCTCCTTCAGGGGCGTGCCCATGTGCAGGTGCCGCTCGATGTTCTCGATGGTCACGATCGCCTGGTCGACCAGGATGCCCACCGAGAGCGCGAGGCCGCCCAGCGTCATGAGATTGAGCGTCTCGCCGAGCGAGTAGAGCACCAGGATGGAAGCCAGGATCGACAGCGGGATGGTCAGCCCGATGATGAGCGTGCTGCGCCAGTTGCCCAGGAAGAGCAGCACCATCGCGGCCGTGAGCGCCGCCGCCAGGATGGCCTCGAACACCACGCCCTTGACGGCCGCCTTCACGAACACCGACTGGTCGAACAGCGGCGTGATCTTGATGTCTTCCGGCATCGTCTGGGCGGCGATGGGCAGCATGGCGCGGATGTTGGAGACGATGTCCAGCGTGGAGGCGCCGCCGTTCTTCAGCACCGACAGCAGCACGCCGCGCACGCCGTCCTGGCGCACCACGTTGGTCTGCGGCGAGAAGCCGTCTCGCACGTAGGCCACGTCGCGCAGGTAGGTGGTGGCGCCGTTCACCGTGCGGATCGGCAGGTCGTTCAGGCCCGCGATGGCGTCGGGCGAGCCGTTCATGCGCACGTTGTATTCGGTGGCGCCGAACTTGGCCGTGCCCGAGGGCAGGATCAGGTTCTGCGTGTTCACCGCGTTCACCACGTCGGCCGGCGAGAGGCCGCGTGCCTGCAGCGCCTGGGTGTCGAGGTCGACCGAGATCAGCCGGTTCTTGCCGCCGTAGGGAAAGGGAATGGCCGCGCCCGGCACCGTGATGAGCTGCGGCCGCAGCTGGTTGACGGTGGCGTCGAAGAGCGAGTTCTCGGAGCGCGTGGGGCTCGACAGCGCCAGCTGGATCACCGGCACGCTGGAGGCCGAGTACTTGATGACCAGCGGCGGCGTGATGCCCGGCGGCAGTTGCCGCACCTGCGCCTGCATGGAGGCCACCACCTGCGAGATGGCCATCTCGATGTTGGCCGTGGGCTGGAAGAACACCTTGATGATCGACACGCCCGCCAGCGACTGAGACTCGATGTGCTCGATGTCGCTCACCGTGGTGGTCAGCCCGCGCTCGACCTGGCCCGAGATGCGCTGGCCCATCTCCTGGGCCGGCAGGCCGGTGTAGTTCCAGATGACGCTGACCACCGGGATGTTGATTTCCGGGAAGATGTCGGTCGCCATTCGCGCCAGCACGAAAGGCGTGGCCAGCACGATCAGCATCGCCATGACGATGAAGGTGTACGGACGACGCAACGCGAGCTGGACCATGACGAAGGCTCTCTGCTTCCGGCGAAAAAAGGTTTTGCATCATAAGGAAGTAGATTTAGGTTTGCAGGCGCTGTTGAATGAGGGTGTGGCGCTTTACCAAAAGGGTGCATATGGACGGGGTCCGGGTGGTAGTGATGGGCGTCTCGGGATGCGGCAAGTCGAGCCTGGGCGCGGCGCTGGCCACGGCCCTCGGGCTGCCGCTCATCGAAGGCGACGACCATCACCCGCCGGCCAATGTCGAGAAGATGAGCCGCGGCATCGCGCTGACCGACACCGATCGCGCCGGCTGGCTTGCCACGCTGGGCCGCGCGCTGGCGGCGGCGCCGCAGGGAGCGGTGCTGACCTGCTCGGCGCTCAAGCGCAGCTATCGCGACCAGCTGCGTGCGGCCGCGCCGGGGCTGCGCTTCGTGTTCATGCAGATCGAGCAGGCCGAGGCGCAGCGGCGGGTGGCTGCCCGGGCCGCCGCGGGCGAGCACACCTTTCCGGCCAGCCTCGTGGCCAATCAGTTCGCCACGCTGGAGTCGCCTGTGGGAGAGGCGGGCGTGCTGGCGGTGGACGCGATCGCGCCGCTGGAGCGCTCGGTGGGCGCCGTGAAGGCGTGGCTGGTCAGCCCTTGAGTTCGGCGCGCATGCCTTCGAGCGTGACGGCCACGCGGCCCATCACGTCGGCGACCAGATCCAGTTCGTCGCGCGTGGCCGGCGCGACCATCGCGGTCACCATCTCCGCCTGAACCGCCAGGCATTTCTGCGCCATGGCCATGCCGTCCTCGGTGAGCGTGAGGCGACGCACGCGCGCGTCGGCACCGTCGCTGTCGCGCCGCACCCAGCCCCTTGCCTCCATCTGCGTGAGCAGCATGCTGACGCCGCTCTTCGCCACGAAGCAGCGCGCGGCCAGCGCCTGCTGAGTGATGCCCGGTGTGGTCGCGATGGTGGCCAGTACCTCGTGTTCGCCCACGCGCAGGCCGATGGCGGCGAGCCGCGCGGTCATTACCGCATCGCAGAGGTTGTAGGCCCGCACCACCGCCAGCCAGGCGGCCGTGCCGTGGGGCGAGGAGGGCGCGCGGTCGGTTGTGCGGGGCTTGGGGGACTTTGCAGCGGGCATCGAAATGGTTCAGTGTTGAACTAGAATGTTCTGAATTGAACCAATTCTAGGCTTTCCATGAACCTCTACCTGCGCCTGCTGATGACCCTGCTGCGGGCCTGGCGCGCACCGCGCCTCGCGCCGGGAGACACGCTGGAGCGGCAACTGCGCGTGCTGCCGAACGACCTCGACATCAACGGCCACATGAACAACGGCCGCTACCTCACGGTCGTCGACCTGATGCTGGTCGAATACTTCGTGCGCACCGGCTTTGCAACCGCCATGCTGCGCCAGGGCTGGAGGCCGATGTCCGGCGGATCGCTCATCAGCTACCGGCGCGGGCTCAACCCCTTTCAGGTGTACATGCTGCGCTTCCGGCTCGACGCCACCGACCAGCACTGGAACTACATGCGCTTCGAGTTCGTGCGGGGCGACAAGGTCTGCGCGGCCGGCTATATGAAGGGCGCTGCCGTGGGTCGCGTCGGGCTGGTACCGAACCTGGAGTCGTATGCGGCCATGGGGCTGGTGCCGCCAGCGCATGCGCTGCCGCTGCCGGTGCGCGACTGGATCGCGGCCGAGCAGGGCGTGATGAGCACGGCCTGGTAAGGCTCAGCGCGCTCCGGCAGGCGCGTCGAGCGCCAGCCGCAGCCACGTCACGTTCGGGTTGCCCGGATCGCGCTGCACCTTGAAGCCCAGCTTGCGCGCCAGCGCCAGCATGGCGGTGTTGTCGTAGAGCGTGATGTCCGCCAGCTGCCTGACGCCGGCCGCCGCGGCGGCATCGATCAGCTTGCTCATGAGCTTGCGGGCCAGGCCGTGGTGCTGCCAGGCATCGGCGATGACGATGGCGAATTCGGCGACCCGTGCCGTTTCGGGCGTGTCGCCCCGCACGTAGCGCACCACGCCCATCTGCTGCTCCGAGCCGTCGACCATGGTGGTGGCGATGAGCGCGAGCTCGCGGTCGTAGTCGATGTGCGTCATGCGCCACAGCTCGTCGGGCTGCGGCGTTCGCGGCGACAGCAGGCGGCGGTAACCCGTTTCCTTCGACAGGCCGCCCACGAAGGCCGTGTGCATCGCCAGGTCTTCCGCGCGGATCGGGCGGATGCGCACGGGCGTGCCGTCGCTCAGCTGCCAGTCCTCGACCAGGTGGCTGGGGTAGTCGAGGAGCGGCATGGCATGGGCCGGTGGTGGCTCAGCCGATGACTTCCGGCCAGTCGGTGTGGAAGAACTGGCCTTCGGGCTTGTCCACGCGCTCGTAGGTGTGGGCGCCGAAGAAGTCGCGCTGCGCCTGCAGCAGGTTCGCGGGCAGGCGCTCGGTGCGGTAGCTGTCGTAGTAGGCCAGCGAGGCGCTGAAGGCCGGCACCGGGATGCCGTTGCTCACCGCCAGCGCCACCACTTCGCGCCAGTTCTGCTGCGTGCGGTTCAGCAGGTCCTTGAAGAACGGGTCGAGCATCAGGTTGGCCAGGGCCGGGTCGGTGCGGAAGGCGTCGGTGATGCGGTTGAGGAAGCGTGCGCGGATGATGCAGCCGCCGCGCCAGATGGAGGCGATGCCGCCCAGGTCGAGGCCCCAGCCCTTCTTGTCGCCCATGGTCTTGATGAGGTCGAAGCCCTGCGTGTAGCTGATGACCTTCGAGGCGTAGAGCGCGTCGTGCACCTTGGCCACCAGCGCCTTCTTCTCCACCGACAGTTCGATCTTCGGCCCCTGCAGCTGCTTGCTGGCCGCCACGCGCGCCTTCTTCTGCGACGAGAGAACGCGCGCCTCCACGGCGGCGTTGATGGTGCTGATGACCACCGCGTTCTCGGCCGCGTTGATCAGCGTCCACTGGCCCGTGCCCTTCTGGCCGGCCTTGTCGAGGATGACGTCGACGATCGGCTTGCCGGTTTCCGGATCTTTCTGCTCCAGCGCCTTGGCGGTGATCTGGATCAGGTAGCTCTGCAGTTCGCCGTCGTTCCACTCGTTGAAGATGGCGGCCATCTCGTCGGTGGTGAAGCCGGCCGCCTTGAACAGGCTGTAGGCCTCGCAGATGAGCTGCATGTCGCCGTACTCGATGCCGTTGTGCACCATCTTCACGTAATGGCCGGCACCGCCGGGGCCGATGTGGATGACGCAGGGTTCGCCGTCCACCTTGGCCGAGATGCTCTCGAAGATCGGCTTCATCACTTCCCAGGTTGAAAGCGGCCCGCCCGGCATGATCGACGGGCCCTTGCGCGCGCCTTCCTCGCCGCCCGACACGCCCGCGCCGATGAAGCGCAGGCCTTTGCTGCTCAGGTAGGCGTCGCGGCGTTCGGTGTTGGTGTAGAGGCTGTTGCCGCCATCGATGACGATGTCGTCCTTGTCCAGCAGGGGAATGAGCTGCTCGATCACCTGGTCGACCGGCGCGCCGGCCTTGACCATGATCTGGATCTTGCGGGGTTTGGCCAGGCTCTGGACGAATTCTTCCAGCGTCTTCGCGCCGACCAGCTTCTTGCCCGGGTTGGCGGCGATGAAGGCCTCGGTGGTGGCTTCGGTGCGGTTGTAGACGCTGACCTGGAAGCCGCGGCTTTCCACGTTCAGCACGAGGTTCTGGCCCATCACGGCCAGGCCGATCAGTCCGAAATCGCTTTTGTTGCTCATGGCCAGTCTTGCCCTTCTTTCATGTGCGTGCGCAGGGCGGCCCCGCGCACCGGTTTGGTTCGAGAACCATTTTGCCGGTGTCGGGCGAGCGGGGGCGTCGGAGGCGGTCTATACCCGATTGGCAAGCGGGCATGGCTTGGGTATCTTTCTGCGCTCTCGCGACGCCGGGGCGTCTGCGAACGCGCTTCCCGCGCCGCGGGGCACGAAGGTTGCAGGACGAAAGCCGACCCAATGAGCAATGCCGCCATCCACCGCTGGTCCACCGACGCCGTGCCTCCCGCGCAGCGGCTCGACTACTGGGTGGGCGCCGTCTGCGAGGGCTTCCTGGAGATGGACGTGACCAGCCCTGCGGCGGCCGGCTTCGGTGCCACGCTCGAATCGGCGGCGCTGGGCCCCATCGTCGTCAACCAGGTGCGCGGCAGCGCGCAGGACGTGTACCGCACGCGCCGCGCCATCGCCCACAGCAGCCATAACTACTTCTACCTGCTGTGCAAGACCGACTCGGCCTGGGTGGCGGCGCAGGACGGCCGCTCCGCGCGGCTGCTGCCGGGCGACGCGGTGCTGGTCGACTCGCGCCGGCGCTACGAATTCCATCTGCTGCAGTCGGCCGACACCATCTCGCTCGAGCTGCCCACGGCCTGGGTCGACTCGTGGATTCCCGATGCCGGCGACCAGGTGGCGCGGCGCATCGACGGGCAGGCGGGCTGGGGCGGTGTGCTGTGCGGCTTCGTGCGGCAGCTGTCGCCGCAGATGGCTGTGAAGCCGCCGATGCCCGCCGAGCTGCTGGGGGACCAGCTCGGCAGCCTGCTGGCGCTGGCCACCGGCAGTGCTCCGGCCGACGAGCCCGACAAGGGCCGCACGGCGCTGCGCCGGCGCGTGCTCGACGCCACGCGCGAACGCCATGCGGAGCCGGGGCTCACGGCCGCGGGCGTGGCGCGCACGCTGGGCATCTCGGAGCGCAGCCTGCACCGCTGCCTCGGCGAGGGCGGCACCACCTTCGCCACCGCGCTCACCGGCTTCCGGATGCAGGTGGCGCGGCGCATGCTCGCCGATGCGCGATTCGATCGCCTGGCCATCGCGGAGATCGGCTTCAGGGTGGGGCTCGCCGACGCCTCGCACTTCGTGCGCCTGTGCCGCAGGCACCTGGGCGCCACGCCCGGCGAGCTCCGGCGCCGGCGCGGCTGAACCTGCGCTCCTCAGATGCTGCGCAGGTTCACGCGCTTCGACAGCGCTTCGGCGCTCTCGCGCCGCTCGCTGTAGCGGTCCACGAGGTAGTCCGCGCAGTCGCGCGTGAGCAGCGTGAACTTGACCAGCTCCTCCATCACGTCGACCACCCGCTCGTAGTAGGGCGAGGGCTTCATGCGCCCGGCTTCGTCGAACTCCGTGAAGGCCTTGGCCACCGACGACTGGTTGGGGATGGTGAGCATGCGCATCCAGCGGCCGAGCACGCGCATCTGGTTCACGGCGTTGAAGGACTGCGAGCCGCCCGACACCTCCATCACCGCGAGCGTCTTGCCCTGCGTGGGCCGCACCGAGCCGATGGAAAGCGGGATCCAGTCGATCTGCGCCTTCATGATGCCGGTCATGGCGCCGTGGCGTTCGGGCGAGGTCCAGACCATGCCCTCGGACCACTGGACGAGTTCGCGCAACTCCGCCACCTTGGGGTGGTCCTCGGGCTCCGCGTCGGGCAGCGGCAGGCCTCGCGGGTCGAAGACTCGTGTCTCGGCGCCGAGCGCGCGAAGAAGCCGTGCAGCCTCCTCGGTCAGCAGGCGGCTGTAGGAGCGCTCGCGGACCGAGCCGTACAGCAGCAGGATGCGCGGCGCATGCGTGGAGCGCTCCACCGGAAAGAGCCGTTCCGGATCGGCCTGTTCGAACAGGGCAGCGTCGACGTTCGGCAGCTCACGACTCATACCAGCCCCTCGACGAATTCACGACCTTGACCACCGCCAGCATGATCGGTACCTCGATCAGCACGCCGACCACGGTCGCGAGTGCAGCCCCCGAGTGGAAGCCGAAGAGGCTGATGGCCGCGGCCACCGCCAGCTCGAAGAAATTGGATGCGCCGATCAGCGCGGAGGGACAGGCGATGCTGTGTTTCTCGCCGAGCCTGCGGTTGAGCCAGTAGGCGAGGCCTGAGTTCAGCACCACCTGGATCAGGATCGGCACCGCGAGCATCGCGATCACCAGCGGCTGCCTGATGATGGCCTCGCCCTGGAATGCGAACAGCAGCACGAGCGTCAGCAGCAGCGCGGCGATCGACCAGGGCCCGATGCGATGCATAGCCTGCTCGAACGCGGCGGGCCCGTCCTTCAGCAGCCGCTTGCGCAGCAGCTGCGCGAAGATCACCGGCAACACGATGTACAGCCCCACCGAGGTGATGAGCGTGTCCCACGGCACCGTGATGGCCGAAAGCCCCAGCAGCAGGCCGACGATGGGCGCGAAGGCGAACACCATGATGGCGTCGTTCAGCGCGACCTGCGACAGCGTGAAGACAGGATCGCCGCCGGTCAGCCGGCTCCAGACGAAGACCATCGCCGTGCAGGGCGCTGCGGCCAGCAGGATCAGGCCGGCCACGTAGCTGTCGAGCTGGTCGGCGGGCAGTGAGCCGGCGAAGACCTGCCGCACGAAGAGCCAAGCCAGGAAGGCCATGGAGAACGGCTTCACCGCCCAGTTGATGAACAGCGTCACGCCGATGCCGCGCCAGTGGTTCTTCACCTGGGCCAATGCCGCGAAGTCGACCCGCAGCAGCATCGGGATGATCATCACCCAGATCAGCACGCCCACCGGGATGTTGACCCTGGCGACCTCCAGGCGTCCCACCGCCTGGAACGCCGACGGGAACAGTTGCCCCAGCGCGATGCCGACGACGATGCAGAGGAACACCCACACCGTCAGGTAGCGCTCGAAGATGCTCATGGGGGCCGCGCCGGTGCGCGGGCTTTCGATGACTGCGCTCATGGAGTCAGTTCGCCGAGATGCGCTTCAGCTGCTCCTGCAGCTCGGCATCGCTCATTGCTTCCGGGTTGTCGATCGCGAGCAGCTGCAGCATGCGATACGAGATCGCCTGGCGCGTCAGCTCGAAGGCCTGGCGCCTGGCGGCGTCGCCGCCCTCGGTGTTCGACGGATCGGGGTAACCCCAATGCACCTTGACGCGCGTACCGGGCCAGTAAGGGCAGGCCTCCTGCGCCGCGCTGTCGCACACCGTGATCACCACGTGCATGGGCGGCGTGTCGAACTCGTCCCAGCTCTTGCTGCGAAAGCCTTCGGTGTTCACGCCAGCGGCCTGCAGCACTTCGATGGCAAAAGGGTTGATTCGGCCGCTGGGCGCGCTGCCGGCGCTGAACGCCTTCACGTCCTTGCCGAGCTTGCGGGCCCAGTGGTCGAGCATGCCTTCGGCCAGCACGCTGCGGGCCGAGTTGTGGGTGCAGAGGATGAGTACGTTGAGAGTCATTGCGGAGCTTTCTGAACCTTGCCGATGTCGCGGACCTCGCGCTGGATGGCCATCGTGTCGAGCCGGGCCAGCGGCAAGGCCAGCATCAGTTCGATCCGGCGCTTGAGCGTGAGGGCCGTGTCCATGAACTGGCGCTCCGAGGCTTCTTCCGTGCCCGCGAAAGCCGCGGGGTCCGCCACGCCCCAGTGCGCGGTCACGGGCTGGCCGGGCCATACCGGGCAGACCTCGCCGGCTGCCTTGTCGCAGACGGTCAGAACGAAATCCATCTCGGGCACGTCCGGCTTCGCGAACTCGTTCCAGTTCTTGCTGCGATAGCCGGTGGCCGGAAGATGCATCCTGTCCAGCGTGAGCAATGCATAGGCGTTGACCTTGCCGGCCGGATGGCTGCCAGCGGAATAGGCCTTGAATCGCCCTTTGCCCAGGTGGTTGAGCAGGCCCTCGGCCATGATGGAGCGAGCGGAATTGCCCGTGCAGATGAACAGCACGTTGTAGGTTCTTTCAGCCATGACGGTGTGTCTCGGTGGAGAGGGGCGGGGTGATTTCTTCGAACATGCGGATCGCCGTGGACGGGTACGGGCAGGCAACCCTCAGCAGCAGGCGCCGGTGTCGCAGCAGGCGGACTCGGCCTTGGCTGTGGACCTGGATTGACCGTAGACCGGCACGGCGCCGTCCATGGTCTGGAAGTGCTCCCACGCGATGCCCTGCGGATCTGTGACCCAGTGCTTCTCGCTGCGTGCGTAGCAGCACACGGTCTGCCCCTCGTCGAACAGGGTGCGGTCGGCGGCCTGACCGCGGGTCTTCAGCTCGGCGAGTTCCGCCTCGTCCTCGGCCTGGATGCCCAGGTGGTCGATGCCTCTGCCTTGTCCGACCGTGGAGATCGCGAAGTTGACGCGCGGGTCGTCGAGCATCCATTTCGCATAGTCGGCCTCGACACGCGCTGGCGGCGCCGCAAACAGCTTCGAGTAGAAGGCGATGCTCCTGGCGAGGTCATCGACGTGCAGGTGAACGTGGAAGCGCTTCATGGGTTTCTCCGTCAGCAGTCGCAGGCAGCGCCGCCTTCGGTGAGGCAGGCCTCGCCCTGGCAGCAGTTCTCGGTGAGGTAGGCGAGCAGGCCGTTCATCCGGTCGAACGCTGCGCGGTAGATGAGGTTGCGGCCCTGCCGCTCCTGCGAGACCAGCGCGGAATGCATGAGCTCCTTGAGATGGAAGGACAGGCTCGTGGCCGACACCTCGAGCGCTTCCGTCAGGGCGCCGGGCGTCAGGCCGGCTGGGCCTGCCACCACCAGTGCGCGAAACACCCGCAGGCGGACGGGTTGCGCGAGCGCGGCGAGGGATCGGACGACATCGTTTTCTTCCATATTTCAAGTATCGTTGAATTATTGAATAGAGGCAAGCGGGCTGGCACGAACCGGCCATCGCCCTGGCCGACATCGGCCATCCGCAAAGCACCGTTATTCCTTACAGTCGTCCACCGTCACAACCACGGAGACAAACCAATGTCCGACACCTATGTTCTCGTCCATGGCGCCTGGCACACCGGCGCCGAAATCGAAGCCGTCGCCGATCACGTGCGCGCCGCGGGGCACACCGTGTACTGCCCGACGGTGGCTGGCAACAACCCGGACGACGACCGCTCGCGCACCGGCCTGGAGGAGGCCATCGCGTCCATCGTGCGCTACATCGAGGAAAAGAATCTCACGCAGGTCCGCCTCGCGGGCCACAGCTACGGCGGCATGGTGATCTCGGGCGTGGCGGACCGCATCGCGCACAGGCTCAAGCGGCTGGTCTACATCAACGCCTTCGTGCCGCTGGACGGCGAGTCGCTCAACGACATGGTGCCGCCGCACTACGTGACGATGTTCGACGCCGTGGCTGCCGCGAACGGCAACGCCGTGACGCTGCCTTTCGAGATCTGGCGCGACGCCTTCATCAACGACGCCGACTTCGCGACCGCCGAGGCCGCCTACGCGAAGCTCAACCCGCATCCGTACAGCACCTTCACCGACAAGATCAGCCTGAAGCAGCCGCTGGCCGCGCTGGCGCTGGGCAAGTCCTATCTCAACTGCCAGCAGGACATCGCGATGCCGCACGGCATGCCGTGGCATCCGCGCCTGTCGGAGCGGCTGGGCCTGTTCCGCCTGGTGGAGTGCCCGGGCAGCCACGAGATGTTCTTCTCGAACCCGCAGCGGCTCGCGCAGGCCATCGTCGAAGCCGGGCGGGACTGAGCCCGCCGGTTGTTCAGATGCCTCCGCCGAAGAGCGCGTCGTAAACGCGGATCGACGCCCAGGCGTCGTTCGCGGCGTAACGGACCTGCGCTTCGGTGAGCTGCCTGTTGGCCCAGTTCGAGGTGGTCGCCTTGCGCGACTTGACGAAGCGGCGGTCGAACACCAGCGCCACCGCCGCCTTCACGCCCACCGACCTGCGGTAGCCGCGACGCCGGAATTCGTCGTCGATGTCGAACACGGCCTTCGGCTCGATGTTCAGCCGATTGCGGATCAGCGTGAGATCGCTCGAGAGGCCGAAGCCGACCTTGCGCAGCTCGGTCGAGGCGATCAGCGCGGCCACCACCGGGTTGCACTCGGTGCGGTGCAGCTGGAACAGCCAGGCCGTGTCGCGCGTGGCGAACTGCACCACGTGCGGGCCGCCCGACACCTCGTTCTTCGCGAAGGTGGGCTTGGACTCGGTGTCGAAGCCCGCGATGCCGGCCGCCAGCAGCGTGGCGGCGGCGCGTTCGGCTTCCTGCAGCGTGGAGACGACCACGATGCTTGCGGTGCCGAGGCTTTCGAAGGGGTCGAGCAGCGCGATCTGTTCGCGCTCGGGCAGTGGAGGGAGCGTGGGGTTGTTGCGGCGCTCGTTCACCGGGAGGCCGCTTTCGCTGTCGGCTTCTTCTTCATGGAGGTTTTCTTCACGGGTGCTTTCTTCGCAGCGGTTTTCTTTGCCGCAGCTTTCTTTGTTGCCGGCGCCTTCTTCGGCTTCGGCGGCTGGCCCGAACGCAGCGCCGCTTCGTAGGCGAGCCGGCCCCACAGTGCCGCTTCGTGGCGGTCCTCGAAGAGATCGGCCGGTGCGAGGCGGTACGACATCGGCATCGACTTGCCCTGGCGCACGTAGGTGAAGGGCGGCAGGTTCAGTTTGTCGAAGTGCGCGGCGCTTTCGGCGTCGGACTTCAGGTAGAGCGTGTCGTTGGCGACCAGCGCGATCATCCGGCCCTCGTGCCAGACGCCATGGCCGCCGAACATGCGTTTCGTCTCGATGCGACCCAGGCGTTCGAAGACTTCGTGCAGGCTTTGGACGAACACGCTCATCGGGCCGGACTCGCTGCATTCGCCGCAGGGCGCACGGGCGTCGACGCCTGCGCGCCGACCACCGTGTTCCAGGCCTTCACCTGCCAGCCGGTGACGATGCCGTTGAGCACGTACGGGTCGAGCTTCGCGAACGCGGCGGGCACGTCGGGCGAGTCGGCTTCGAACAGCAGCAGCGCGCCGTCGGGCGGGTTGCCCGTGGCACCGCCGAGCAGCAGTTCGCCGCGTTCCACGGCCTGCCAGGCGAGCGCCAGGTGCGCGTCGCGGAACTCGCCGCGGCGTTCGAGGTAGTCGGGAGCGGTTTCGTAGATCAGCAGGTAGTGCACGAGGAATTCCTGGAAAAGATGGCCGCGCGGCGCGCTCAGGCAGTGATCTCGATGCGGTTGCCGTCCGGGTCGAGCACCACGCTCTCGTAGTAGCCGTCGCCGGTGCGGCGCGGGCCGTCGAGCAGCGGATAGCCGTCGGCCTTCAGGCGTTGCGTGAGTTCGTCCACCGCCGCGTCGGAGCCCACGCTGATCGCGAGGTGCGTCCAGCCCATGCGCTGCGCGCCGGCCTCGGCCGGCACGGGCGACAGCGTGCTGGTGGTCATGGCCTCGATGCGCGCGCCATCGCCCAGGCTCAGGAAGCAGGAGGCGAAGCCCTTGGCCGGGTTGACGTAGCCCGCGCCTGCGGTGGCGCCGAAGTAGTCGACGTAGAAGCGCTTGCAGCGTTCGAGATCGGTGGTCCAGAGTGCGATGTGGTCGATGCGCATGGGGCAGCGAAAGATGGGAGAGGGGTGTTCAGCCGATGCGCCACGGCGGGCGCGAGGGCGACCAATGGTAGGCGATGCGTTCGCGTCCGCTCGTGGGGTGGAAGTCGGTTGCGCCGCGTTCGAGGCCATAGCGCTCGTAGAAGCGCTGCGCAGACGTGTTGCTCGCGGCCACGTGCAGCCGCCAGCCCGTGGGGATGCGCACGCAGGCCTCGTCGAGCAGCGCCTTGCCCAGGCCCTGGTTGCGCAGGTGGGGCTCGACGAAGAGCTGGGCCACGTATTCGCGCCGCGCGTGCAGCACCATGAACGCCAGCACCTGGCCTTCGCGTTCTGCCAGCACCACGTCGGCGGGCGGGCCGAACTCGGTGTACACGCGGTGCAGCCAATGGTCGACGGGCTCCACGTGCGGCACGTCGCGATTGGCCGAGATCCACGCCCGTCGCCAGATGCCGGCCAGCACCATGTTCTCTTCGGCCGTGCCTTCGCGCGACCGCAGATGAAAGGCCGGAATTTGGGCGGCGGACATGCGGTTCATGATACGGCGCGGAACCGCCGCGGTCGATGAGGCCTTACACCCCTATGCGCGCAGGGTCTGGGCGTGGTGCGCGATGTGGTCCGCCATGAAGCTCTGGATGAAGTAGTAGCCGTGGTCGTAGCCCGCGTGCCGGCGCAGCGTGAGCGGCTGCCCGGCGGCGAAGCAGGCGGCCTCGAAGACTTCGGGGTGCAGCTGCTCGGCCAGGAATTTGTCGTCCAGCCCCTGGTCGACAAGGATGCCCTGCGGATAGGGTGCCGTGACCTGCGACTTCATGAGCGCGCTGGCGTCGTGCGCCAGCCATTGCGCGCGGTCGGCGCCAGGCTGGCCCAGGTAGCCGGAGAAGGCTTTCTCGCCCCATGGGCATTGCGTGGGCGCGCAGATCGGCGCGAAGGCCGACAGCGACTTGAAGCGACCCGGATGCCGCAGCGCCAGCGTGAGCGCGCCGTGGCCACCCATCGAGTGGCCGAAGATGCCGAGGCGCTCGCCGTCGATGGGAAAGTGCCTGGTCACCAGCGGCAGCAGCTCGTGCACGATCCAGCTTTCCATGCGCCAGTGCGTGGCCCAGGGCTCGGCCAGCGCGTCTAGGTAGAAGCCGGCGCCGATGCCGAAGTCCCAGTTGTCCTTGGCGCCCGGAATGCCTTCCGCCTCCGGGCCGCGCGGGCTGGTGTCGGGCGCGATGAGCGCGATGCCCAGGCTGGCCGCCATGCGTTGCGCGCCGGCCTTGATGGCGAAGGTTTCCTCGTTGCAGGTCAGGCCCGCGAGATAGAGCAGGGCGGGCACGCGCTCGTGCGCGACCTGCGGCGGCAGGTAGATCGAGAAGCGCATCGGCAGGCCGATCTCGAGCGAACGGTGCTCGAGGAAGCGCTGCGTGCCGCCGAAGGCGCGGTGCTCGGAAAGGGTCTTCGGTGTGTTCTCGGTCATTGCGGGGTTTTCTTGCCGCGCAGGGCGGGCATGAGTTCGAGCACGGCGTCGGCAAAGGTGCGCGGTGCTTCCTGCGGCAGGTTGTGGCCGGCGCCAGGCACGAGCCGGTGGGAGCGCGGGCCGCCGAAGCGGTGCGCGTGGGCGGATGCGTCGGCCGGCGGGCGCACGCCGTCGTCGATGCTGTCGAAGGTGATGGCGGGCACGGTGATCGTGGGCTGGGCCGCGAGGCGGCGCTCGATGTCGGCATAGGCCGGGTCGCCCGGCACGAGGCCGAAGCGATGGCGGTACGACTGGATCACCACGTCCACGAAATCGGGATGGTCGAAGGCCGCGGCGCTGCGCTCGAAGGTGGCGTCGTCGAACTTCCACGTGGGCGACCAGAGCTTCCACAGCAGCTTCGTGAACGCGTTGCGGTCCTTCTGCAGGCCGGCGCGTCCGCGCTCGCTGTGGAAGTAGTACTGGTACCAGAGGCTGTGCTCGTTGTCGGGCGTGTCGGGCTCCATCGCTTTCGCGATGTTCTGGATGTTGTAGCTGTTGAGGGACACCAGCCCCGCGCAGCGCTCGGGCCACAGCGCCGCGACCACGCAGGCGGCGCGACCGCCCCAGTCGTAGCCGGCCAGCACGGCGCGGTCGATCTCCAGTGCGTCGAGCAGCGCGAGCAGGTCGGCGCCCAGCGCGGCCTGTTCGCCCGAGCGCGGCGTGGCCTCGCTCAGGAAGCGCGTGGCGCCGTAGCCGCGCAGGTACGGCACGATCACCCGGCAGCCCGCGTCGGCCAGCATGGGCGCGACTTCGGCGTACGTGTGGATGTCGTACGGAAAACCGTGCATCAGCAGCACGGGCGGGCCGTCGGCGGGGCCTGCTTCGTAGTAGGCGACTTCGAGGACGCCCGCCTCGATCCTGCGCAGGGGTTCCATTCTTTCCATCACAAGGTCATCTCCAGGGAGTGAGCCGATGTCTTTTCCAGAAACACCGCGGAACCGGCTTTGCCGGGCCGCAGGTGTTGCCCCCTGCAAGGGGGGGCGAAGCGACACGAAGTGCGCGAAGCCTGGGGGTTAGTAGACCACCACGCCGCGGATCGACTCGCCGCGCTTCATCAGGTCGAAGCCTTCATTGATCTTCTCCAGCGGCATGGTGTGCGTGATCAGGCTGTCGATGTCGATCTTGCCTTCCATGTACCAGTCCACGATCTTCGGCACGTCCGTGCG
>NZ_FOBJ01000038.1:0-9216 GCF_900109805.1 Variovorax sp. YR750
CAGCACGAGCATCGGCCTGGCGTTCTACCGGGGCGGCGCCACGACGGCGGCCGCGCTCGTCAAGCAGGCCGACGAGATGCTCTACCAGGCCAAGGGAGCGGGGCGCAACAACGTGCAGGTGACGCCTGGGCTGGTCGGAGAAGCACCGCCGTCGTGAGATCGCAGCCGGCCGCCCATGGGCGCGCTGCACGGTCCTTCTTGAGAGGCCCCAGGGAAAAGGGGATGTTGCTGCTCCCCGAATGGCGCGGATGTTGATTTCCATGGAATCCTGACCCCGGCGGGGATGCAAGTTGGCGAACCTGGCTGACCGGGTGCGGCCCAGCGAAATGTGGGGCCGCTTCTCGTTGTAGTCGCGCCGCCGCCGGGTGACCTTTCGCCGGCCTGCGCAAGCGATTCGAATCACTGCTTGTTCAGACCTTCGTCGCGGAACTTGCCGTTGAACTTCTCGATGTCGGCGTTCTGGGCGCAGACGGCCCGCGTCGTTGAACAGATGCCGAACGCTGCGTGCAGCAGCCCAAGCCATGAAGGCCCCGCTCGAGAACCCCGCCCCTGTCGGACAACCAGCCACGGTAGGGCTTGGAGCCTTGATCTGGCCCTGTAAACGCATCCTCTGAGCAGGTGGTCCGTGTCGGACTGCAGCCCATCAGAGGCACCCAGGCTTCTCGAATTCGCGACCGTGGGGCAGGGGCAGCGGCGCGTGAAATTAAATAAATTGATTTCGTTCGGGCGGGCACCGTGAGCGGTTTGGCGGGATTTTTGATTTGTGGTTTTTTATTCATATCAAAATTGACATTCACCAATTCATTTTTCGATGTAATCGTTGCGAAGAACTTTGCCTGCTAGAGCTTCACGCTGGAGTTGTGATGCAGGAACAACAACGATCGTGGAGAAATTGCTCGAAAAGACCTTGAATATGGAGCGCCATACCTTGCAAGGCGAGGCTGTTTGGTGCTGGCTGCCTATTGGGTAATTTGAGAAGGTGGGCAAGGCGTTGCACCCGCAGAAGCATCCAGGTGATCGCGAAATGCCGTTGCAGGAACTGCGTTCAGCCACTTCAAGCTCTTGCCGGGCGGTCACGACTTCGCGCCGGGCGCCCTCCATCCCGGCGATCGTTGGAGGAAACACATCCCGTGCGGGCTGGAGCACTCCTCGGGTGACCCCACTCCATCGAGGTAACTGGCCTGTCGCAGAGCGTCAGCGGGCGTCAGGGCCTGCAGGCCCATGTGGCAGGTGGTTCGCTGACGCGACTTCGCGTCGAGGACGCTGTCCCAGCGACGCAGGGGCCTCTTCCAAACCGCCAGCGCGGGCGTTTCTCCGTCCGCCGTCACCACCCGGCCGCAACTTTCCTGCAATCGCGGCAATACGCCACGAAAAGCGGCAGCTATTCATCGGGTCTTCGATAAAAGAACAAAAAAACGACAAGGAAGTCACATCTCAAAAGGTCAAAAATGAGGTAAGCAATCTAATTAATTAGTAACTTTATATTACTATTAGTTTTTGATTTTTATATGGAAATCTAAATCGGTTCGACCAAATTCCTCCGAAAAGCAACAAGCCAAGTTGCAATCGTTAACCCCGTCGTCAATAGTTGTAAACAACAGTTAATAGAGAAATTTCCAGGGAGACGCGGTTTAAATCGAACGGACGGAGCCTCATGAATACAACTTATTGTTCAATTTGGAATGAATCCCTTGGCGCCTGGGTCGCGGCGTCGGAAAACACCCGCGCCCGCGGCAAGCGGGGCGCAAGCTGCGTGGCGGCTGCGCCCGGCGCGCTCACGTTGCTCGCTTCTGGGCACTTGCGCGCAGGGCTCATGACCGCGCTGCTGGCGATGGGCGGGATCGGAGGAGCCTCTGTGGCGCAGGCGCAGTCGGTCGATTGCTCGGCTTCGCCTTTCAACATGTACAACGGCACCGCCTCGTGCATGGGGTTCCAATCGAAGGCCTCTGGGATCGGGGCCACCGCGCTCGGTTCGCTTGCGCAAGCCCAAGCGGGCGGCGGCCTCGCCGTGGGATACAACTCGCTGAGCACCCAGCTCAACTCCATCTCCCTGGGTTTCCAGGCCTACACCGCCGGTGTCAACTCCATCTATCTGGGCGCCCGCACCGGGCCTACCACGGGCGCGCTGGCCGACGGTGCCATCGGCATCGGCACCGATGTGACCGCGAGCAACACCAATACCGTTGCGGTGGGCACGCAGTCCATCGCCAGCGGGCAGAGTTCCACCGCCGTGGGCTTTGGTTCCAACGCCAGCGCATTGCGCACCGTCGCCCTCGGCTACCAGGCGACCGCGAGCGGGCTCGATGCCATGGCCCAGGGCACCCGCGCCCAAGCCACTGCCCAGAACGCGGTCGCCGTGGGCTTCCAGTCGGTCGCGTCCCAGCTGAACTCGGTCTACGTCGGTTCGCGCACGGTCGCGGGGACGGGCGCCACGGGCGTGGGTGCCGTTGCCATCGGCACGGACGTGACGGCGTCCAAGGACAACGCCACCGCGATCGGCTTCCAGAGCAAGGCGGATGCGGCAACCTCGGTGGCGCTCGGCCCGAATGCGGCGACCTCGGGCGCCGGCGGCGCGATGGCGCTGGGGTCCGGCACGGTCGCCAGCGACACCAATGCGGTCGCGCTCGGCGCGGCTGCCACTGCCACCGCAGCGGGCGCCAGCGCCCTGGGCACCTTCGCCAATGCGGCGGGTGTGAACTCCACCGCGGTCGGGGTCAGCTCGACGGCCACTGGCCAACGTGCGTTCGCAGGCGGTTGGGGAGTCAACGCCGCAGGCACCGATGCCGCGGCCATTGGCACTTTGGCCAACGCGGCGGGGACCAGCTCGGCCGCGCTCGGCAACCTCGCCAATGCCTCGGCCGACTTCGCGCTGGCCATGGGCAATCAGGCGGTCTCTAGCGGCATCGGCGCGGTCGCGGCAGGGTCGGGGGCCAACGCCGCGGCCGTCGGCACCGTCGCGATGGGCAACAACGCCACGGCAACCGTCTCACGCGCCACTGCGCTGGGATTCGGCACGGCGGCCACCGGCCAGAACGCCACCGCGGTGGGCGCACTCGCTGCGGCATCTGCTGCCCAGGCGATCGCACTCGGCAACAGCGCCAAGGCTTCCGCGCTCAATGCGATCGCGATGGGCAACAGCGCCGTCGCCGATGCCGGCGATGCGGTGGCGATCGGCAACGGTTCGACGGCCACGGGTGGCAAGGCCGTCTCGATCGGCTCGGGCAACACCGCCTACGGCAATGGCGCGGTCGCGATCGGCGATCCGAGCTTTGCAAGCGGTACCGGTGCCTTCACCGGCGGTGCCGACAACATCGCCAACAGCGACGGCACGGCCTCGGCCACTGCAGCCAACCAGGCCAATGGCGCGGTCGCGATCGGCAACGGGAACAAGGCGATCGGCCAGGGCTCTGTGGCGCTGGGCAACGGCTCGACGGCCGGCGCGGTGGGCAAGGCGGGCGGCGTGGCCATCGGCGATGCGGCGACGGCGAGCGCCAATGCGGGCGACGTCGCGCTGGGCTCCGGCTCGGTCACGGCCACGGCCGTGGGCACACCCAACGTGACCATCGGCGGCACGACCTACAACTTCCAGGGCATCAACCCCACGAGCACCGTGAGCGTGGGCAGCGTGGGCAACGAGCGCACGATCACCAACGTGGCGGCCGGCCGGATCTCCGGGACCTCGACCGACGCGATCAACGGCTCGCAGCTCTTCGCCACCAACCAGGCCGTCGCGGCCATCGCGGCCAGCACGCCCACCCACTACTACAGCGTGAACGACGGCGGCACGCAGCAGGCGAACTACACCAACAACGGTGCGACGGGCGCGAATTCGCTGGCGGCCGGCGTCGCCGCCTCGGCGTCGGGCGACCAGGCCGTGGCGCAGGGCTTCCAGGCGAGCGCGTCGGCCGGCGACGCCATTGCGATCGGCACCGGCACCAAGGCGTCGGCGGTCAGCAGCACCGCGATCGGCGTCAACGCCACGGCATCGGGGGTCAGCGGCTCCACCGCGGTGGGCGCCTTCTCCAACGCCAGCGCCACCAACAGCCTGGCGGTGGGCGAATTCGCCAGTGCGTCCGGCGAGGGCGCTTCGGCCGTTGGCCCCGGTGCGAACGCTGCGGCGACGCGCGCCACGGCGCTCGGCAACGCCTCGTCCGTCACGGCCGCGGGCGGCGTCGCCGTGGGCGACACGGCCAGTGCCAAGGCGGCGAACGGCGTGGCGCTGGGCTCGAACTCGGTCGCCAACAACGCCGGCGACGTGGCACTGGGCTCTGGCTCGACCACGACCACGGCCGTCGGCACGGCCAGCACCGTGATCAACGGCAAGACCTACAACTTCCAGGGCACCGCGCCGGCCTCGACCGTGAGCGTGGGCGCTTCCGGCGCCGAGCGCACCATCACCAACGTGGCGGCCGGCCGGATCTCCGGGACCTCGACCGACGCGATCAACGGCTCGCAACTCTTCGCCACCAATGCTGCGATCGACGACGTGGCGGCCACGGCCGGCAAGGGCTGGAACGTGACCACGGCGCAGACGGGCACGGGCACCGTGACCGGTACGAGCGTGCAGAACATCGCCCCGGGCGGTACCGCCACCTACACGGCGGGCAACAACATCGCGATCACGCAGAACGGCTCGGAGGTGCAGATCGCCACCAGCGCGACACCGAGCTTCACCAGCGTGACCGCGGGCGGCACGGTCATCAACAACGCAGGCCTGACGATCACGGGCGGCCCGAGCGTGACGACCACCGGCATTAACGCGAACAACACGGTGATCACCAACGTGGCGCCCGGCGTGGCCCCCACCGATGCGGTGAACGTGGATCAGTTGACCAACACGGTGGCGGCCAGCAAGACCAAGTACTACAGCGTGAACGACAACGGGGTGGCTGGCGCCAACGTCAACAATGACGGGGCCAAAGGCATCAACTCCGTCGCCGCGGGCGTGGGGGCCAGCACCACGGCGGCTGCCACGGGCGGCGTGGCCATGGGCAACAACGCCGCCGTCAGCGCCGTGAACGGGGTGGCACTGGGTACCGGCGCGGCGGCGGGCGCCAATGCGGGTGACGTGGCACTGGGTTCGGGCTCGACCACGGCGGCCGTGGTCAACACCCCGAGTGCAACCGTCAACGGCACGGTCCACACCTTCCAGGGCACCGCAGCGACGAGCACCGTGAGCGTGGGCAGCGTGGGCAATGAACGCACGATCACCAACGTGGCGGCCGGCCGGATCTCCGGCACCTCGACCGATGCGATCAACGGCTCGCAGCTCTTTGCCACCAACACCGAGCTCGCCAACATCGGGGTGACGGCGGGCAAGGGCTGGAACGTGACCACGGCGCAGACGGGCACGGGCACCGTGACGGGCACGAGCGTGCAGAACATCGCCCCGGGCGGCACCGCCACCTACACGGCGGGCAACAACATCGCGATCACGCAGAACGGCTCGGAGGTGCAGATCGCCACCAGCGCGACACCGAGCTTCACCAGCGTGACCGCGGGCGGCACGGTCATCAACAACGCAGGCCTGACGATCACGGGCGGTCCGAGCGTGACGACCACCGGCATCAACGCGAACAACACGGTGATCACCAACGTGGCGCCCGGCGTGGCCCCCACCGATGCGGTGAACGTGAGCCAGCTGACCACCCAGGTGAACGGCGCGAAGATCCACTACTACGCCGTGAACGACAACGGCACGCAGCAGGCGAACTATGCGAACGACGGCGCCACGGGTGTCAATGCCCTGGCCGCCGGCGTGAACGCCTTGGCTGCGGGGACCAGTGGCGTCGCCATGGGCAACGGCGCGCGCGCGAGCGCCGCGGACACCATCGCGATCGGCAGCACCGCGACGGCCGACTCCGCGGAGGCGGTGGCCATCGGCAAGGGTGCGACAGCCACGGGGGGCAAGGCCATCTCGATCGGCTCGGGCAACACGGCCTACGGCGACGGTGCCGTGGCGATCGGCGATCCGAGCTATGCCAGCGGTACCGGTGCCTTCACCGGTGGCGCCAACAACATCGCCAACAGCGACGGCACGGCCTCGGCCACGGCCGCGAACCAGGCCAATGGCGCGGTCGCGATCGGCAACGGGAACAAGGCGATCGGCCAAGGCTCCGTGGCGCTGGGCAACGGCTCGACGGCCGGCGCGGTGGGCAAGGCGGGCGGTGTGGCCATCGGCGACGCGGCAACGGCGAGCGCCAATGCGGGCGACGTCGCGCTGGGCTCCGGCTCGGTCACGACCACGGTCGTCGGCACGGCCAGCACGGTGGTCGGTGGCACGACCTACAAGTTCGCCGGCACCACGCCGACCTCGACCGTGAGCGTTGGCGCGCCGGGTGCCGAGCGCACCATCACCAACGTGGCGGCCGGCCGGATCTCCGACACGTCGACCGACGCGATCAACGGTTCGCAGCTGTACGGCACGAACCAGCAGGTCACGAAGAACACGACCGACATCGCCAACATCAACGCCGGTGCGGGCATCAAGTACTTCCATGCGAACTCGACCCAGCCCGACTCGCAGGCGCTGGGGACGGACTCCGTCGCGATCGGGCCGAACGCGGTGGCCAACAACGCCGGTGCGGTGGCGCTGGGCTCGGGCTCCACCACCGATGTCGCCGTCGGCACGGCCAGCACGGTGATCAACGGCACGACCTACAACTTCGCGGGGACCGGGCCGACGAGCACGGTCAGTGTCGGCGCCGTCGGCGCCGAGCGCACGATCACCAACGTCGCGGCCGGCAGGCTCTCGCAGACCTCCACCGACGCCATCAACGGCTCGCAGCTCTACGCGACCAACCAGTCGATCGCGAACCTGAGCACCACGGTCACCGCCAACAAGATCAGGTACTTCAGCGTGCAATCCACCGGCGGCGGCAACGAGGACAACCTCGGCGCGCAGGCTGCGGACGCTGTCGCCGTGGGCAAGGATGCCAGCTCAACTGTCAACGGCGGGATTGCCCTCGGCGCGGGCTCCGTCTCCGACCGCGCGGTCGCAGGCAGCACCGGCAACATCCCCGCGGGCAGTTCGCTGATTCCCTTCAACACGACCGACCGCACGCTGGTGGGAGCCCTCTCGGTCGGCAGCGCCACCACCTACCGCCAGATCACCAACGTCGCCGACGGCACGCAGGCACAGGACGCGGTCACGGTGCGCCAGCTCAGCGGCGCGCTGCAGTCCTTCGCGGTCACGCCGATCCAGTACTTCCACGCCAACTCCACAGCGGCCGACTCGCTGGCCATCGGCACGGAGTCGGTGGCGGTCGGCCCGCAGACGGTGGTCAACGGCAACAACGGCGTGGGCATCGGCAACGGCGCCGTGGTGCAGCAGAGTGCACCGGGCGGCATCGCGATCGGCCAGGGCGCGACCTCGCACCTGGCCGACTCCATCGCGCTGGGCACGCAGTCGTCCGCAGCCGCGGTGCAGGGCGTCGCGCTGGGCGCGGGCACCAGCGTGACGCAGGCCGGCGGCGTGGCGCTGGGCGCAGGCTCGGTGGCATCGACGGCCGCGGGCGTGGCGGGCTACGTGCCGCCCACCGCGACCGACGCGCAACGCATCGCCATCGGCGCGACCACCAGCACGCTGGCAGCGGTGTCGGTGGGCAATGCCGCCAGCGGCCAGTTCCGCCAGATCACCGGCGTGGCGGCGGGCACGGCCGACAGCGACGCGGTGAACGTCTCGCAGCTGCGGGGCGTGCAGGGCACGGTCGCCGCCATCGACCAGTCGACGGTGAAGTACGACGCCAACGCGGACGGCTCGGTCAACTACAACAGCGTGACCATGGGCGGCAGCAATGCCACCGCGCCGGTCACCGTGCACAACGTGGCGCCGGGCGTGGCGGGCACCGACGCCGTCAACGTCAACCAGCTCAATGCGACCAGCGCCGGCCTGAACAACCGCATCAATGCCCTGGGCGACAAGGTCGATGCCAACACGCGGATGCTCTCGGGGGGCATCGCGGCCTCGGCAGCGATGGCGGTGGTCACGCCGGTGGAGCCGGGGCGCTACCACGTGAGCGGTGCGGTCGCGGGCTACAACGGGCAGGCCGGCATCGGCTTCAACCTGCTCAAACGCTCGGAGAACGGGCAGACCACCCTGCATGCGGGCGTGGGCTGGGCCACCGGCGGCAGCAAGGCCATCGTGCGCGTGGGCTTCGGGTTCTCGTTCGACTGAGCGCAAGAGGAACAACATCCATGAAAACACACACTACATTCCATTGCCTCGCACTGACCGCCCTGGTGGCGATGCTGGGAGGCTGCGCGACGGGCACCGCCGTGCCCGAGCAGACCGGTGCGGCGCCTGCCGCCGCCGACTCCGTGCACTTTCCTGAGGCGGGCAGCGCCTGGCTCAAGGGCGGGACCTTCGTCAATGTGGAGCAGCTGCGCCGCGTCGGCCGGGGGATGACGAAGAACCAGGTGCGCGAGCTCATCAGCTATCCGCACTTCGGCGAAGGCCTCTTCGGCCCCAAGGAGTGGGACTACCTGTTCAACTTCCGCACCGGCCGAGGCGACGAATTCGTCACCTGCCAGTACAAGGTGGTCTACAGGGAGGGCCTCTCCGATGCGATGTACTGGAAGGACCCGGCCTGCGCGGGTTACCTTTCGCCGAAGGTCGATGCGGCGGCGCCGGTGCCGGCGGCTGCCGCCGCCTCCGCGCCGCAACGCTTCAGGATGGCAGCCGATGCGCTGTTTGCCTTTGACAAGTCGGGCATGGCCGACATGTCGGCCGACGGACGCGAGCAGCTCGACCAACTGGCCGCCCAGCTCAAGGGCCAGTACAAGCGCTTCGACGCGATCACCGTGATCGGCCACACCGACAGGCTGGGCAGCGACGCGTACAACCAGGCGCTGTCGGCTGCGCGGGCTGCGACCGTGCGTGACTACCTGATCGCACGGGGCCTGCCGCCGTCGGCACTGCGCGCCTTCGGGGTCGGCAAGACGCAGCCGCTGGTCTCGTGTGTCGACGGCCGGCAGCGCGCCCAGCTCATCGCCTGTCTGCAACCCAATCGACGCGTCGAACTCGAGGTCACCGGCGAGCGATAGGCCGTCGTGGTCTCGCGGCGTGGCTGGCGGGATCTCTGCCCCGCCGAGGTCTCACCACTTCACGCGCACGCCGACGGACCCGTTGATCGAGCTCTTCACCCTGGCGTTGCCGCCGCTCGCCCAGAGCTTGCCGACTTCGCCGTAGAGGCTGGTCGACTGGCCCAGCGCGAG